>NZ_JBIAWF010000019.1:0-55321 GCF_042895325.1 Streptomyces sp. NPDC001407
CCCGGCGGCTCCTAATCGGCGCCCGGTCCGGAATTCGGCACGCCGAAAACCATCCCGTTCAGGGAACATGCAGTAGAGATTGCCGCCGGTGCGGCTCGAGTTGCTGCCCCAGAACCGTAAGGCCCGTGTGGCAACCCGGAGAACATTACTCATGGGCCCCACCCGTGTCAACCGCCCAGGTGTGGGCGCCCGTAGGGCCTCAGTCCAGGTCGGTGAGGCGGCCGTCGGCGTCCGGCTGGGCCGTCTCCACGCGGCGCAGCAGGCGCGTCAGCATCTCGCCCAGCCGACCCCGCTCCTCGCCGGAGAGGTCCTGGAGGAGCTCCTCCTCGAAGACCGAGGCCATGCGCATCGCCTCCAGCCATTTGGCACGGCCCGCCTCGGTGATGCCGACGATGACGCGCACCCGGTTGTTCTCGTCGCGCTCGCGGGTGACGAGACCCTCCGCGACCATGCGGTCGATGCGGTGGGTCATCGCGGCCGGGGTGAGGCCGAGCCGCTTGGCGAGGTCGCCGGGGCCCATGCGGTAGGGGTCGCCGGCCAGGACGAGTGCCTTGAGGACCTCGAACTCCGCGTTGCTCAGTCCGAGCTCTCCGGTCTGCCGCCCGTAAGCGACGTTCATGCGCCGGTTGAGGCGGCTGAGGGCGGAGACGACCTTCTCCACCTGGGGATCGAGGTCCTGGAACTCGCGCTGGTAGGCCGCGATCTGCTCGTCGAGGCTCGGCTCGCGGGTGCCGGGGGTGTCAGCCATGAGCCGCAGTATGGCACGACTGATTGGCACTAAAGCCCTTTGGTGTGTACTCTTTAGCTTCGAAGTTTACAGTTGAAGTCTTCAGGCTTGGACTGTCCGCCTTGTTCCTTCCCCTTCTCTCGACCTAGGTAGGTGAGTGTGACCACCGCGATGGGCGCAGCGCTGCGCCGGATCCAGCTGGGCAACGCGTTGAGCGCGTTCGGCAACGGCTTCACGGTTCCGTTCCTGTTCATTTATGTCTCTCAGGTGCGGAACCTCGGCGCGAGTACGGCAGGCATCGTGCTCGCGACCTTCGCCGTGGCCGCGCTGATCGTGCTGCCCTTCACCGGTCGGGTCATCGACCGGCGGGGCCCGCTGCCTGTCGCCATCGCCGGTACGGTCTCCGCCGCTATCGGCTCCATGGGGCTCGGCCTGGCCGACAGCCAGTCGCTCGTCGTTGCCGCGGCCGCCGCGCTCGGTGCGGGTATCGCGGTGATCCAGCCCTCGCTGGCCACGATGATCGTGTGGTGCTCGACGCCGGCCACGCGCTCGCGCGCCTTCGCGATGCAGTTCTTCCTGAACAACCTCGGTCTCGGTGTCGGCGGGCTGCTGGGCGGGCAGCTCGTGGACACGTCGGACGCGTCGAGCTTCGTGCGGCTGTTCGCGATCGAGTCCGTGATGTTCCTGGTGCTGGGCGCGGCCATCGCGACCGTGCGCCTGCCGAAGGTGCCCAAGGTCGAGGACGCCGTGCCGACGGACGAGTCGGCCAAGGGCGGCTGGCGATCCCTGGTCGCGGACCGGGCCATGGTGCAGCTGTGTGTGCTGGGCTTCGTGATGTTCTTCGCCTGCTACGGGCAGTTCGAGTCGGGGCTCGCGGCCTTCGCCGTCGAGGTGACCCGGATCTCGCCCGCGACGCTCGGTATCGCGCTCGCGGCGAACACGGCTGCCATCGTTCTGGCGCAGTTCGTGGTGCTGAAGCTGGTCGAGCGGCGGCGCCGGAGCCGGGTGATCGCGCTGGTCGGGCTGATATGGACCGTGGCGTGGGTCGCGGCGGGCGTCTCGGGGCTCGTGCCGGGGGCGCACGGTGTGGCGACCGCGCTGTTGATCTCGACGTACGCGCTCTTCGGCATCGGTGAGTCGATGCTGTCGCCGACGATGGCCCCGCTGGTGGCGGACCTGGCCCCGGCGCGGCTGGTCGGTCAGTACAACTCGGCCTTCGCCCTGGTGAAGCAGCTGGCGCTGGCGGTCGGCCCCGCGGTGGGCGGTCTGATGGCCGGTGGCGGGATGTACGTCGCGTACATCGTGATGCTGGTCGTGTGCTCGCTCGGCATCAGTGCGCTGGCGCTGCGGATGGGACGCCGGCTGACCCTCGCGCAGGAAGTCCCCCTGCGGGTGTCCGCTCCGCGTACCGAGGTCGTGGATGCGGCAGTGGTCGTCGGGGAGACCGATCGGATGCCCGTCTCTGTGTGACGCCTCACCCAGGCAAGCAGCCGCTGTGCATAAATTCGCGGCGCATATATATGGAAGAGCGCCTGTGGTCCGGAAACGTTTCCGGACCACAGGCGCTCTTGTCATGGGTGCCCTGCCGGGAGGGCGAATTCGCACCAGACGGCCTTGCCACCGCCCGGGGTGCGCCGGGAGCCCCAGGACGAGGCGATGGTCGCGATGATCGAGATGCCGCGCCCGGCCTCGTCGGCGGGCTCGGCGCGGCGGCGGCGCGGCAGGTGGTCGTCCCCGTCGGTGACCTCGATGATCAGCCGTCGGTCGGTGCGGCGCAGGCGCAGCCGCATGGGCGGGGTGCCGTGCTGGAGGGAATTGGCGACGAGCTCGCTGGCGGCCAGGACGCCCAGGTCGCGCAGCTCGGTCGGGAAGCGCCAGCTGACCAGGACGCCGGAGGCGAAGGCACGCGCGCGTGGTGCCGCTTCGACGCCGCCGAGCAGTTCGAGGGCGGCGTTGTGGAAGAGCTCGGCGTCGTGGCCGGTGCGGGCGGGGTGCTGGAGGACGAGCATGGCGACGTCGTCGTCGTGCTCGTCGGTCACGCCGAGGGCGCGCATCAGCCGGTCGCACATCACCTGGGGTGAGCCGGTGGCTCCGGCGAAGGCACGCTCCAGGGCCTCGACGCCTTCGTAGATGTCCTCGTTGCGCCGCTCGACGAGGCCGTCCGTATAGAGGACGGCGCTGGCGCCGGGGCCCAGCGGCACCGTGCCGGAGGTGTGCACCCAGCCGCCGGTGCCGAGCGGGGGCCCGGTGGGCTCGGCCGCGCGGCGGACCGTGCCGTCGGGGTCACGCACGAGGATGGGGAGGTGGCCCGCCGAGGCGTAGACGAGGCGGCCCTCGTTGGGGTCGTGGACGGCGTAGACGCAGGTGGCGATCTGTGTCGCGTCGATCTCGGTGGCGAGGCCGTCGAGCAGCTGGAGCACTTCGTGCGGTGGCAGGTCGAGGCGGGCGTAGGCCCGGACGGCCGTGCGGAGCTGGCCCATGACGGCCGCCGCGCGCACGCCGCGGCCCATGACGTCGCCGATGACGAGCGCCGTACGGCCGGCGCCGAGGGTGATGACGTCGTACCAGTCGCCGCCGACCGCGGTGTCCTTGCCGCCGGGCTGATAGGTCGCGGCGACGCGCAGGTCGTCGGGCTGTTCGAGCTCCTGCGGGAGGAGGCTGCGCTGGAGGGTGACCGCGGCTTCGCGCTGTCGGCGCTCGCTCGCGCGCAGCCGCTCGGCCGCCTCGACCTGGTCCGTGACATCGGCGGCGAAGACGAGCACTCCGGGCTGGGTGGCGTCGTGGGGGCCGACCTCGATCGGGGAGCAGGTGAAGGTGTAGTACCCGTGGCGCGCGTCGGTCTCCGTGGCCGTCGGCGTGTCGGCGCCGGTGCCGGCGGGCCGCGCTTCGGCTGTGACACGGCGGGACTTGACCGTACGGGGCCGGCCGCTGCGCAGGACCTGGTCCATCAGCGGGAGCAGGCCGAGCTCGGTCAGTTCGGGGAGGGCCTCGCGGGCGGGCGTGCCGGGGGTGCGGGGGCCGAAGAGGGTGGCGTAGGCGTCGTTGACGTAGGCGAGGCGGTGGTCCGGGCCGTAGACGACGGCGGCGAGGGCGGGGACCTGGCCGAGGATGTCGTGGACGGAGAGACCCGCGAGGCTGGGGACGGGGTCGTCGGGGCCGGGCGGGGCGGACGGTGTGGCCTCGGCGCGGGCGGCCGGCACCGAGCCTGTGGCCGTCGCCGCGGGCACGGGCTGGGGCGCGGCGGCGCGGTCGGCGCGCTCCATGCGTTCGGCGCGTGCGGCGGCCCGGCGTTGCGTTCCTGGGAGTCGGGCGCTCCAGCGGGTGAAGTTCACGGACGGTTACCTCGCGGAGTCGTTCCGGGCCAGCTCGGCGACGTGTCGTGGCTGAGCCGCGCGCCCGGCGCGGGGCCGCGGTTGGCGGTACGGGGGCCTGTCCCCGGGGGAATGCTGCAAACGTCCGAATCCTCGCCGTCGTTACTCTTCGCAGATACGAGCCCACCCATGGTCACACGACCAGTGTGGCCGACGGGACTGACATTCGTCAGACGTCGGCCACCTGTCGGGGAGTTCCCGGCTCCGCCGGGGCGTCGGAAACGGTCTCAACTCGCTTCCGGGTGGCGGCCGGTGTCCGCTGCGAGTTCGAACTCGGCACGCGGGTTCTCCAGCGAGCCGAGCGAGACGATCTCACGCTTGAAGAGACCCGTAAGGGTCCATTCGGCGAGCACGCGCGCCTTCCTGTTGAAGGTCGGGATCCTGCTGAGGTGGTAGGCGCGGTGCATGAACCACGCGGGGTAGCCCTTGAGCTTCTGGCCGTACACCTGCGCGACGCCCTTGTGCAGGCCGAGCGAGGCGACGGAGCCGACGTACTTGTGGGCGTAGTCCTTCAGCGGCTGGTCGCGCAGGGAGGCGAGGACATTCCCGGCGAGCACCTTGGCCTGGCGGACGGCGTGCTGGGCGTTGGGGGCGCACTCCTTGCCGGGCTCCTCGGCCGTGACGTCGGGGACGGCCGCCGCGTCGCCCGCGGCCCACGCGTGTTCGACGCCCGCCACGGTGAGGGCGGCGGTGCACTTGAGGCGGCCGCGTTCGTCGAGCGGGAGGTCCGTGGAGGCGAGGATCGGGTGCGGCTTGACGCCGGCGGTCCAGACGACCGTCCGGGTGGGGAAGCGGGAGCCGTCGCTGAGGACGGCGATCCGGTCCACGCAGGAGTCCAGACGGGTGTCGAGCCGTACGTCGATGTTGCGGCCGCGCAGCTCGCGGAGTGCGTAGCGGCCCATCTCCTCGCCGACCTCGGGGAGGATGCGGCCGGAGGCCTCGACGAGGATGAACTTCAGGTCGTCGGGACGCAGGTTGTGGTAATAGCGGGCGGCGTAGCGGGCCATGTCCTCCAGCTCGGCGAGCGCTTCCACGCCCGCGTAGCCGCCGCCGACGAAGACGAAGGTGAGGGCGGCGTCGCGGACGTCGGGGTCGCGGGTGGAGGAGGCGATGTCCATCTGTTCGAGCACGTGGTTGCGGAGGCCGATGGCCTCCTCGACCGTCTTGAAGCCGATGCCGTGCTCGGCCAGGCCCGGGACCGGGAGGGTGCGGGAGATGGAGCCGGGCGCGAGGACCAGCTCGTCGTAGTGCACCTCGATGGCGCCGGTGGCGTCCTGACGGGTGGCCAGGGTGCTGACGGTCGCGGTCCGCTTGGAGTGGTCGATGGAGGTGGCCTCGCCGATGACGACCTGGCACTTGGGCAGGATGCGACGCAGTGGGACCACGACATGGCGGGGCGAGATGGAGCCGGCCGCGGCCTCGGGGAGGAAGGGCTGGTAGGTCATGTACGGCTCGGGGTCGATCACGATCACGTGCGCCTCGTCCCGCTTGAGCTTTCGCTGGAGCCGGAGAGCTGTGTACATCCCGACGTAGCCACCGCCGACGATCAGAATGCGCGCCGGTTCCTTCACCAGGGCCCCTCCTCGCGATGTCGCCCGGCCCGAGGGGTCCGCGGCCGGGGTGCCGGGTCGTCCCGGCAGGGCACAGCTTCTTCCCATGACGCATCGTCGAAGAGCGTTTGTCCACAGGGCCCCATGAAATGTACGACTGTCGGCGGAGCTGATCCCTCCATGGCCGGGGCCCGTGTCCGGGGAATAAAGGGGCAGGTCAGGGCGAGTGTCGTGGGGTTGTGGGGTGGTGCGGAAACAGGGCGGGTGGGACTCGTACTCCAATCGGGGGCGGCCTGTGCGGAACTACCCCTTCTTTCTTGACCTGGGCTCAACTATGTTCGTACTTCGTCGGGGTGTCAGAGACGTGCTCCGACAGTCAGGGCGGGGAGTCTCCGGGGGGAGACGTCATAACCGGGGGATCACATATGCACATTCAGGGCTCTCATTGGTCGACCGCTGTCGCGTCCGCTGACGCCAACGGCGGCCGGAGCACTCCGCTGCGCGTGGACGCGCAGCGCAACCTCGAACATGTCCTGCGGGCGGCTCGCGAGGTCTTCGGCGAGCTGGGGTACGGGGCGCCGATGGAGGACGTGGCGCGCCGGGCCCGGGTCGGTGTCGGGACGGTCTACCGCCGCTTCCCGAGCAAGGACGTACTGGTACGGCGCATAGCCGAGGAGGAGACGGCCCGGCTGACCGAGCAGGCGCGGACCGCGCTGGGCCAGGAGGACGAGCCGTGGTCGGCCCTCTCCCGGTTCCTGCGCACGTCGGTGGCCTCGGGCGCGGGGCGGCTGCTGCCGCCGCAGGTGCTGCGCGTCGGCGTCGTGGACGGCGAGGAGCAGGTCGAGGCCCGCGTGCCGCAGCAGCGGCAGCCGGGGGCCACCGGGGGCCAGCTGCATGAACTGCGGCTGGTCGAGCAGCGGTCGGCGCCGGTCGTCGAGCGTGAGGACTCGGGCGCTGCGGCGCTGCTGGAGGTCGTCGGGCGGCTGGTGGACCGGGCGCGGGCCGCGGGTCAGCTGCGCGCCGATGTGACGGTGGCCGATGTGCTGCTGGTGATAGCGACGGCCGCGCCCTCGCTGCCGGACGCGGTGCAGCAGGCGGCCGCTTCCTCGCGGCTCCTGGACATCCTCCTGGAGGGGCTCCGGTCCCGGCCGTCGGAGTGATGCCCGCCTGGTCGGCGCGCGGCCGGCGGGTGAGCGTTTTCGTGACGGGCGCGCCCAATGCTCATTGGGCGCGTTCGGAAAATCCTTCCCCGTTCGGGTGGTGGCCACTGCTCCAGGTGTTCCAGGGCGCCCCGGATGAGTGGTTGATGCGTCTGTCGCGGTGGTGACGGCCGACACTGTGCCACGCTTCTACGGTGTTCGGGTGCGCTGGCGTGTACAGGAGCCGCCGCTATGGGCGTTGACGGCCGGGATGAACCACGCGGGAGTGAGGAAGCGGGCTCGCCGCTCTCTCGCCGGATGTCCGGTCGCGGCTCCCCTGACAGCCCGAGCGTGCCTCAGCAGCGTGAGGGCGGTCAGGGCGCCCACACCGATTCCTCGTCGCAGGCGGCGCGGTCCGGCTCGCTGGCCGGGCGGGCGCGGCCGTCGCACGCGCGGCGGTCCGGGTCCCGGGCGTCGCGGGCGCGATCGACCGGCACAGCGCCGGCCGATGCTCAGCCCTCCGGCCTATGGGGTTCCGGGGCGCCCGGACCGGGTGTCCCGGAAGCTCGCGGCGTGGGCTCGGACGCCTCTCTCGGCGAGCGGATCGCCGACGGGGAGCCGATCGAGGAGCCGGTCGCCGACGTGCCGCCGTCCGACATCGAGCTGGTCGCCCGGATGCGGTCCGGCGAGAGCGTGGCGTACGAGGAGCTCTATCGCCGGCACGCGGCGGCGGTGCGGCGGTACGCCCGTAGTTGCTGCCGGGACGACCACACCGCCGAGGACCTCACCAACGAGGTCTTCGCGAGCACCCTGCAGGCCGTGCGGGGCGGCGCGGGGCCCAACTCTGCGGTGCGGGCGTATCTGCTGACGACGGTGCGGCGGGTCGCTGCGGCATGGGCGAGGACCACGCGCCGGGAGCAGCTGATCGAGGACTTCGCGGTCTTCGCCGCGTCTGCGGGGCGGGGGTCCCTGGCGTCGGACGACGACACGCTCGATCTGGGCGCGGACGTGCTGGCGATGCGGGAGGCCGAGCAGTCGCTGGCCGTGCAGGCGTTCCGCAGCCTGCCGGAGCGGTGGCAGACGGTGCTGTGGCACACCACCGTCGAGGACGAGTCGCCCAGCGAGGTCGCGCCGCTGCTCGGGTTGACGGCCAATGCCACGGCGGTGCTCGCGCACCGGGCGCGTGAGGGGCTGAAGCAGGCGTATCTGCAAGCGCATGTGAGTACGTCGCTGACGTCCGGCGGGGCGTGCGCGCGCTATGCGGACCGGCTCGGCGCGTACGCCCGGGGCGGGCTGCGGATGCGGGCCGAGCGGGGGCTGCGCAAGCATCTGGAGGACTGCGCCCGGTGCCGCACGGCGGCGCTGGAGGTCGCCGACGTCAACGCCCGGCTGCGGGCGCTGCTTCCGGTGGCGGTGATCGGGTGGTTCGCCGCCGGGTTCTCCGTCAAGGTGGCCGCGGGGCTGGCCGCCGGGGCGGCCGGTGCCGGTACGGCGGCGGGCGCGGGGGTCGCGGCCGCGGCGGGCTCCGGCGGGAGCGGAAGTGCGGGCGGAGGGGCGGGGAGCGCCGCGGCCGGTGAGGGGCTGGGGGCTCCGGCGAAGGTCGGGATCGCGGCGGGCGCGGTGATCGTGGCCGGTGCCGTTACGGCGTACGCCCTGATGGGCGCTTCCCCCGCGCATCATCACGCGCCGCGGGCCAAGGCTCCGGCCGGGCCAGTGGCCACCGTTCCGCCGGTCGCGCCGGAGCCGGAGCCCGTACGCACGCCGCCGCCCTCCGCCCCCACGTCCGCGACTCCCGTGGTTTCTGCGGCTCCCGTGACTTCTGTGAAGCACACGGCCCCGCCACCGACACCCGAACCGGTGCCGCCGCCCCGGCCCTCGCCACGTCCGACGCCTTCCGCGCCGGAATCCCCCACGCCCTCCCCCGACCCCACGCCGCCACCGGCCCCGCCCGTCACCGAATTCCCGCTCAGCGAGCTGGCGTACGGCGGGGTCGGGGACGGCACGGAACCGGAGGTGCGGCTGTTCGGGAGCAGCTGGCTGTGGCAGCGGTACGGGCTGCGGGCCGGCGGGGTGGAGTATCGCGACGGGGTGAGCATGCGCGCGTCGTCGTCCGTGACCGTCGACCTGAATCGGTCGTGCACGGCGTTCGACGCGCTGGTGGGGGTCGACGACTTGACGCTCGGCTTCGGGGCGGCGCGGTTCTCCGTCTACGGCGACGGCGCGCGGTTGTGGGAGTCGGATGTGGTGCGGGCGGGCGAGGCGGCGGTGCCTGTGCATGTGCCGTTGTCCGGCTACCGGACAGTCCGGCTGGAGGTCGCGCCGGTGGGGGTCATGGATTCGGTGACGGTGGCCGATTGGGCGCGGGCGCGGGTCGCTTGCCGCTAGGGGGTGGCGGGGGTTTTTCCCACCGCCCGCCCTTTCCCTCACCTGGGGTGCGTGCCCCGGGCTCCCGGCTACGGCCCGATTCGCGCCTGCGGCGTGCTTTGTTCCCCTACCCCGCCCCTTCCCGAAACTGGGGCTCCGCCCCAGACCCCGATGTGCGGGCCAGTTGGCCGCCTGCGGCGGGGGCGGCCTGCGGCCGCGTCCTCAAACGCCGGCCGGGCTAAAAGAAAAGAACGCCGCACCCCGAAACCGCACGGAACTCACCTCACAGACTAGGTCGCGGAACCACTCCGGCGACCGCCTGTTGGCGAGGGGCCGCGGCGCCCGTCCAGCAGGTGCCGCGGCGGGCCAGCAGGCGGCGTAGCCAGACCTCGGTGGAGACGAGTTCCGCTAGGCCGTCGAGTGGCAGGGCCCGGCCGTCCGCCGCCGCGTGCAGGGCGGCTCGTACGACCCTGGCCTCGACGAGGCCGGCGTCGGCGAGCAGGGGTGCGTCGAAGAGGTCCAGCAGCTGTCCCGCGGACGCGCGGAGGCCGGCGCGTGCGGCCGCCGCGTGCGAGGCGTGCGAGGTGGCGCCCCAGCCCGGGGGGAGTTCGCGGACGCCGGAGCCCGCCAGGACGGCGCGCAGCACGGACGCGCGCGCCCCCGGCTGCACCCGGAGCGCCTCGGGGAGGGCCCGGCAGGCGCGTACGACCTGGTTGTCGAGGAAGGGGGCGTGGAGGCGCTGGCTGCGGACCTCGGCGGCCTGCTCGAAGATGCGGTGGTCCGCCGCGTGGCGGGCGAGGGCGGCGGCGGCGCGCCGTTCGCCGGGGCGCTGGAGGAGTCCTCTGGGGCGGACGGCGGCGGCCTGGAGGCGAACCGATACTTCGGCGAGGGCCTCGCCCGTGAGCCAGCGCGCGGCGGGGCCGGGTCTGCACCAGGTGAGGGCGGCGAGCGAGGCGTCGACCGCACCGCCGGGCCCGGGCGGCGGCGTGTCCACGGGGTCGCTCAGCGCCGGGAAGTCGAGCGCCAGGAGCTGCCCTGCGGCTGCTTCCAGGCCCTCCCGGTAGGACGTACGGGCCAGTCGGCGCGCGGCGCGGTAGACGGTGAAGGGGACGAACAGGGACTGCTTGGCCGGCCCGTCGGCGCGCGCGAGGGCGGAGACGGGCCGCATCAGATGGCGGCGCCGGCGGTCCATCAACAGGTCGGCCAGGCGCGCCGGATGGGCGTCCAGGACCTGGCGGGCGCCGTACCCGACGAGGTGGTCGGCGCTGCCCGCGGACAGCCACCGGCGGTGCCGTCCGGCGGTGACGAGGGAGGGCCCGGGTTCGTCGGTGAGCGGGCCGCCGCCCAGATCGGCGTACGGGAGGGCCTCCTCGCCCCCGGCGACGACGACGTGACGCAGCCGGGGGTCGGCGGCGAGGGCGCGGGCGCGGTCGAGTTCGGCCTCGTGGGCCCGGCTGCCGCCCGCGGCGAGGTCGTTGAAGGTGACGGCGAGGAGGCGTTCGCCCGCGCCGTTGCCGGAGTGCATGCCGGCGACGCCCGGGAGACCGGCGGCGAGCAGCGCGAGGGTGGCGGAGGCGCTGCCTCCGGAGAGGTCGGCGCCGATGCCGGGCGCCGGTCCGCCGCGTGCGGCGCGGCGCTGCGCGGGCCCCATGCCGGGCACGGGGCCGGGGTCGAGGTGACCGTAGCCGCCCTCCGGCGCGTGGCGGGGTGCCGCGAGCCGGGCCCGTACGGCTTCGACCAGGGCGTCCCGTACGCCCTCGACGGCTTCCTCCACGGCGAGTTGGGGCGCGGCGACGGCGAGCGAGGCGGTGGGTTCGTAGCCCGTGATCTCGCGGGCGCCGTCGCGCAGCACCAGCGCGTGTCCGGGCGGCACGCGCCGTACGCCCATATAGGGCGTGCCGTCGCCGATGGCCTCCGGGGAGTCGGGGCAGGCGAGCAGGGCGGCGAGGTGGCCGACGTCGAGCTGGGCCTCGATGAGGTCGGCGAGGGGCAGCGCGGCGGTGGCGTAGGCGGTGCCCCCGGCCCAGGAGGTGTGGAAGACGGGCCGGGCACCGGCCAGGTCGCCCGCGACGGTGATGCGCCGGCCCACCTGGGCGACGGCGGTGTAGCTGCCGGACCAGGCCGTCAGGTGGCGCAGGGCGCCGCCGCGGGCCGCGATCAGCCCGGTCCGCAGCTCGCCGTCGGTGGCGCCGCAGCGGCCGAACACGGCGAGCCGGGTGACGGCGTCGGCCTGGACGACGCGGACCTCGTCCGGGCGCCAGTCGCCGACGGCCCACAGGGGCGCGGGGTCGCCCCACAGCAGCTGGGCGCCGACCGGGTGGACGGTGGGGGCGTCGAGGTGGTCCGGGCCGCTGTCGTCGTAGTCCGGCGCGGCGCGCGGACCGGTCCCTGAGGCGGTGCTGCTCCACCCCACCAACCAGCGCATTGCCGCCTCCACAGGCTGTGGACAACCAACGGGTGCCGTCTTCGTGCACAGCGGGCCGACGACGACAACGAAGAAGGCGACACACCGGTCACGCCTGCGGGCCTCAACTCGCCTTGCGGCAGCGTGAGGTGTCGGGTCGTCATGCCCATTGCAGTGACCATGCTGTCACGACTGGGGGCAGAGGAACCCGACGTGTACGCGCGTGGCGCGTTGCGGGGAGATGACGGCAGCGTGGCCCGGCGATCCGGGCGGCGAGAACCGGCCAATCTCCGGGCGCCCGCGGGAAGGGGCGCGTTCGCGTAATGCTTCGACCGGCAAGTGCCGGACGCCCGGCCGGAGTTCGCGGGACGCTCCGGTGGACATGCGCATGTCCGGGAGGCGTTCGACCGCCTCCCGGACCGCTCCGCCGCCCGCGGGGAATGAGGCGGCGGCTCCCCCAGCCCACTGGATCCAGTGCAGCGGGCCAACCCACGCGCCTTCCATGGAAGCGCTCCCCGGATGGCCCGGACAGAGCGCACAGTGGGCGCACAGCCACACACAACCGGAGCACGTGCCCCTCGATGCACGCGCGCACGGACCTGAATCCCGCCATCCGGGACAGCACCTCTTAACGGTCGGGATGCGGGGAACTACGCTGGGTTTACGAATGCCTCGTGCCTATGCCGGGGCGGGCGTCGCTGTTGCCGAGGGGTGCGCATGTCCAGGGAGCCACGCGGGCCGAACGAGAAGCTCGGCACTGTCCTCGTCCTCGCCGGTATCAGCAACGCCGGTCTCGCGCGAAGGGTCAACGACCTCGGTGCGCAGCGCGGATTGACACTTCGCTACGACAAGACGTCCGTGGCCCGCTGGGTCTCCAAGGGCATGGTCCCGCAGGGTGCGGCCCCCCATCTGATCGCCGCGGCGATCGCCGGGAAGCTCGGCCGGCCGGTGCCGCTGCACGAGATCGGCCTCGCCGACGCCGACCCCGCGCCCGAGGTGGGGCTCGCCTTTCCGCGCGATGTCGGCCAGGCGGTGCGCTCCGCGACGGAGCTCTACCGGCTGGATTTCGCCGGTCGCCGCGGGGGCGGCGGCATCTGGCAGAGCCTGGCCGGATCCTTCTCCGTCAGCGCCTATGCCACGCCCGCGTCACGATGGCTGATAACCCCCGCCGACGGCTCGGTCGCCCGCGAGGCCCACCAGGCGGCCCGGGAGACCGAGAACGGCGGCTCCGAGGGCGGTCCGGTGCAGCGCGTGGGCCACAGCGACGTGACCAAGCTGCGGGAGGCGGCGGACGACGCCCGGCGATGGGACTCCAAATACGGCGGGGGCGACTGGCGTTCGTCGATGGTCCCCGAGTGCCTGCGGGTCGACGCGGCGCCCCTGCTGCTCGGTTCGTACACCGACGAGGTCGGCCGGTCGCTGTTCGGCGCCACGGCCGAACTGACCCGGCTCGCCGGGTGGATGGCCTTCGACACCGGCCAGCAGGAGGCCGCGCAGCGCTACTACATCCAGGCGCTGCGGCTGGCCCGCGCGGCCGCCGACGTGCCGCTCGGCGGCTATGTGCTGGCCTCGATGAGCCTCCAGGCGACCTACCGCGGCTTCGCCGACGAGGGCGTGGACCTCGCGCAGGCCGCGCTGGAGCGCAATCGCGGCCTGGCCACCGCCCGCACGATGAGCTTCTTCCGCCTCGTCGAGGCACGGGCCCAGGCCAAGGCCGGCGACGCTCCCGCCTGCGGCGCCGCGCTCAAGGCCGCCGAGGGCTGGCTGGAGCGGGCGCGCACGGGCGACCCCGACCCCTCCTGGCTGGACTTCTACACCCAGGAGCGGTTCGCGGCCGACGCCGCCGAGTGCTACCGCGACCTGCGGATGCCACGGCAGGTGCAGCGCTTCACGGAGCAGGCGCTGTCGCGTCCGACGGAGGAGTTCGTCCGGTCGCACGGCCTGCGGCTGGTGGTGTCGGCGGTCGCCGAGCTGGAGTCGGGCAATCTGGACGCGGCGTGCGCGGCAGGCACGCGCGCGGTGGAGGTCGCGGGGCGGATCTCCTCGGCGCGCACGACGGAGTACGTACGTGATCTGCTGCACCGCCTGGAGCCGTACGGGGACGAGCCGCGGGTGGTCGAGCTCCGGGAGCGGGCGCGGCCGCTGCTGGTGGCGCATGGGTGAGCCGCGGGCGTAGATAGCGAAAGGAGGGCGCCGGAAGCGGACCCTCCACTTCCCTTCCGGACTTCTGTCCTTTCCGCCCAACTCGGCACGTTTTCCCCACCTGTGATCATCTCGGCCGGGTCCCCGGGCTGACCTCGGGTTTCGACCCGTTGTCAGTGGCGCAGGTCATGATGGGGGCGTGGGTGAGGCGCTGAAGGTTGCCGGGTGCTCGGTCGCGGGTGTCCGGTCGGCGCGGGGAGGTGACGTGGTGAGGGCGTACGACTGCGATGTGCTGGTGGTCGGGGGCGGGATCGTGGGCCTGTCGACGGCGTATGCGATCACGCGCGCCGCACCGGGCACGCGCGTCATGGTGCTGGAGAAGGAACCGGGGCCCGCGCTCCATCAGACCGGGCACAACAGCGGCGTGATCCACAGCGGGATCTACTACCGCCCCGGCTCGCTCAAGGCGCGGTTCGCGGTGCGGGGCGCGGCGGAGATGGTGAAGTTCTGCGCGGAGTACGACCTGCCGTGCGAGGTCACCGGCAAGCTGATCGTCGCCACGGAGCGCGCGGAGCTGCCCCGGCTGCACGCCCTGGTCCAGCGCGGCCGGGAGAACGGCATCCCGGTGCGGGAGCTGGGCCCCGCCCAGATCACGGAGTACGAGCCGCATGTGCGGGGCCTGGGCGCCATCCACGTCGGCACGACGGGCGTCTGCGACTACGGCGCGGTGGCCCGCCGCCTGGCCGGCCTCGCGGAGGACGCCGGCGCCCGCGTGCGGTACGGCGCCCGCGTCGAGGCCATCGGGCGGCGGGGCCCGGCGGTCGCGGTCCGTACGGCGCTGGGCGAGGTGCTGCGCGCCCGCGCGCTGGTCAACTGCGCCGGGCTGCACAGCGACGCGGTCGCCCGGCTGGCGGGCGACGACCCGGGCATGCGGATCATCCCCTTCCGCGGGGAGTTCTGGGAGCTGGCCCCGGCCCGCGCCGGCCTGGTGCGCGGCCTCGTCTATCCGGTGCCGGACCCGGCGTTCCCCTTCCTGGGCGTCCATCTCACCCGGGGCATCGACGGCGGCGTCCACGTCGGACCGAACGCGGTGCCCGCCCTCGCCCGCGAGGGCTACGGCCGCGCGACCGTACGGCCCGGCGAGCTGGCCGCGACCGTCGCGTACCCCGGCTCCTGGCACCTGGCCCGCCGCCACTGGCGCTACGGCGCGGGCGAGGTGCGCCGCTCCCTCTCCAAGCGCGCCTTCACCGAAGCGGTGCGCCGCCTGCTCCCCGACGTGACCGCGGACGACCTGATACCGGCCCCCGCGGGCGTACGGGCCCAGGCGATCCTGCGGGACGGCACGCTGGTCGACGACTTCCTCATCACGGAGTCACCCGGCATGATCCACGTCCTGAACGCCCCGTCCCCGGCGGCGACGGCGTCTCTCCCGATCGGGAGAGAGGTGGCACGGAGGGTATTGGCGGGGTTGGGGTGAGGGTCGTGGGGCCCGGGGTACGCATCCAGCCCGTCGGGCGCTTTTCCGGGTTCGCGTTCAGCCCGTCCGGCGCTTGAGGACAACGCGGCGAAGCCGTGTTGCGTGGTCGGGGGGCGAAGCCCCGGTTTCGGGGTACGCAAATCCAGCCCGTCCGGCGCTTGAGGACGCGGCCGCAGGCCGCTCCCGCCGCAGGCGGCGAACCGACCCGCACATCGGGGTCTGGGGCAGTGCCCCAGTTTCGGGAAGGGGCGGGGTAGGGGAACAAGCCCGCCGCAGGCGCAACGTACCCGCACCCCAAGCCCCACTCCGTGGCCCGGGACCACCCCGGGGCCACGCCCGTGGCCCGGGACCACCCCAGGGCCACGCCCGTACTATGGAAGAACTGTGTCTGAGAACTTCGCCCAAACCCCAGCCCCCACCGGGAACCCCGCCCCCACCGCGGAGCGGCCCGCGGCGGCCGCCAAGCGCGAGCCGAAGTTCCCGGCCGGACCCGCCGCGGATCCGGCCGGCTCGCACCACGAGCGCCGGATCCGTTCCTTCCAGCCGCGCCGCAGCCGCGTCACCACCGGCCAGGGCGAGGCCCTGCGCCGCCTGTGGCCGAAGTGGGGCCTGGACATCGACGGCCTGAGCCGCCTCGACCTGGGCGAGCTGTTCGGCGACCCGGAGCTGCCCGTCGTCCTGGAGATCGGCTTCGGCATGGGCGAGGCCACGGCGCAGATGGCGGCCGCCGACCCCGGCACCGGCATCCTGGCCTGTGACGTGCACACCCCCGGCCAGGGCAATCTGCTCGCCCTCGCCGAGCGGAACGGCCTGAGCAACGTCCGCGTCGCCAACGGCGACGCGATCATCCTGCTCCGCGAGATGCTCGCCCCCGACTCCCTCGCGGGCCTGCGCGTCTATTTCCCGGACCCGTGGCCCAAGAAGCGGCACCACAAGCGCCGGCTGATCCAGCCGGAGTTCCTGGCGCTGGCGGCCACCCGGCTCGCGCCCGGCGCCGTGCTGCACTGCGCGACGGACTGGGAGCCGTACGCCGAGCAGATGCTCGAGGTGCTCTCCGCCGCCCCGGACTTCGAGAACACCCAGCCCG
This sequence comes from Streptomyces sp. NPDC001407, assembly GCF_042895325.1. Classification (NCBI taxonomy): domain Bacteria; kingdom Bacillati; phylum Actinomycetota; class Actinomycetes; order Kitasatosporales; family Streptomycetaceae; genus Streptomyces; species Streptomyces sp. NPDC001407. The sequence continues at coordinate 16,262 of NZ_JBIAWF010000019.1, forward strand.
ACGGCGGCTACGCACCCCGTCCGGACTTCCGCCCGCTGACGCGGTTCGAGGGCCAGGGACTGGACAAGGGGCACGTGGTGCACGACCTGATGTTCCGGCGGCGCGCGGTCTGATCCGCCGGCGGAGGTCCCGGCGGTGACGCGTCTCATGGCCGCCGGGCCGTAACCGTGGTCAGAACCGCCGGTTACCCGCACCGGCCCTTCGTTAGGGTCATCAAGTGCATGAGTCCCCGTCCCACCAGCAGCCGATCGCCGGGCCCGCGCCCGCCCACGGCCAGCAGCCGAGCTTCACCGCGATGCCGTCGCCGGAGGGCTGGCGCTACAAGCCGCGCCGCGCCCTGTGGGACAACAAGGCGGTGCGCGCGGGCGCGCTGATCCTGCTGCTGGCCCTCAGCGGCCTGGTCATCCTCGCGCTCGTCCGCGAACAGACCGGCACCGAGGGCTTCCTGGTGGGCCTGGGCCTCGCGGTGCTGCCCGTACCGCTGCTCATAGCGGCGTTCCGGTGGCTGGACCGGGTCGAGCCGAAGCCCTGGCGGAACCTCGTCTTCGCCTTCGCCTGGGGCGCCTGCGCGGCCACCCTCGTGGCGATCATGGCCAACGGTTACGCCACGAAGTGGCTGCTGAACACCGTCGACGTCGCGCAGCGGGCCGACGCCGACAAGTGGGGTGCCACCTTCGTCGCCCCCGTGGTCGAGGAGAGCGCCAAGGCGGCCGCCGTGCTGCTGCTGTTCCTCTTCCGCCGCCGCGACTTCAACGGCATCGTCGACGGCGTGGTCTTCGCCGGCGTCACGGCCACCGGCTTCGCCTTCACCGAGAACATCCTCTACCTCGGCAACGCCTTCGCCTCCGACCAGAGCTTCGGCTACTCGGGCCTGCAGTCGACGACGGCCGCGACGTTCTTCATCCGCGTGCTGATGTCACCGTTCGCGCACCCGCTCTTCACCTCGATGACCGGCCTCGGCTTCGGCATAGCGGCGACGTTCGGCCCGCGGCGCCGCGTGGCCCGGGTCCTCGTACCGATCGCCGCGCTGCTGACCGCGATGGTCCTGCACGCCTGCTGGAACGGTTCGGCGTCCCTGTCGCCCCTCGGCTTCCTCGCGGTCTACAGCCTCTTCATGGTGCCGGTCTTCGGCGCGCTGACCTGGCTGACGATCTGGTCCCGCCAGAACGAACTCCGTACGATCCGCGCCCACCTCCCCGCCTACCAGGCCGCCGGCTGGCTCACCCCGCCCGAGCCGCTGGCCCTCTCCAACATGCGAGCCCGCGGCATAGCCCGCGACCTCGCCCGCCGCACGGGCGGCCCGACGGCGGCGCGCACGGTCGCGGAGTACATCTCCTTCGCGACGTCCCTCGCCTTCCTCCGCCAGCGCGCCTACAACGGCGCGGCGGACGCCGACTTCACATCGCGCGAGCAGGAACTCCTCCACCACTTGTGGCAGCGGAGGAACATCGCCCAGCCGGTGCTGGCCCAGGCGTCGGCGGCGGTACCGCGGGCGTTTGCGGCGCCGGGGCAGTGGGGGTGGGGGGCGCCGCGTTGACGGGGTGAGCGCCAGCTGGGTGAACGGCACTACCCTCTAAACCGTGCCCGATGACACCGAGTGGACAGCCCCCGAGGGCTCCTGGGCCTCATCTGCTGCCCGCCGTCGCAATATGCAGGCGATCCGGAGCCGGGATACGAAACCTGAGCAGCTGATCCGGCGGCTGGTCCATGCCCAGGGCCTGCGCTACCGCGTGGCCGCGAAGCCCCTTCCGGACCTGCGCCGCACGGCAGACCTCGTCTTCCGCCCGGCCAAGGTCGCCGTCTTCATCGACGGCTGCTACTGGCACGGCTGCCCGGAGCACTACGTGGCACCCCGGACGAACCCCGGCTACTGGTCAGACAAGGTCGCCCGCAACATGGCACGCGACCGGGACACGGACGCGCGCCTCATCGAAGCGGGCTGGGTCGTGCTCCGCTTCTGGGAGCACGAGCCCTCAGACGCGTGCAGCCTCACGATTGTCGACACGGTCCGCAGCCGACGTGCTGAGCTTGGCCTCTCGCCGGGCGGTCGGCAGTAGCTCCTGGCCGTCGCGCGCGTTGTCCTCTGCGGAAACCGCCTGTGTGTCGGAACGAAGGACTGCCGCGATGGCCCGGCCCACGGCTTCCGCGACCGGCGGGGGGAAGGCGTTGCCTACCTGGCGGTAGCGGGCGGTCTTGCCTCCCTCGAACTTCCAGTGACGCGGGAAGCCTTGGATGATCGCGGCCTGTTCCACGGTGAGCATCGGGCCGTTCTCCCTGAACAGGTCACGATCCGGATCGGGCGTCTCAGGGTCGTTCGCGACACCCCATCCGTCGACACCAAGAGCCGCCCACGCCTTCTTAGCCCGACTGGGCCCGAGGTCAGCACCGCCGTGCTTCTTGGAGCCGCCGACGATGGTGGGAGCTTCGGTGGCACGCTCCGTCGCCTTCGCCAGCCACTTCTCGAAGGCGGCCTCGCCCTTGGTCCCATGCGGCTCGAACCGTTCCCGCATGGTTTCCTCAAGGGCCTCCGCGACAGTCACGACCTTCTCGCTGCCGACGGGCCACTGGAAGGTGGCTCCCTGAAGGAACTCCTTCTGAATCATGACGAGGATGGCCCGCGGACGAAGCTGAGGAACTCCGTAGGAGCACGCCTCGATCAGCTCCCAGCCACAGAACTGGTAGCCGTAGCCTTCCAGCTCCGACACGATCCCGTCCCGGTACGACTTGAACTTTTCATCAAGGATCCCGCGGACGTTCTCGATCATCACAGCCTTGGGTCGCAGCTGACCGACCAGCTCGAGCATCGTCGGGAAGAGATCGCGCTCGTCCTCCGCCCCAAGTTGCTTACCAGCCACCGAGAACGGCGGGCAGGGGACGCCTCCGGCCAAGAGGTCCAGGTCTCCCGGCTCAAGAGCAAACTTCGCGAGCTGTTTGTGCGTAAAAGGGTCGACGTCCTTCACATCGGCTTCGACGACCTCGCACTCGGCCCAGTCAGCGTGGTTCCTTACGTTGTGCCGCAGCGTCGCACACGCGTGCTTGTCGATCTCCAGGAGGGCGAGGTGCCGGAACCCGGCGTTGTGCAGGCCGAGCGCCTGCCCACCGGCCCCGGCACAGATCTCGATCGAGGTCAGCGAACGGCTGGAACCCACGGCTTCTCCTGATTCGATGCAAAGCAGACGTTCAAGTGTCGCAGAGACCGCGCGGGCCACTGTCGACCCGCAGCCCCACACGGCCGTCTGTCTGAATCAGGAAGTGTCGCAGCCCCCTCTGACATTTACCTAGTCATAGGGGGCTGCGGGCGGGTCTCAGCTCTGCAGCAGGTCATAGAGCTGGCGCTTCATCGCCTCACGATGAGCCGCCGGGAGCTGCCGGTACATCCCCCAGACCTTCTCTGTCGGCGTGGCCGGCCGGGCATCGTGGACCATCCAGGCGAGCAGGGCCTTGCGTTCCCTGTTCGGCAGGTCCAGGACCCTGTCCCAGACCTGTCCTTCGGTCATCTGGACTCCGGTGAGGTGGCGCACAGTCTCATTGCAACGCGCGCACTCCGTGATCAAATCCTCCGGATTCGCAGTGCTGCCGTCCTTATGCGGTACGACATGGCCCAGAGTCAGCCGCGCCCGCGACCCCGGCTCATCCGGATACGGCTCACCAGCCGCGACACCGCAGCGTCGGCACATGTGTCCGTCCCGCTCGTAAACAACCCGCCGGGTCTTCGCACTGATCTGACGCAGTCCCGCAGCCCGGTGCTCCTTGTCCCAGATCGGCAGCCCCATCTGCTCCAGGTAGAGCTCATCGGCCTTCAGGCTCGGCTTATCCCGGTAGTTCTTGATCACCCACCCCGCCGGCCTGAGGTCACGCATCCGGCGGTCCACCTGCTCCGTCCCCTTGATCGCCTCGCGCAACTGCTGCTTCGAGAACTTCCCGCCCTCTCCCACCTCATCCCGCAGCCACAGCGCCACACGGATGCGCGCCCCCAAGGTCTCGTCCCGCCAGTCGAGCTCTGGCTCAAGCGTCATCGCCACCCCATTCGCAAAGACGTACTATCGATCACTCGATCGCAGGGAAGAACCTACCTTGCCGAATGCGCCGCGGCAAGTAGCGGCAAGCTATAGGTTGTGACCCCAACCACCTGCCGCATGGCGGCAACCAGGAAGGCTCAACCCCTCGCATCGATCGAGGTCTGCGCTGGCGCGGGCGGACTCGCCCTCGGCCTTGAAAACGCGGGCTTCTCGCACTCCGCACTCCTGGAGATCGACCCCGACGCGTGCCGCACTCTGCGCACGAACCGGCCCCAGTGGCCTGTAGTGCAAGGAGACCTCCGTGACTACAGGCCCACTCTTGGGCACCCGCATATCGATCTGCTCTCTGGTGGCGTCCCTTGTCCGCCGTTCTCTATCGGCGGCAGACAGCTGGGAACGGCGGACGAGCGGAACCTCTTCCCCTCCATGCTGGACCTGGTCGCGGAGACAACCCCCAGAGCCGTGTTGATCGAGAACGTCAAAGGGCTTACGCAAGCGAGGTTTTCTGACTACCGCCAGCAGATCCTCGAACGCCTGGAAGCCCTCGGATACTCCGCTGCCTGGAAACTGCTCTACGCCTGCGACTACGGCGTCTCCCAACTCCGCCCCCGCGCCCTACTCGTGGCCATGCGGCCCGCCGCCTTCAGCCACTTCACTTGGCCGGTACCCGTCACCTCACAGGCTACTGCGCCAACGGTAGGACAAGTCCTCTACGAGTCTATGGCGGCGCGGAGTTGGGAACTTGCCGAGACGTGGGCGAAGACCGCCGACCGCATCGCGCCGACCCTGTGCGGTGGTTCACGCAAACATGGCGGCCCCGACCTGGGTCCCACTCGGGCTCGCGCGGCTTGGAGACAGTTGGGAGTGAACGGGGCCGGCGTCGCCGACGACGTACCCGGACCCGGTGCTCCCCTGCCAGTGAAACTCACCGTGCCACAGATGGCTCTGCTTCAAGGGTTCCCCGCGAGCTGGCAGTTCACAGGACGCAAAACATCGGCATACCGCCAGGTGGGCAACGCCTTTCCACCACCAGTCGCGGAAGCGGTCGGACGGGCCATTGTCACGGCGCTTCTCGCGAGCAGGAAAGCTCTATCCGATTAGCGCCCGGACGAGCAGCTGGCCCTGCGGTACGACTGCAGGCCCACCGGGAGGGCATGGCCATTCATCCCCTCCCGGCACGGCCTCATCCATTGAGGTTGCGACAGCACCTGCGGGCTGCTTCGAGCGCGTTAATAGCAGCCTTCGGGCCATCCTCTGACCAGGGTTCAAAGGGCCGCAGCGTGCAGAAGGACAACATGCGCTTGCGCTCCTTCCTGCGAGCAGGATCGATCTCCCAGCCATGAGCTCTGAGCTCACGGAGGCGCCTCGTCGGGTCGCCGCAGCTCTCCTCACGCGCTACCAGAATGATCAAGTCGACGAACACCTCCTGCCCGGGCTTCGCCTAAAGCAACTCGCCGACTCGAAGGTCCACTTCATCCTGGTTAATCGCAGCCTTCAGCGCCGCCGCGTCAACCGTGTGCTCGGCGAACATGGCCTGCGCGCGCCTCCACGAGGTACGGGGCTACGCCCACGCTCGTCGCCCGTCGCTCACTGAGTCGGCACGCGGCGAGCGCGGCACCGTAGCCCGACCCCCTACTGACTTCCAGCAAGGTGTCGTCCTCGCCGAGCCGCGTGTGCGACAGCAGGTCACCACCCCTGCCACCGTTGCCAGTGCTCCGGGTATGTTCGGAAGTAGCCTGCCGGAATCGCGGCCGGCCCAGACACGGGGGAGTTGGGACAGGATGGGCACGGCGTGGCTGGTGCTGGCCGTCGGCGAAGACTTGTCGCGGGGAGGCAACGACGGGTATGACGACAACCCGTCGGAGCACTACAGCTGGGACAGCCGGGTGCCGCACAGCGGCGACCTCAAGCCCGGCGATGTGATCGCGCTCTGGGACAAGAGAGCTCTGCTGGGCCTGTCCGTGATCGAGCGGATCGACATCGCCCAGGCGGTGAAGAACACCTACACCTGCCCGCACTGCAATAAAGCGGACTTCAAGCCCCGGGTACGCAAAAAGCCCCGCTACTTGTGCAAGTGCGGGAAGGAGTTCGAGGACTCAGTGGCCCGCCGCACCTCCGTGACCGCATACCGCTCTAGCCACGCGGCAGCGTGGGTCGACATGCCGGGCATACTCGACGGCAGGACACTGCGGCAGCTGTGCGACTCACCGGGGTCCCAGCTGAGCATGCGCCCGATGCACTGGGAGGTACTGCGCGAGGCCATCGCCAGGACAGGCGCACCTACCACGGTGCAGATCGCCGACACCGCGCATCGGGCCATCCACGGCGGCCACCGCCAGGCAGTCGTGCGCGCCCGGGTAGGACAGGCTGCTTTCCGGCGGCAGCTCCTGGAAACGCTGGGTGAGGTATGCGCTTTCACCGGGCCAGCACCCGCAGCTGCGCTGGAGGCAGCCCATCTGTACAGCTACGCGACAAGCGGAGAGCACCACAGCGAGGGCGGCCTGCTGCTGCGGCGGGACATCCACCGCCTGTTCGATCTCGGCCTCATAGCCGTCAACCCTGCAACTCTGACGGCTGACGTTGCCGGTCGACTCAGGCCATTCCCCGTGTACGCCGCTCTGCACGGTTCATCCCTGACCGTACCCCTGAAAGCGCGTCACAGGACGTGGCTCGAGGCCCACTGGGCTTTTCATCGGACCGGCGAACCGGGCGCGGCAGGGGCCGCCCAGGCCGGGGACGCCGGTCTTGGCGGGGCTTAGGAGCACCGATGGAAACGGACACCAAGAGACAGCACTCCCCGGAGCGGTCCCGCTCCCTGCGCCAATCCGGCGCCCGCTCACGCAGTACGTAAAAGAGTGGCCATGGTCGGGGCCTGCTACCGCCCGCTCCCAGAAGACAGCGCTGAGGGAACCCCGCGGTGTTGGCAGCCGCCCCGAACCGTCCACTGCCTCTGCGTTTTCCGTCGGCTGAGGCAGCGATCGGTCTAGGCACCGAGGTGCTGATAGATCGCTCCGGCCAGCGCTCGGCTGAGGCCGACGGGAACGGCGTTTCCGATCTGTCTCGCGATTTGGATCTTGGATCCACACCACAGATAGTCGTCAGGGAACCCCTGAATCAGGGCAGCCTCGTAGTGAGTGATGGGACGGTTCTCCACTGGGTGCAGGTAGCGGCCCTTCTCCGGTTTGAAGAACTCGGTGCGGATCGTCACTGACGGTCGGTCCGCGTGGAGTCGCCCCATCACGTCACCAGAACCGCTGTTGTGCCTGTCCCAGCTCTCTGTGGACAGGTAGACGCACTCACCGTTGATCTGGGCCCACTTCCCTCGGAGGTCCTTACGGTTGCCGCCTGGAGGAATAGCCGCATACCGGGCCATAGACAGAGGTACCGGGGTACGGCCTACATGAAGTTCGTCGGTCCGGAAGGCTCCAGGAACGTCATGTCCAAGCGGGGCGCACGTGCGTTCCGGCATAGCCTCGACGGTCCTCCCCAACTGCGCGGAACGCTGGAATATTGACCGGACCGACTTCCACGGCGGCAGAGAGCCGAAGAGCTGGTCCGGAAAGGTCACCCCGAGCTTGGCGTGGGTGGGCTGCGGGTGCTCCAGGGGCGGGAGGTCCCGGCGGGTGCCGATGACGAGTGCTCTGCGCCGTGCCTGAGGGACACCGTAGTCAGCTGCATTCAGGATCTTGGCGGTGAGCGCGTAGTCACGCAAAGCGCCGTCCCGAGCTGCCGCTACTAGTTGACTGAACTGGGACGAACGCAGGAAACGGTCCACGTTCTCCATCACGAAGACCTTGGGCTGGACATCCACAACGATACGCATGTAGTCCTGCCACAGCTTGTTACGGGGATCGTCAGGATCCTCGGGACCGAGACCCGAGAAGCCCTGGCAAGGCGGCCCACCCGTGATCACGTCAACGCTACCCGCGGACACTGGCGGCGCAAAGTCTTGAATATCGAGAGGGAGAACATCAGCGTCTGGGTGGTTCACGGCGAAGGTTGCAGCAGCGGCCTTGTCCCACTCAACCGCTGCGACAGTCCTGAAAACAGGAGCTCGCGCCCCTTCTGGAGCGTAGGAACGGAACCCCGCCGAGAAGCCCCCGCAGCCGGCAAAGAGGTCTAGCACCTGCAGTTGCTCACCCTGTCGGCCTGCATGATCACCTATTGTCATGCGTGGATCTTATGCAGCGTCACTGACACTGCCCCAGGCATCGTCCCCAGCTGTCGGCAGGCTAATGCCGTCGACGGCAACTGCGCCCCACAGTGCCGCCAGCAGTCACGTAGACGGTGCAGACGTCGGCATCACCGACCGCCGGTGGCCGATGCAACGGAGACAAATTCTCCACCATTCAGCGGTAGTTGATGGTGCTGTTGGCGCAAGCGGGCAGGCCGCGGGTGGTGATGTTCTGAGTGATGCGGGAGGGCCGCTGCGGCGGCCGGTACGTACGACACCACCGCGCTGGAGGCCACCGATCGGACGGTTCTCATCGAGAACGCTCTCGTCTGCGTGTCCGACCTGGTCACCAACGTCGTGCAGCACGCCCGGGTCGACGTTCTCTCCGTGGAGGTCGCCGTACGCGGGGAGCGGGTCGTCGTGTCCGTGGTTGATGGTGATCACGCCCGGCAGCCGCGGCGGCGGGTCGCTCGGGGTGGGCAGGAGGACGGGCGGGGGCTCGCGCTCGTGCGGTGTCTTTCGGCGGCGTCCGGGGTGACCTTGGTGTGGGATCAGCTGAACGTCGTCGGGAAGTGCGTCTGGTTCGAGCCGCTCGCCCAGACGGGCCCGTAGCCGCCGCCCCGTGCCCCCCGGCGTAGCCTCGGGAAGGAAGGGATTTCTGATGCGTGCGGAGGTTGTGCAGATGGCTGGGATTCCGACATCCGTCGTGGCTGCCGGTGGGCTCGTCGGTGGGTACGGCGTGGCGCGGTGGACCAAGAAACGGCCGCTCGGTGGGGTGGCGCTGGCCGCCGCCGGGGCCGTGGCCGCTCGGCAGTGGGCGGGGAAGGCGGGGGCCGGGAAGGCTGCCGCGCTGACCGGGCTGTACGTCACCGCGTTCGCCGGGTCGCACCCGCTGGCGAAGAAGGTCGGCGCGTGGCCGTCCGTCTTCGCCGTCGCGGGTGGTGTCGCCCTCGCCTCGTGGGTCGTGGAGAGCCGCGCCTGAGCGCCTGAGCACCTCAAGGGATCACCGGGCACCCGCCCGGTGCGAAGGCCGACGGTCCCGCCCGGTACGAGGGGCGGACGGTCCCGCTCCGTGACCGGATCGACGGGCGGCACCTCTCCCAGAGCGAGAGCCGCCCGTCCCGTGTGAGGGGCCGGACCACCCGGCCCCTCACCCGGCCCCTCACCCGCCTACGCCGACGCCTCCGTCAGAAGCGAAAGCTCCGCCTCCGTGAGCTTCAGTTCCGCCGCCGCCAGCAGCGGCGGGAGCTGTTCGACCGTGCGGGCGCTCGCCAGTGGGGCGACGACCGTGGGGCGGGAGGCCAGCCACGCCAGGGCCACCGTGGCGAGTTCGGCGTCGTGGGCCGCGGCGACCTGGTCGAGGGCGGCCAGTACGCGGGGGCCGCGCTCGGTTTCCAGGTACTTGCCGGCGCGGTCGATGCGGGCGCTGTCCACCGCCGTGCCCGGGCGGTACTTGCCGGTGAGGAAGCCCGACGCCAGCGCCCAGTACGGGACGGCGGCCAGGCCGTGCCGCTCCGCCACGTCCGCGAGCGGGCCCTCGTACGTGTCGCGGGAGACCAGGTTGTAGTGCGGCTGGATCGCCGCGTACTTGGCCAGGCCCGCGGAATCGGAGAATTCCAGGGCCTCCGCCAGGCGCTCGGCCGTGATGTTGGAGGCCGCGATCTCGCGGACCTTGCCCTCCTTCACCAGTGCGTCGAGCGCGGTGATGAATTCCTCCACCGGCAGCGACGGGTCGTCGTAGTGCGTGTAATAGAGGTCGATGTAATCGGTGCGCAGGCGGCGCAGGGAATCCTCGACGCCTGACTTGATGACGGCCGCGGACAGACCGCGCGGCTCGGGGACACCCGCGCCGACCTTGGTGGCCAGGACGATGTCGGCACGGTTGCCGCGGGCGGCGAACCAATTGCCGATGACGGTCTCGGATTCGCCGCCCTTGTTGCCGGGCACCCACGCGGAGTAGACGTCGGCGGTGTCGATGTGATTGCCGCCGGCCTCCGCGTAGGCGTCGAGGACGGCGAAGGACTGCGCCTCGTCGGCCGTCCACCCGAACACGTTGCCACCGAGGGCCAGCGGGTGGACGGACAGCTTGCCGATCTTCTTGTGAATGTCAGCCATGCGTCTCTCCAACGTCCTTACGGTGCGGGGTATTCCGCTATTTCCCGGCCGCGGGGCTACTTCGCGGCCGCGGGAAGTGGCTCCGCCCGCTTGGTGGACAGCGGTGCCGCGATCGATTCGAGGGAACGCCCCTCCGCCGGTACGGCGAGGAAGGCCGCGACCAGTCCGGCGGCGCACATCAGTGACGCACCGATCTGGAAGGCCAGCACCGTGTCACCGACGACGCCACTGCTCGTCAGGTCGGAGAAGATCAGCGGGCCGGTGATGCCGCCGGCCGCCGTGCCCAGCGCGTAGAAGAAGGCGATGGCCATCGCACGGGTCTCCATCGGGAAGACCTCCGACACCGTGAGATACGCGCTGCTCGCGCCCGCCGAGGCGAAGAAGAGGACGACGGCCCAGCAGGCGGTGAGGGTGTCGGCGCTCAGCCGCCCGGCGCCGAAGAGCCAGGCCGTGCCGAAGAGGAGCAGGCCCGACAGCAGATAGGTCGAGGAAATCATGACGCGCCGGCCGACGGTGTCGAAGAGCTTGCCGAGCAGCAGCGGGCCGCAGAAGTTGCCCGCCGCGATGACCGCGAAGAAATAGCCGGTACGGGAAGTGGAGACCCCGAAGAAGGTCGTGAGAATGGCGCCGAAGCCGAAGGTGATCGCGTTGTAGAGAAACGCCTGGCCGATGAAGAGCGCGAGGCCGAGCACGGCCCGCCTACGGTACTCGCCGAAGACCGTACGGCCGATTTCCCGGAAGGTGATCGCGGACCGCTGGTGAATGACGATCTCACCCTCGGCGGGCGGCAGTTCGCGCCCCTTCTCCGCCGCGACGCGTTCCTCGATCGAGGTCACCAGCTCTTCGGCCTCGTCCCCCTTGCCGTGGATGAACAGCCAGCGCGGGCTTTCCGGCACGTGCCGCCGTACGAGCAGGATGACCAGGCCCAGGACCACCCCCAGGGCGAACGTCAGCCGCCACCCCACGTCGACCGGGAAGATGCTCGTGTCGAGCATCAGGATCGACAGCAGCGAACCGCCGACCGCGCCGATCCAGAAACTGCCGTTGATGATGAGGTCGACCCGGCCGCGATAGGCGGCGGGGATCAGTTCGTCGATGGCGGAATTGATGGCCGCGTACTCGCCTCCGATGCCGAATCCGGTCAGGAAGCGGAAGGTGAAGAACCACCAGGAGGAGAACGACAGGGCGGTCAGTGCCGTCGCGGCCAGATAGACGGCGAGGGTGACGATGAACAGCTTCTTGCGGCCGAACCGGTCGGTGAGACGGCCGAAGAAGAGCGCGCCGGAACACGCCCCCGCCACATAGAGGGCCGCGGCCAGGCCGGTGATCTCGCCCGAGGTGACCGGCAGGCCGCTGCCCCGCTCGGCGAGGCGGCCGGCGATGTTGCCGACGACCGTGACCTCCAGGCCGTCCAGGATCCAGACGGTGCCGAGGCCGATCACCACCATCCAGTGCCAGCGGGACCAGGGGAGGCGGTCCAGACGGGCCGGTACGGAGGTGGTGATCGTGGCTGTCACGGCATCCGAGTGCCCCTGTCCGCGACAGGTATGCGCGGCGGACGCGCGACACCGTACGGGGACGGGCCCGGGGCTACGGCTCCAGGCCCCGCTCGCGCAGCCAGGGCAGCGGGTCGACCGGGGCCCCGCCGTCCGGGCGGATCTCCAGGTGGAGGTGCGGGCCGGTGACATTGCCGGTGGCGCCCACGCGGCCGATCACGTCACCGCTGTTCACCTTGCCCGACGTGACCACCATCGACGACAGGTGGCAGAACCACACCTCCGTGCCGTCGTCCAGCTTCAGCACGATGCGGTAGCCGTACGCGCCCGCCCACCCGGCGTGGGTGATCGTGCCGCTGCCGATCGCCTTGACCGGCGTGCCGGTCGGGGCCGCGAAGTCCTCGCCGGTGTGGTTCGCGGACCACATGTTGCCCGCCTGACCGAAGCCGGCGGTCAGGGTGTACGAGCCGACGGGGAGGGTGTACGCGCCGGGGCTGTGCGCGGCGGGCGTACGGGGGCCGGTGTCGGTGGGGTCGGCAGCGGCGTCCTCCGCGGCCGCCGGACGGGCCTCGGTCCGCGCCGCCTTCGCCTGCTCGGCCTCGGCGGCCTTCGCCGCCCTCTCCGCCTCGGCCGCTCTTCCGGCCTCGGCCGCCCGCGCCGCCTTCTTCGCCGCCGCCTCGGCCGCCTCGCGCTGGGCGGCCTCGCGCGCCTGGTCGTCGGCGCCGTTCTGCTGGTGCTCGGCCTGCTGGAGGATGCGGGCGCGCAGGGCTTCGCCCGCGTTCGTGGCTCCCTGAGCGGCTTCCTCGGTGCTCAGGCCGGCCTGGGTGAGCGGCTGCTCGGCAGCGGGCGCGGCGGGCGCGGCCTCCTCCTCGTGCGCCTGGCCGCCACCGAGGAGGGACCCGGCCAGGTCGGGTACCGATATCGGTGCCGCCGGACGGTCCTGCGCGCTCGCCATGCCGCCCGCGCCGACCGCCGCGATGACGCCGACGCCGAGGACGGCGCCGCTGCGGGCCATCGTGCCGCCGCGCTGCTTGGCGACGCGGTGCCGGCCGCCGCTCCCGCCACGGGCCGGGGTGGCGGCGGGGTCGGTCACGGCAGGCTCGGTCACGGCCCAGTGGGGAACGGTCGGTTGAGAGCCCGTCGGCTGAGGCACCGTCCGCTGAGGAGCGACGGCGAAGCCCGGTGCCGGAGGAGCGATCGCGGGCTCGTCGGCCGTGCCCGGCGGAGGCGTCGCCATATGGGCGGTCATATACGCGGGCACGATCGGAAGTTCAGGTGCGTAGGGCTCGTACGACCCGTGCAGAGTGGGGTCGAGGACAGGCTCGTTGGACGCCACGGGGGCGCACTCCTTTCCTTCCTTCTCGCCTACCGGGTTAGCTGTCGGGTTCGGAGCAGGAAGGTCTCCTACGAGCCGGGTGCGGCCCGATTCACCCCAGGGCGAGTGGTTCCCCGGTTCCCAGATGGTGCTGGTGTATCAGCTCTTGCTGTGCCCGCGGGATTCGGCGAAGGCGCACGGCGCCGCCTCTTGCGACGGTGATGAGGACCGCACGTCGTTATCGAACGTTAATAGACAGACCGTGCAGTTTCCAAGCCGAAAGGCTGAATCGGTCGGCTCCTTGGTCAGGACTTGGCGAGGAGGCCGACTTCTTAATGTGGTCCTTATTCCGAGGGAATGCGGAACGATCAAGATCCACTACTGGGGGTGGGGGGCGGATTTGGGCTCAGCGGCGGGGATGTTCTCCCACCCCGCCGCTTCCTGGCTGTGTCTTGGGGCTCCGCGTGGGGGCTCCGCCTTGGCCCCCTGGCTGCGGGTGGGTGGGCGCCTGCGGCGGGCTTTTTCCCCTACCCCGCCCCTTCCCGAAACTGGGGCTCCGCCCCAGACCCCGACCTGCACGCCCGATGCCGCCTGCGGCGGGGGCGGCCTGCGGCCGCGTCCTCAAACTCCCCCAGCTACCTCCCCCAGACTCCGTCCGGGGGTGCCCCCAGAGGTGCCCCCAACGGGCTGAAAAACAAAAGCATGGCGTGCCCCGAAGCGTGATGTCACCCTCCGGTGGGAGGGGGTGGGGTCGGAGGGTGGGGTTCTGGAACGCGGTGCGACTTCACGGCAATACGAGGCACGGCGCCCGCACCGCGTTCCAGGTCCTCAGCCCGGAGGCCCCACTCCCGGCACCCACCACAACCCAAGCCCGGCCGGCGATTGAGGCCACCCGCCGCAGGCGCAACGCACCCGCACCCAGAACCGCCCCCGCACCCAGCGGAAAGCGCACCCACCACAACCCAGCCCGGCCGGCGATTGAGGCCACGCCCGCAAGGGCGTCCAAACCCGACCGTCAGACCTTGGGCCCGCGCCGCGAGCCCCCGCCCCCGCCGCCCCGGCGAACCGCATTGCCCGGCCGCGTCCCACCAGACCGGCGCGAGCCGCCGCCCTGACCCTGACCCGTGCCGGTGCCGAAGCCGCGGTAGCCGCCACCACCATTGCCGGCGTTCGGCTCCGTACGCGTACGGCCGCGAGCACCCGAGCCCGAACCGCGCGAGCGGGACGGCTTCTTCGCGCCTGCCTGCCCCTGCGGCTGCGCGGCGACCGGAGGCGCTATGACCACCGCGACACCACTGGGCTCACGCGCCCCGGTGATCCGCTCCAGCTCGGGGTCGCGGGGGTGCGTCTTGAGGACGTTGGGGGTGATCTTCGCCGTGGCCATCATGCGGGTCATCTCGCGCCGCTGCTCGGGCAGGACGAGGGTGACGACCGTGCCGGACTCGCCCGCGCGGGCCGTGCGGCCGCCGCGGTGCAGGTAGTCCTTGTGGTCCATCGGCGGGTCGATGTTCACGACGAGGTCGAGGCCGTCGATGTGGATGCCGCGGGCGGCGACGTTGGTGGCGACCAGCGCGGTGACCTGGTCCGTACGGAAGAGCTCCAGCGTGCGGTTGCGCTGCGGCTGGCTCTTGCCGCCGTGCAGCGCCCCGGCGCGCACGCCCTCGGAGAGCAGCTTCTTCACCAGGCGGTCGGCGCCGCGCTTGGTGTCGACGAACATGATCACGCGGCCTTCGCGGGCGGCGATCCGGGTGACCGCTTCCTTCTTGTCCGCGTCGGTCACGAAGAGCAGGTGGTGCTCCATCGTGGAGACCGCGCCGACCGAGGCGTCGACGGAGTGCGTCACCGGGTCGGAGAGGAAGCGGCGCACGAGGCGGTCGACGTTGCGGTCCAGGGTCGCGGAGAACAGCATGCGCTGGCCGTCCGGGTCGACCTGGTCGAGCAGCTTGGTGACCTGCGGCAGGAAGCCCATGTCGGCCATCTGGTCGGCCTCGTCCAGGACCGTGATCCGCACGTCGCCGAGCTTGCAGTCGCCGCGCTGGATCAGATCGGCGAGCCGGCCGGGGGTGGCGACCAGGACCTCGGCGCCGCGCGCCAGGCTCTGCGCCTGCCGGCCGATGGACATGCCGCCGACGACGGTGGCGATCCGCAGGTTGACCGCGGTGGCGTACGGGCTGAGGGAGTCGGTGACCTGCTGCGCCAGCTCGCGGGTGGGGACGAGCACGAGGGCGAGCGGGCGGCCCGGCTCGGCGCGGCGGCCGGTCGTGCGGGCGAGCAGCGCCAGACCGAAGGCCAGCGTCTTGCCGGAGCCCGTACGGCCGCGGCCGAGGACGTCACGGCCGCTCAGCGAGTTGGGAAGGGTGGCGGCCTGGATCGGGAACGGCTCGGTGACGCCTTCGCGGGTCAGCGTGGCGAGCAGGCCGTTTGGCATGTCCAGGTCGGCGAAGGAGGCCACCGGCGGCAGGGCCGGGGTGGTGGAGACCGGAGTCTCGAACTCCCCCTGGACGGGAGCCGCGGGACGGCGGCGGGGCGCCTGGCCGCCGCGGGCGGACTGGCCGCCGCCACCGCGCTGGCGGGGCGGACGGGCGGAGCCGCCGTCGGAGGAGGAAGAACGGGCGGAGCGAGTCATACGGGGACCTTCCCTCAATGGGGTGGCACGCCCGGAAGATAAGACTTCGCTTCGCGGGACCGTCCTCGGACGGACGGGCGGCGGAAAAGCCTGGGCGCGCTTGGTGCGGGGGCAGCAATGGGGCCCGCACCCAGTGGTGCGGGCCCCATTACGTGGTGCTTCATGCGGTGCCCGGCGAGGACGTCGGACTCATGGCGCGAGGGCCGTAAGTCCCGTCACCCGGACCGGGTGGGCATGTGAATCGTCAGGCAGCGACGATGTTCTCGGCCTGCAGGCCCTTCTGGCCCTGCGTGACGTCGAAGGAAACCTTCTGGCCCTCGAGCAGCTCACGGAAGCCGGAGGAGGCGATGTTCGAGTAGTGGGCGAAGACGTCCGGGCCGCCGCCGTCCTGCTCGATGAAGCCGAAGCCCTTTTCCGAGTTGAACCACTTCACGGTGCCAGTAGCCATGTCTATCTCCTTGTGAATGGGATGGGCCCCACACCGGAATAGACCGGCAAAAACAAAAATGCGCCTTCGGCTACATAACCGTCAGGCGCACACGAGTTCATGGGTACCACAACTGCAACTTCCGTCGACCATAGCACACGGGGGCGGCCCCCGTAACCCCCGTCTTTCCCGCCCGCCGTCCGCCGACCCCAGGATCCGGCCCCCGGCCGCCCCGGCTACAGCTCGACGCCCTGGGCGCGGGCGTGCCGGTCCGCCGCCACTTCGGCCTCCGCCTCGTCGAGATAGACCTCGCAGACGAGCCTGCCGTCCGCCGTCATGTTGTGCTCCAGCTCCCACAGGCTCAGCTCGCCGCCGCCTTCCAGCAGGAAGGCGTGCTCGTAGAAGCGGCACCAGGTGGCGTCCCGGCCGGTGCCCCGCCGGCGCGGCTTGGTGATCAGCGCGATGTGGTGGCCGAGCGCCTCCTGGAGGAGCTCGCGCACGACCTCGCCGGGCCCGTCCTCGTTCTCCGCGCGGCGCAGCAGCCGCCGGGCGTGGTCGGGCGAGGCGTCGGAGACGTACTCCCGGCGGGGCTGGGTGGGGCCCATGGCCAGCAGCAGCTCCTCCGCCAGCCAGGCCGGCAGCTCCTCGGCCTCGCTGCCGGGACCGATGCCGCCGCCGATCCGCTCGTGGACCCGGCGCTCGGCCTGGTCGAGGGCGTCCTCGTGGGCGTACAGCTCGTAGAGGAACCGCTCGTCGGGGCCGGTGTCGTGCTCCAGCTCGTAGAGCAGCAGGCTGCTGCCGTCGGTGAGCAGGAAGATGTGCCGGTAGGTGTTGCACCGCAGCGGCCGCGCGTCGTCGTTGCGCTGGCGGTACGAGCGGAGCTCGGCCTGGTGCATCAGGGCGGTGCGCAGCCGGGTGAGCACGGCCTCGTCGATCTCGAAGCCGTTCTGTGCCCGGTCCAGCAGCCGCTCCACGTGCTCGGCGGGGGTGAGCTCGGCGCTCACGCCCTGGCCGCGCCCCTCGCGCCCCCTGGCTTCCGCGTGCTCCGTGCCCTTGCCGCCGCTCCCGCTCCCGCTCTCACCCGCTCGCGAGTTCTCCATGCCGCTCGACCTCCCGACCTCGGCCACACCCCACCCCGCGCACTTACCGTAGCGGCGCGAACACGGCATCGGGGCCGGGTTCGGGCGAACTGGTCGGGTCACCCGACCGGACCCCACACCGGGCGCACCGCGGACTACGCGCCTGGCGTCCCCGGCATGGACACCCCTTCCGCGCTCGCCGTGATCACCGGGGCCGGTTCCGGTGCCGGTCCGTTGGTGCCCGGCTGTTCGCACAGGGCAGCCACCCGCCGCTGCTCCTGGGCAGACGGCTCGAACGGCTGGACGCACCGGGCCTGCCGCGGGCGCCGTGCCTGGCGGTGGACGTCACCGGCCGTGCCGCGCTCACCCCGGCGGTCCGGGAGGCGGAGGACGCGTACGGGCCCACGGACGTCCTCGTCAACAGCGCCCGGGTGATGCTCACCGGCGATCCGGTGACGCAGAGCCCGGACGGGTGGGACCGGATGACCGCCGGAGTGAGGGCCGCGTACCGGGCCCAGGAGGCCGCTCCGGAAGGCGGGCTCATCGCGGAGGACGTCGCCGAGGCCATTCGATATGCGTGCCGCCGACCGCGGAATGTCCGCATCCGCGAGATCGCGCCGGCGGACACCGGCCGGACGGTCTGAGCCCACGTCAGCCACGCCCGCCGCAGGAACGCCCGGGAACACCCGGGAACGCCGAAACCCCCGCCGACCAGGTCGGCGAGGGTTTCGATACCAGTGGCACTGGTAGGCCGTGTGGGACTCGAACCCACAACCAATGGATTAAAAGTCCACTGCTCTGCCAATTGAGCTAACGGCCCGCACCCGCAGCATAGCCCGGCCGACCGCGTTATCCCGAGTCGTTATGGCCGACTCATCGGCCGGGGCCGTGAACGCGGCGGGGCCCGTACGCCACCGAAGTGCCGTACGGGCCCCAATTCACCTGCGGTGATCAGCCGTTGCGCTTCCAGCGCGGCTTGTCGTCGCGGCGGCCGAAGGAGGAACCGGCGCTGCCACCGCGGTGGTCGTCACGACGGCCGGCGGGACGGTCGCCGCCGGAGCGGTAACCACCGGTGGAGGGGCGGTCGTCGCGGCGGTCGCGGTTGAACGGGCGGTCGCCGCCACCGGAGCGGTAGCCGCCGGTCGCGGGGCGGTCGTCACGACGGAAGCCACCGCCGGAGGACGGACGGTCGTCGCGGCGGAAGCCACCACCGGAGCGGTCGTCACGACGGTCGTCACGGCGGAAGCCACCGGAGGGACGGTCGTCACGACGGTCGCCGCCGGAGCGGAAGCCACCGGACGGGCGGTCGTCGCGACGGAAGCCGCCACCCGAGGACGGACGGTCGTCACGGCGGAAACCGCCACCGGAGGACGGACGGTCGTCGCGACGGAAACCACCGGAGGGACGGTCGTCACGGCGGAAGCCACCGGACGGACGGTCATCGCGGCGGTCGTCCCGACGGAAACCACCGGAGGGACGGTCGTCACGGCGGAAACCGCCACCGGAACGGTCGTCACGACGGTCATCGCGGCGGAAGCCACCCGACGGGCGGTCGTCGCGACGGAAGCCGCCGGAGCGGTCGTCGCGGCGGTCGTCACGGCGGAAGCCACCGGAGCGGTCGTCACGACGGTCGTCGCGGCGCTCGAAGTTGCCACGGTCGTCGCGGCGGTCGTTCGCCGGGGCGGTCTGGGCGGGGACGGCGGCCACTGCGGCCTCCTCCTCGGCCTTGACCTCCGCGGCGGCGGCCTCGGCAGCGGCGGCCACGGCCGCCTCCGGGTCCTCGCCGCGCTCGCGGGCGGCGCGCGCCAGGAGACGGTCGGCCTCCTCGCGGAACTCGGTGGCGCGGCGCTGGACGCGCTCCAGCTGGCGGGTGAGGTCCTGGACCTCGCGCTCGGCCTGCTTGGCGGCGTTGGCGGCCGAGTCGGCCTGGACCTCGGTCAGCGAACGGGCGCCGGTGATCTTGGCGACGTCCTCGTCGAAGGCGCCGGCACCGCCGACGATGTGGCGCGAGGCGTCGACGCCCGCGTCCTCCATCAGGCGGAAGATCTGCTTGCGCTGGTGCGGCAGGGCCAGGGAGACGACCGTGCCGGACTGGCCGGCGCGGGCCGTACGGCCGGAGCGGTGCAGGTAGTCCTTGTGGTCACCGGCCGGGTCGACGTTCAGGACCAGGTCGATGCCGTCGACGTGGATGCCGCGGGCGGCGACGTCGGTGGCGACGAGGACGTTGACGTAACCGCCCTTGAAGTCCTCCAGCACCCGGGTGCGCGCGCCCTGCGTCATGCCGCCGTGCAGCGCGTCGGCGCGGACACCGGCGTCGAGCAGCTGCTCGGCGACGCGGTCGGCGCCCAGCTGGGTGCGGACGAAGATGATGGTGCGGCCCTTGCGGGCGGCGATGGCGGCGGTGACCGGCGCCTTGTCCTTCGGCTTCACGACGAGGACGTGGTGGGTCATGGTGGTGACGGCGCCCTGGGCGGCGTCGACCTCGTGCGTCACCGGGTTGACCAGGTAGCGCTTGACGAGGGTGTCGATCTCGTTCTCCAGCGTGGCGGAGAACAGCAGGCGCTGGCCGCCGGCCGGGACCTGGTCGAGGATCTCGGTGACCTCGGGCAGGAAGCCCATGTCGGCCATCTGGTCGGCCTCGTCGAGGACGGCGACCTGGACCTTGTCGAGCTGGGCGGCACCGCGGTTGAGGATGTCGCGCAGGCGGCCCGGGGTGGCGACGAGGATGTCGACGCCACGCTCCAGGGCGTAGATCTGGTTGCCCATCGACGTACCGCCGCAGACGACCTTCATCTTGAGGCCGAGCACGTCGCCGTACGGCTGGAGGGCGTCCGCGACCTGCATCGCGAGCTCGCGGGTCGGGGTGAGGATCAGGCCGCGGGGGCGCTTCTTCTCGGTGTGGCCGCCGGCCAGCGTGGACAGCAGCGGCAGACCGAAGGAGAGGGTCTTGCCGGAGCCCGTGCGGCCACGGCCGAGGATGTCCTTGCCGGCCAGGGCGTCCGGGATGGTCGCGGCCTGGATCGGGAACGGGGTGGTGACACCGTTCTGCGCCAGCTTGCGGACGATCGCCTCGTCGAGGCCGAGGTCACCGAAGGTGATCGTCGGCTCGGCCGGCTCGGCGGCCTCCTCGACGACGGTCTCGGCGACGGTCTCGGCGACGGCCTCGGTGGCGTCGAGCTCCTCGGTGACGACGATCTCGTCGCCCTCGGGCATGACGGTGTTCTCAGTGGAAATAGACATGCGAAATGCGAAACCTTCCGGAGTTTCGGCACGCGCCCAAGCTCCGTGTCGGCTTCACAAATGACCGCCTCGATGCGGTCAGCCACGGCAAGGTAAGGAACGCGCCACACGGCGCGCTTCTGTCAGGCGCCGGGCAAATGGGATCAAACGATCTACCACCATACGCACCCACCACCCCCCTGCGCAAGCCGCCCCCCGAATGGCCTAGGCCACAGGTCCGGCCTGCGGCCCCGGCTGGGGTGCGGGCGGGGGCGAGGAGGCAGGCGGCGAGCTCGCCGGGGACTGGGGTACGGAGCTGCTCGGCGGCTGCGGGGAGGTCTGCGTGGGCGGGGGCGTCCTGCCCTGCGTGGGACCCGTGCCCGACCCCTGTCCGGCCGGCGGCTTGGGCTTGCCACCCGGCTTGCCCGGCTTGGCGGGCGGCGGCGACTCCTCGGCCTGACCGTCGGAGGGCGAGGAGGACGGCGCACCGGCGGACGCGCCCTTGGCCGAGGGACTGCCGCTCGCGCCCCGCGCCGCCTTCGCGTCCGCGCGGCCGGGCCGGCTGCCCGGCATCCGCACCCCGCCGTCCGGCTCCGGCCGCGCGTCGCGCTGCTTGCCCGTGCCCGACGACGCGGCGGGCTGCTCCGGGTCGCTCACGCTCATGCACCCCCCGAGGGCCAGGGCGGCGACGGCCACGGCCGCGATCCGGGTGGCGGCTGTCTGAGCGGGGGAGGGAGGCATGGAGGGGACCGCCTTAGGAGTGCGTGGGACAGGCGCCCTGCCCAACTGGCCCCGCCCCGCGCAGGACACGCGCGGCGCGCCGCCACCCGCCCACTCCCGTCCCGGGCGCACCGCCGGGCACACCACCGGTCCCCCAGGGCTCACCCGTAACCCAGCGCGTGCAGCCGGGCGTCGTCGATGCCGAAGTGGTGGGCCACCTCGTGAACCACCGTCACTTCCGTCTCGTGCACGGCCTCTTCCCGGGTGGCGCACATCCGGAGGGTCGGGCCGCGGTAGACGGTGATGCGGTCGGGCAGGACGCCCGCGTACCACTCGCCGCGCTCGGTCAGCGGCGTCCCCTCGTAGAGGCCGAGCAGCCCCGGGTCCTCAGCCGGGGGCTCGTCCTCCACGAACACCGCGACGTTGTCCATCAGCCGCGTCAGCTCCTGCGGGATCCGGTCCAGGGCCTCGGCGACCAGTTCCTCGAACTCCTCGCGCGTCATCTCCAGCACGCTCGCCATTGTCCGCCACGGACGCGCTTCGCGCCGTGGTCCGGGAGCCGTGCCGGGAGGGCCGTGAGAGGCGCCGCGAGAGACGGTCGGCAAACCGTTTTGGCGTTACCTCCTTCCATCCCATATGCTTCTCACGTCCCCGAGGCGCTGCGAAGCGCCCAGGTGGGCCATCAGCCCTCATCGTCTAGTGGCCCAGGACGCCGCCCTTTCAAGGCGGTAGCACGGGTTCGAATCCCGTTGGGGGCACGCTTGATCATGTGCGAGACTAGTGCTCGCACATAGCAAGGTCCTGTGGAGCAGTTTGGAGTGCTCGCCACCCTGTCAAGGTGGAGGCCGCGGGTTCAAATCCCGTCAGGACCGCTGCGATTCCTCGTGGATCGCGTGGCTGGGTAGCTCAGTTGGTACGAGCGTCCGCCTGAAAAGCGGAAGGTCGCCGGTTCGACCCCGGCCCCAGCCACGGTGAGCCCCCCATCTTCGGATGGGGGGCTCAGTGTTTTTTCCGGGCTCGCCGGCTTCGGCCGTCTACCCCGCCCCTTCCCGCGGCGTCTGATGCGCGGCTCCGCCGCGGCCGGGGCTCCGCCCCGTACCCGTGCTCGGGTGCGGGCACGGGGGTTTCGTTCCCCAGTCCCGCCCCTTCCCGAAACTGGGGCTTCGCCCCAGACCCCGCAACACGCTTCGGGCGTGTCCTCAAACGCCGGACGGGCTGGATGGTGCGGACCGTAACCAGCAAATTCAGCCCGTCCGGCGTTTGAGGACACGCCCGAAGGGCGTTCTCCGCCGCAGGCGGCAACGGACCCGCAGCCGGGGGCCTGGGGCACGCGCCCCAGTTTCGGGAAGGGGCGGGATTGGGGAACAAGCCCGCCGCAGGCGCAGCGGTGGTGCGGCCACAGGGACGGCCCGCAGACGACAGACAAAGCGCACCCCACACCCCCGCCCCCACAAGCGGCAGCGAAATGGTTAGCCGCTTCGCGGCGGCGGTGGGATCCTGGGGGTCGTATGTCTACGCAGCCTGCCTCCGCCACCGCCGACCTCGCCGCGCGCCTGTCCGAGCTCTCCCTGCGCGACGCGCAGCGGCTCGGTCGCAGGCTGGAAGGCGCCCGCCGGATCCGTAAGCCCGAGGCCCGCTCGGCCGTGCACGCCGAGATCGCGGCCGAGATCGAGCAAGCCGAAGGACGCATCGCGCGCCGGCGCGCCGCCGTGCCCGCGGTCACCTACCCCGAGCAGCTTCCGGTCAGCCAGAAGAAGGACGACATCCTCGAGGCGATCCGCGACCACCAGGTCGTGATCGTCGCGGGCGAGACCGGTTCCGGCAAGACCACGCAGATCCCCAAGATCTGTCTGGAGCTCGGCCGCGGCGTCCGGGGTCTCATCGGCCACACCCAGCCGCGCCGCATCGCCGCCCGCACGGTCGCGGAGCGGGTCGCCGAGGAGCTGCGCACGCCACTGGGCGAGGCGGTCGGCTGGAAGGTCCGCTTCACCGACCAGGTCAGCGGCGACACCCTCGTCAAGCTGATGACGGACGGCATCCTGCTCGCCGAGATCCAGACGGACCGCGAGCTGCGCCAGTACGACACGATCATCATCGACGAGGCGCACGAGCGCAGCCTCAACATCGACTTCATCCTCGGCTACCTCGCGCAGCTGCTGCCGCGCCGCCCCGACCTCAAGGTCGTCATCACCTCGGCGACCATCGACCCGGAGCGCTTCTCCCGGCACTTCGGCGACGCGCCGATCATCGAGGTCAGCGGCCGCACGTATCCGGTGGAGGTGCGCTATCGCCCGCTGCTGGAGGAAGAGTCCACCGACGCCGACCGCGATCAGATCACCGCGATCTGCGACGCGGTGGACGAGCTCCAGCGGGAGGGCGACGGGGACATACTCGTCTTCCTCTCCGGCGAGCGGGAGATCCGCGACACGGCGGACGCGCTGGAGAAGAAGAAGCTGAGGTTCACGGAGATCCTCCCGCTGTACGCACGGCTGTCGCACGCGGAGCAGCACCGGGTCTTCCAGCGCCACACGGGCCGCCGTATCGTCCTCGCGACGAACGTCGCCGAGACGTCACTGACCGTGCCGGGCATCCGCTATGTGATCGACCCCGGGTTCGCCCGCATCTCCCGCTACAGCCACCGCACGAAGGTCCAGCGGCTGCCGATCGAGCCGGTCTCGCAGGCCAGCGCCAATCAGCGCAAGGGCCGCTGCGGCCGTACGAGCGACGGCATCTGCATCCGGCTGTATTCGGAGGACGACTTCCTCTCCCGGCCGGAGTTCACGGACGCCGAGATCCTCCGTACGAACCTGGCCTCCGTGATCCTCCAGATGACCGCCGCCGGGCTCGGGGACATCGAGCGGTTCCCCTTCATCGACCCGCCGGACCGCCGCAACATCAAGGACGGCGTCGACCTGCTCCACGAGCTGGGGGCGCTCGATCCCAAGGAGAAGGACCACAAGAAGCGGCTGACCCCGCTCGGCCGCAAGCTCTCGCAGCTGCCGGTGGACCCGCGGCTGGCCCGCATGGTGCTGGAGGCCGACCGCAACGGCTGTGTCCGCGAGGTCATGGTGATCGCGGCCGCGCTGTCGATCCAGGACCCGCGGGAGCGGCCCTCGGAGAAGCAGCAGCAGGCCGATCAGCAGCACGCGCGGTTCAAGGACGAGACGAGCGACTTCCTCGCCTTCCTCAATCTGTGGCGCTATGTGCGCGAGCAGCAGAAGGCCCTGTCGTCGTCGGCCTTCCGGCGCATGTGCAAGTCGGAGTTCCTGAACTATCTGCGGATACGCGAATGGCAGGACATCTATTCGCAGCTGCGGACGGTCGCCAAGCAGATGGGCGTCCACCTCGCGGAGGAGGACGCGCCGGAGGACCGCGTACACCAGTCGCTGCTGGCCGGCCTGCTGTCGCACATCGGCCTCAAGGACACCGAGAAGAACGAATACCTCGGTGCCCGCAGCGCCAAATTCGCGATCTTCCCGGGCTCGGCGCTCTTCAAGAAGCAGCCACGCTGGATCATGTCCGCGGAGCTGGTGGAGACCTCGCGGCTGTGGGCGCGGGTCAACGCCAAGGTCGAGCCGGAGTGGATCGAGCCGCTCGCCGAGCACCTGGTGAAGCGCAATTACAGCGAGCCGCACTGGGAGCAGAAGCAGGCCGCCGTCATGGCGTACGAGCGGGTGACGCTGTACGGTGTGCCGATCGTGGCGCAGCGGAAGGTCAATTACGGGCGCATCGACCCGGAGACAAGCCGCGAGCTCTTCATCCGCAATGCCCTGGTGGAGGGCGACTGGCGCACGCACCACCAGTTCTTCCACGACAACCGCAAGCTGCTCGGCGAGGTCGAGGAGCTGGAGCACCGTGCCCGCCGCCGCGACATCCTGGTGGACGACGAGACGCTCTTCGACTTCTACGACCAGCGGCTGCCCGAACACGTCGTCTCGGGCGCGCATTTCGACTCCTGGTGGAAGCACAAGCGCCGGGACGAGCCGGAGTTGCTCAATTTCGAGCACTCCATGCTCATCAACGAGAACGCCGAGACCGTCACCAAGGACGACTATCCGGATTCCTGGCGGCAGGGCCGGCTGAAGTTCAGGGTGACCTATCAGTTCGAGCCGGGCGCGGACGCGGACGGCGTGACCGTCCACATCCCGCTCCAGGTGCTCAACCAGGTCTCGGCCGAGGGCTTCGACTGGCAGATCCCGGGGCTGCGCGAGGACC
Source organism: Streptomyces sp. NPDC001407 (assembly GCF_042895325.1). NCBI lineage: Bacteria > Bacillati > Actinomycetota > Actinomycetes > Kitasatosporales > Streptomycetaceae > Streptomyces > Streptomyces sp. NPDC001407. Next base: position 41,667 of record NZ_JBIAWF010000019.1, read on the forward strand.
TGGTCACCGAGCTGATCCGCTCGCTGCCCAAGCCGATCCGGCGGAACTACGTCCCGGCGCCGAACTACGCCAAGGCGTTCCTGGACCGCGCGGTGCCCCTCCAGGAGCCGCTGACGGCCACGCTGACGCGCGAGCTCCAGCGGATGGTGGGCGTGCGGATGGAAGAGGCGGACTTCGACCTCGCCAAGGTCCCGGACCACCTGAAGATCACCTTCCGGATCGTCGACGAGCGCAAGCGGAAGATCGCGGAGGACAAGGACCTGGAGGCGCTGCGGATCCGGCTCAAGCCGAAGACGCAGGCCGCGATCACCAAGGCGTTCGAGAAGGCCGCCGAGGCCCCGGGCGAGGGCGGCGCGGCGCGCGCCCCGGAGCAGCGCTCGGGGATCACCCGGTGGACCGTGGGGACGCTCCAGCGCACCTTCGAGACGCGGCGGGCGGGGCAGCCGGTCAAGGCGTACCCCGCGCTGGTGGACGAGGGCAGCTCGGTCGCGGTGCGGCTCTTCGACACCGAGGCGGAGCAGCAGGAGGCCATGTGGCGGGGCACCCGCCGCCTCATCCTGCTCAATCTCCCCTCCAATCCGGCGAAGTTCGCCCAGGACAAGCTCAGCAACCAGCAGAAGCTCGCCCTGTCGCGGAATCCGCACGGCTCCATCCCGGCCCTCTTCGACGACTGTGTGGCAGGCGCCGCGGACAAGCTGATCGCGCTGCGCGGCGGCCCGGCCTGGGACGAGGAGTCCTTCCGGAAGCTCTTCGACGCGGTGCGGGCCGACATCGTCGACGCGACGCTGGACACCATCCGCAAGGTGCAGGAGGTGCTGGCCGCCTGGCAGGCGTGCGAGCGGCGGCTGAAGGCGACGACCTCGCTCGTGCTCGTGCCGTCCCTCACGGACGTCAAGGAGCAGCTGGCGGCGCTGATCAAGCCGGGCTTCGTGACGGAGCACGGCGTGCGCAGACTTCCGGACCTGCTGCGCTATCTGGTGGCCGTCGACCGCCGGCTGACGCAGATGCCCACCAACGCGGAGCGGGACCGCGCGCGGATGGCGAAGGTCAAGGACATGCAGGACGAGTACGCCTGGCTGCTGGAGCAGTTCCCCAAGGGGAGGCCGGTGCCGCGGGAGGCGCGGGAGGTGCGCTGGATGATCGAGGAGCTGCGGGTCAGCTATTTCGCCCACGCGCTCGGCACGGCGTACCCGGTCTCGGACAAGCGGATCGTGAAGGCCATCGATCAGCTGGCTCCCTAGCGCGCGCTCCCTGGCGCGTGTCTCTCCGGTGGAGCGCGGAAGAGGGTCCGGGAGCGGTCCCGGCCCGTCTTCCGCGCTCCGCCGGAGACCGGGTTCGACCACACCCCCTGACCTGCTGTAGAGTCTGTCTCGCAGCACCGCGAGAGCGGGAAAGCACAAGGTCCTGTGGAGCAGTTTGGAGTGCTCGCCACCCTGTCAAGGTGGAGGCCGCGGGTTCAAATCCCGTCAGGACCGCAGTAGAGTCGGAGCCCGCATCCTCACCGGATGCGGGCTCCGCTGCTTGTGCGGCGGCCCTCGCACCAGGTCAACTCCCTCCGGCGCCACGCCGGTCGAAGCCCGGATCCCCGCCCTCACGGATCCGGGCGTTTTACATCCGACTTCGCATCCGACCTTGACTGGGACACGTGCCAGGGGTACCCAGGCAGTGGAGGTGCTGCGCTCCATGACGACGACCACCCGGACCGAGCCGAAGCGGACCGAGAGCATCCGGCATGAGACGAGGGCGCTGCTGCGCGCCCATCTGGCGGCCGCCTCGGGATATCGCCACCTGACCCGGCACTGCGCGGTGTGCCACCGCCTCCTGCGGCTCGCCCAGGAGGCGGCCGGGACGGCCCGGGCGGACGCCGCGGCCGGCCAGGACATAGGTCCCGCCGACGAGTGACCAACGACGGCCGCACGAGCGGCAGTCGGATGCGAGGCTTGAGGCAGCACCGGGACCTCCGGCCCATTACCGCAGCAGCACGGTGAGTGACAAGCACGTTGCACTGTGACGGGAGTCACCGAAAGACTTTCCGTAGTGACGGAACTTACCCCTCACCTACAACGGGTCAATTTAATATGTGCAATTGCACCTCACCCGAAAGGGTCCGGCGGGCAACCGGAGTCCGCCCCGTGCCGCGCCCGGGGAGTGCGGGAGGCCGGGCGTGGACCGCTCCGCGACCGCCCGGGGCCGCACACAAAAAGATCGCGCTGGACCCGGCGGAGTCCAGCGCGATCGACGACGCGCCCAAGTCGGTGGGCGAGGAACCTGTTGGGGCAGGCCCCCCTGTCGTGTGAAGCTCTGTGGTGCGTTGTGGGCGTCAGACCGGGTTGGGGGCCCCGGAAAACGCCCGGCAGTGCGCTATACGGTTGTTCAGGCCTCGCTGCGCTGCTGCGGAATGCCCGCCAGCAGTGCGCGGACCTCCGCTTCGCGGTAGCGGCGGTGTCCTCCGAGCGTGCGGATGGACGTGAGCTTGCCTGCCTTGGCCCAGCGGGTCACGGTCTTCGGGTCCACGCGGAACATCGTGGCAACCTCAGCCGGGGTCAGCAGCGGCTCGGCATCAGGGGTGCGAGCGGTCATGAGCGGCCTCCTCGGGAGAACCGGACTTGGAGTCGGTTCTTTCCTCTAAATTCTGCACCTTGACCCGCGTTGCCCGAAATGGCGGACGCGGGCCGAGTCGGTTATAGGACGAACGGCTTGTCCTCGGCACTACAACTACACCATCTGTCCAGCCACGTCGGCCAAACCGATGGAATTGCCCTCTCAGGTGTTCAACCTCGACGGAAGCCGATGGACCATGCCATAGCGGACAGTCACGCCACCGTGACGATCAGTCACAGCGGGATCAGGGGTCATCAGACCCGCCAAGGAGTGCAATACCGATCTATCCGCCCTTAGTTGGACGGAAGGAGCCCTTCCCGGACTCCTTGTCCTATTTTGCCACGAGGGTGGGCGATGGGCGCAAGACCTGACGTAAGTGCGTTAGGTCACGGTTGCGGCAATGGCCCGGATCGGGACCTAGGTCCCCCGCACCCGCCTCAGGAGCCCCGGGCTTCCCTCAAACCCCGGTATGGGACTTCAGTTCGCATACTGACGGTTCCGCACGGCGCTCCAACGCTCCGTCAGCCGTTCGTACGCCTCGCCCGCCCGGGCCCCGTCCCCGTCGCGCAGCGCCGCCAGCCCCTCCGCGGTGTCGCCGGCCGAGTGGTCCGCCGCGAGGTCGGCCTCGGGCACCATGTGCACCAGCCCGCCGTAGTCCAGCTCCACCAGGGACCGCGGGTGGAACTCCTCCAGCCAGCGCCCCACGTCGACCAGGCCGTCGATCAGCGGGCCCTCGTCGATCGCGTCCTTCAGCGTGCGCAGGCCCCGCGCCACCCGCCGTCTGGCCTCGACCATGGGCGTGCGGTAGCGCAGGACGAGCCCGTCCCGGCCCGGCTCGCAGCCCTTGCCGTACTCCCGCTCCTCGTCGGCGAAGAGGACGAACCAGCGCAGCGGCACCTGCCAGGTCGCGGTGCGGATCCACGGCCGGGCGTCGGGGTTGCGCTCCAGCCAGCGCTCGTAGTCCGCCTCGGCCTGGCGGCGCACCACCGGCGGCAGCGCCGCGTCCAGGACCGGCGCGGGCAGGCTCTCGGTCAGCTCCCCCAGCGCCAGCCAGCCGCGCAGCCGGGTGCGCCAGGGGCAGACGCACAGGACGCCGTCCTGGAGGGCCACGAACGCGTCACCGCTCTCGTGCACCGGCACCGGCACGGGAGGCGTGGGCAGCAGATCGGCGAGCGACCTGCGGAGTTCGTCCTGGATGCCCGGGAGCGACTCGCGGCGGGCGTAGCGCGCCCAGTGACTGCGTTCCGGTTCCGGGAAGGCGCCCAGGGGCTCGTAGACCCGCAGATACGCCGCGTACGGGACGGTCACCGACGACGCCAACCCCACACCCGCTCCCTCGAACCGCCCGGACTCCCCGGGGAGTTGCCCAGCCCTCCCCCTTGCTGTCCAGATCGTCCCATGGCGTCGCACCCCGGGAGAGTGATCCTCGGCACCGGACCCGTCGCGCGGCCCCTCAGGTCTTACCCTCGTCCCAACCGGCCCTCCACCACCCCCGGAGGGCGACCTTCGCGACATATGGAGTCACCACCGTGACTGACGTACGTCCCACCGATGAAGTTGACGGCGTGCTGCACACCTTGTTCCGATCGGACCAGGGCGGCCACGAGCAAGTCGTGCTCTGCCAGGACCGCGAGAGCGGCCTCAAGGCCGTGATCGCCCTGCACTCCACCGCCCTGGGCCCGGCCCTCGGCGGCACCCGCTTCTATCCGTACGCCTCCGACGAGGCGGCCGTGCGGGACGCGCTCAACCTCGCCCGCGGCATGTCGTACAAGAACGCACTGGCCGGGCTCGACCACGGCGGCGGCAAGGCCGTGATCATAGGTGACCCCGAAACAGTGAAGAGCGAGCAATTGCTGCTCGCCTACGGTCGGTTCGTGGCATCCCTGGGCGGCCGCTATGTCACCGCGTGCGATGTCGGCACGTACGTGCAGGACATGGACGTCGTCGCCCGCGAGTGCCGCTGGACCACCGGCCGCTCCCCCGAGAACGGCGGCGCGGGCGACTCCTCCGTGCTCACCGCCTTCGGTGTCTTCCAGGGCATGCGCGCCGCCGCGCAGACCCAGTGGGGCGAGCCGACGCTGCGCGGCCGCCGGGTCGGCGTCGCCGGGGTCGGCAAGGTGGGGCACCACCTGGTCGAGCACCTGATCGAGGACGGCGCGGAGGTCGTCGTCACCGACGTGCGTGCCGAGGCCGTCGAGCGGATCATCGCCCGGCACCCGCAGGTCACCTCCGTCGCCACGGCCGACGTGCTGGTCCGCAGCCCCCTCGACGTCTACGCCCCCTGCGCGCTCGGAGGCGCGCTCGACGACGCGACCGTGGCCGCCCTGACCGCCACCGTGGTCTGCGGCGCGGCCAACAACCAGCTCGCCCACCCGGGCGTCGAGAAGGATCTCGCCGACCGCGGCATCCTCTACGCCCCCGACTACGTGGTGAACGCCGGCGGCGTGATCCAGGTGGCCGACGAGCTGCACGGCTTCGACTTCGACCGGGCGAAGGCCAAGGCGACCGAGATCTTCGCCACGACGCTGGCCATATTCGAGCGCGCCAAGTCGGACGGCATCCCGCCGGCCGCCGCGGCCGACCGGCTCGCCGAGCAGCGCATGGCGGAGGCCCGCGGCGCCGCGCCTGTCGGCACCCGCTGACTACCGGCCGGTAGCCACGGGCCGTCGTGGCCCGTGGCCCGGCCGTACGCTCGGTGCCCGCACGGCGGTCGGAGGGTTGCCACAGGGGTCGCGCCGGACGGGCCGAGGGAGAGATCCCTCACCACCCATCGGCGGGTCGGCGCACAAGACACGTTAAAATCGCAGCTGACCAGCGGGGACGGGGCTCCCCACGGGTTGTGCGACGTGGCACGTCATGCGGGCGACGTACCGTATGGCCGCGGAAGCAGGTACCGTTGAAGCCCTACAGGCCGGACACCTCACCGAGGGTCCGCTCTGACTCATGAACGTGAACGCGTGTCAAGACTCTGGGGCCGTCGAGCCCCGTCACTGAGGGGGTCGAGCCATGGGGCGCGGCCGGGCCAAGGCCAAGCAGACAAAGGTCGCCCGCCAGCTGAAGTACAACAGCGGCGGGACCGATCTCTCACGTCTGGCCAATGAGCTGGGCGCATCGCCGACGACGAAGCAGCCGCCGAACAGCGAGCCGCTCGACAAGGACGATGAGCTGGACGACGATCCGTACGCTCAGTATGCGGAGCGTTACAACCACGAGGACGAGGACGAGCAATCGCCCGACCACTCCTCGACATATCGTCGCCGCGCTTGACGCCGTAACTCCCACCGACCCGGTCCGGGGCCTGCCCTCGGACCGGGTTCTGTGCTGCCCGGCGCCGGTTTCCGTGACCCCGCGCGGGCAGGGACCCACCGGCCCCGGAGCGCTCCGCCGCCCCGGGACCCGCGGGTCCGTGCATGTCAGCTGCCGACCGCATCTAATCCGAATACGTACCGGTCAGAGCCACGGCCTCGGCGTGGTCGCCGCGCTCGGTGATCTCACCCGCGACCCAGGACTCCACGCCCCGGTCGGCGAAGGTGGCGAGCGCGACCTCCACGGACTCCTGCGGCACGACCGCGATCATGCCGACGCCCATGTTGAGCGTCTTCTCCAGCTCCAGGCGCTCCACCCCGCCCAGCCGGCCGACCAGGTCGAAGACCGCGCCGGGCGCCCAGGTCGAGCGGTCGACGGTGGCGTGCAGCCCGGCCGGGATCACCCGGGCCAGGTTGTTGGCGAGCCCGCCGCCGGTGATGTGCGAGAAGGCGTGCACCTCGGCCGTGCGGGTGAGCGCGAGGCAGTCGAGCGAATAGATCTTGGTCGGCTCCAGCAGCTCCTCGCCGAGGGTGCGGCCGAACTCCGGAACCTCGCGGTCCAGCTCCCAGCCCGCCCGGTCGAACAGCACATGGCGGACCAGCGAGTACCCGTTCGAGTGAAGTCCGGACGAGGCCATCGCGATGACGGCGTCACCCGTACGGATGCGATCCGCGCCCAGCACCCGGTCGGCCTCGACCACGCCGGTGCCCGCGCCGGCCACGTCGAAGTCGTCCGCACCGAGCAGCCCGGGGTGCTCGGCGGTCTCGCCGCCGACCAGCGCGCAGCCCGCGAGGACGCAGCCCTCCGCGATGCCCTTGACGATCGCGGCGACCCGCTCCGGGTGGACCTTGCCGACGCAGATGTAGTCGGTCATGAACAGCGGCTCGGCGCCGCAGACCACGAGGTCGTCCACGACCATGCCGACCAGGTCGTGGCCGATGGTGTCGTAGACCCCCATCCGGCGGGCGATGTCGACCTTCGTGCCGACGCCGTCGGTCGCGGAGGCGAGCAGCGGGCGCTCGTACCGCTTCAGCGCACTGGCGTCGAAGAGCCCGGCGAAGCCGCCGAGGCCGCCGACGACCTCCGGGCGGGTGGCCTTCTTCACCCACTTCTTCATGAGCTCGACGGCGAGATCGCCGGCTTCGATGTCGACGCCCGCGCTTGCGTAGCTGGCACCAGTGGTCTCAGACATGACGTTGAGATCTTTCGTGTCGTTCGGTACTACGGGGGCGTTACGGGCGACGGAGGGCGTCGGCGGCGTCCGTGCCACCGGCCAGCTCGGTCTCCAGGAGCTGCTTGCCGAGAAGCTCGGGGTCGGGCAGCGGCATGGGGTACTCGCCGTCGAAGCAGGCGCGGCAGAGGTCCGGCTTGGCGATGGTGGTCGCCTCGATCATGCCGTCGAGGGAGATGTACGCGAGGGAGTCCGCGCCCAGCGACTTGCCGATCTCCTCGACCGTCATGCCGTTGGCGATCAGCTCGGCGCGGGTCGCGAAGTCGATGCCGAAGAAGCAGGGCCACTTCACCGGCGGCGAGGAGATCCGCACGTGCACCTCGGCGGCGCCCGCCTCGCGGAGCATCCGCACCAGGGCGCGCTGGGTGTTGCCGCGGACGATCGAGTCGTCGACGACCACCAGGCGCTTGCCCCGGATGACCTCCTTGAGGGGGTTGAGCTTGAGCCGGATGCCGAGCTGGCGGATGGTCTGGCTCGGCTGGATGAAGGTCCGGCCGACGTAGGAGTTCTTCACCAGGCCGGTGCCGTACGGAATGCCGCTGGCCTCGGCGTAACCGACGGCGGCCGGCGTGCCGGACTCCGGGGTCGGTATCACCAGGTCGGCCTCGACCGGGGCCTCGGCGGCGAGCCTGCGGCCCATCTCCACGCGGGAGAGGTAGACGTTGCGGCCCGCGATGTCGGTGTCGGGGCGCGCGAGATAGACGTACTCGAAGACGCAGCCCTTGGGCTTCGCCTCCGCGAAGCGCGAGCTCCGCAGGCCGTTCTCGTCGATGGCGATCAGCTCGCCGGGCTCCACCTCGCGCACGAACGTGGCGCCGCAGATGTCGAGGGCCGCCGTCTCGGAGGCCACCACCCAGCCGCGCTCCAGGCGGCCGAGGACCAGCGGGCGGATGCCCTGCGGGTCGCGGGCGGCGTAGAGGGTGTGCTCGTTCATGAAGACGAGACAGAAGGCGCCCTGGACGTCGGGGAGGACCTTGGCGGCCGCTTCCTCGATCGTCAGCGGCTTGCCGTCCGCGTCGGTCTGGCCCGCGAGCAGGGCCGTGACCAGGTCGGTGTCGTTGGTCGCGGCGACCTGGGTGGCCCGGCCGTTCTCCTTGGGGAGGGCTGCGACCATCTCGGCGAGCTGGGCGGTGTTGACCAGATTGCCGTTGTGACCGAGCGCGATCGAGCCGTTGGCGGTCGCCCGGAACGTCGGCTGCGCGTTCTCCCACACCGAGGCTCCGGTGGTGGAGTAGCGGGCGTGACCGACCGCGATATGGCCCTGTAGGGAGCCGAGGGAGGTCTCGTCGAAGACCTGGGAGACAAGTCCCATGTCCTTGAAGACGAGGATCTGGGAGCCGTTGCTCACTGCGATGCCCGCGGACTCCTGTCCACGGTGCTGCAGGGCATACAACCCGAAATAGGTGAGCTTGGCGACCTCTTCACCCGGAGCCCAGACACCGAAGACGCCGCAAGCGTCCTGGGGGCCCTTCTCGCCGGGGAGCAGGTCGTGGTTGAGTCGTCCATCACCACGAGGCACACCTCGAGTCTATGGCAGGTGCGAGGTTCATCCGAACCGGGGATGACCAGGGATGGCTCACACCACGGACAGCCACCCGGCGCGTACAGCGCATCACCTTTTCCGCTCAGGTGAGTTACCGGCCGGGCACGCTCGGATGAGCACTCATGTGAGCAGCGGCAATTGGGCGGAGAGATCGGCGCGTTCACCGCTCGCGGAGACCGTGGCGGCGTCGAGGGCGGTGGTCCAGTCCGTACGGCCGGTGGCGAGCCGGATCCAGGTGAGGGGGTCGGTCTCGACGACGTTGGGCGGGGTGCCGCGGGTGTGCCGGGGGCCTTCCACGCACTGCACGACCGCGAACGGCGGTACGCGCACCTCCACGGAGCCCCCGGGCGCCTTGAGGGCCAGGGCGTCCGCGAGCAGGCGGGTGACCGCGGCCAGGGCCTGCCGGTCGTAAGGAATCGCGATGCCCAGCGCGGCGGCCAGGTCGTCGCTGTGCACGACGAGTTCGACGCACCGGGTGACCAGCAGGTCGTCCAGGCGCATGGCGCCGGGGCGGGCGGGCAGGAGGCGCTCCGCGGGCATGCCGGAGGTCAGTTCGGCGAAACGGTCCGCCACGTGGGCGAGGAGCGCCACGGGGTCCTCGGAGGCGGCCACTTCGCGCACGGAGGCGTCGACCCGCGCCGCGTGGGCGGCCGTGGCGAACGGCCACTCGGCCAACGTGATCTCCCGCGCCGGGGGCGCGGGTTGCGCGAGCCCGTCGCCGACGGAGCGGACGCCCAGGGCGATATGGGTGACCAGCTCCCGTACGGTCCAGTCGCCGAGCCGCGTGGGCAGCGCGAACTGACCGTCGTCGAGGGCCTCGACGACGGCACGTACGTGATCGATCTGCGCGAGGACGGCCGTGCGCGTCCTGGCGAAGTCGTAGGTCCGGGCACGCTTGCGCTGAGCGGGGGGCATGGGGGGATTTTTCCCCTGCCCACCGCTTTCCCACAACCGGGCTCACCCGGACCGGGGTCCGCGGTCGCCGGGCGGGCCGGAGGCCCGTCCCGCCCGGCGGCCGTCGGCTAGGCCAGCAGCGCCGGGATGGTCGCCTCGTGCGCCGCGCGCAGCTCGGCGAGCGGGAGCTCGAAGTGACCCTGGATGTCGATCACTTCACCGTCCACCACGCCGATGCGGGTGGCCGGGAGGCCACGCGCGCCGCACATGTCGCCGAAGCGGAGCTCCTCGCTGCGCGGGACGGCGACGACCGCGCGGCCCGCCGACTCCGAGAACAGGAACACGAAGGGGTCCAGTCCGTCGGGGACGACGATCCGCGCGCCCTTGCCACCGCGCAGGCACGACTCGGCGAGGGCCTGGATCAGACCGCCGTCGGAGAGGTCGTGCGCCGCGTCGACCATGCCGTCGCGCGAGGCGGCGATCAGGATCTCGGCGAGCAGCCGCTCGCGCTCCAGGTCAACGGCCGGCGGCAGCCCGCCGAGGTGGTCGTGCACGACCTGCGACCAGGCCGAACCGCCCAGCTCCTCCTTGGTGTCACCCAGGAGGTAGAGCAGGTGGCCCTCCTGGGAGAACGCCATCGGCGTACGGCGCTCGACGTCGTCGATCACGCCGAGCACCGCGACCACGGGGGTCGGGTGGATGGCCGTCTCGCCCGTCTGGTTGTAGAGCGAGACGTTGCCGCCGGTGACGGGCGTGCCCAGGGTCAGGCAGCCGTCCGCCAGGCCACGGGTGGCCTCGGCGAACTGCCACATGGCGGCCGGGTCCTCGGGCGAGCCGAAGTTCAGGCAGTCCGAGATCGCGAGCGGGCGGGCACCGGTGGCGGCGACGTTGCGGTACGCCTCGGCGAGCGCCAGCTGCGCGCCCGTGTACGGGTCGAGCTTGGCGTAGCGGCCGTTGCCGTCGGTCGCGACCGCGACACCGAGGCCGGTGTCCGCGTCGATGCGGACCATGCCCGAGTCCTCGGGCTGCGCCAGCACCGTGTTGCCCTGCACGAAGCGGTCGTACTGATCGGTGATCCAGGACTTCGAGGCCTGGTTCGGGGAGGAGACGACCTTGAGGACCTGCTCGCGCAGCTCGTCGGCGGTCGCCGGGCGGGCCAGCTTGTTCGCGTCGTCGGCCTGGAGGGCGTCCTGCCACTTTGGCCGGGCGTAGGGCCGCTCGTAGACCGGGCCCTCGTGCGCCACCGTGCGCGGCGGCACGTCGACGATCTGCTCGCCGTGCCAGAAGATCTCCAGCCGCTCGCCGTCGGTCACTTCACCGATGACGGTGGCGATGACGTCCCACTTCTCGCAGATCTCCATGAAGCGGGCGACCTTGCCGGGCTCCACGACGGCGCACATGCGCTCCTGCGACTCGCTCATGAGGATCTCCTCGGGCGAGAGGGAGGAGTCGCGCAGCGGCACGGTGTCCAGCTCGACGCGCATGCCGCCCGAGCCGGCGCTGGCCAGCTCGCTGGTGGCGCAGGACAGACCGGCGCCGCCGAGGTCCTGGATGCCGTCGACCAGGTGCTCGCGGAAGATCTCCAGGGTGCACTCGATGAGGAGCTTCTCCTGGAAGGGGTCGCCGACCTGGACGGCGGGGCGCTTGGCGGGCTTGCCCGCGGCGTCGAACGTCTCGGAGGCCAGCACGGACACGCCGCCGATGCCGTCGCCACCGGTGCGGGCGCCGTAGAGGATGACCTTGTTGCCCGCGCCGGACGCCTTGGCCAGGTGGATGTCCTCGTGCTTCATCACGCCCACGCAGAGGGCGTTGACCAGCGGGTTGCCCTGGTAGCAGGCGTCGAAGACGACCTCGCCGCCGATGTTCGGCAGGCCCAGGCAGTTGCCGTAGCCGCCGATGCCCGCGACGACGCCCGGCAGGACGCGCTTGGTGTCGGGGTGGTCGGCGGCACCGAAGCGCAGCGGGTCCATGACGGCGACCGGACGGGCGCCCATCGCGAGGATGTCGCGCACGATGCCGCCGATGCCGGTGGCCGCGCCCTGGTAGGGCTCGATGTACGAGGGGTGGTTGTGCGACTCGACCTTGAAGGTGACCGCGTAGCCCTGGCCGACGTCGACGACACCGGCGTTCTCGCCGATGCCGACGAGCATGGCGTCGCTCTCGGGAGCCTTCTCGCCGAACTGCCTCAGGTGGACCTTGCTGCTCTTGTAGGAGCAGTGCTCGGACCACATCACGCTGTACATCGCCAGCTCGGCGCCGGTGGGCCGGCGGCCGAGGATCTCGCGGATGCGGGCGTACTCGTCCGGCTTGAGACCCAGCTCGGCCCACGGCTGTGCGGCCTCGGGGGTCTCACCGGCGTGCTTGACGGTGTCGAGAGTCATGCGTTGACCAGCTTCTTCAAGATCGAAGTGAAGAACCCGAGCCCGTCCGTGCGGCCGGTGCCGACGAGCGGCTCCACCGCGTGCTCCGGGTGCGGCATGAGGCCGACGACATTGCCCGCGGCGTTGGTGATGCCGGCGATGTCGCGGAGCGAGCCGTTGGGGTTGACGTCGAGGTAGCGGAAGGCGACCCGGCCCTCCGCCTCCAGCTCGTCGAGGGTGCGCTCGTCGGCCACGTAGCGGCCGTCGATGTTCTTCAGCGGGACGGAGATCTCCTGGCCCGCCTCGTAGTCGGACGTCCAGGCGGTGTCCGCGTTCTCCACCCGCAGCTTCTGGTCGCGGCAGATGAAGTGCAGGTGGTTGTTGCGCAGCATCGCGCCGGGCAGCAGGTGGGACTCGGTGAGGACCTGGAAGCCGTTGCAGATGCCGAGGACCGGCAGGCCCTCCCGGGCGCCCTCGACGACCTTCTCCATGACGGGCGAGAAGCGGGAAATGGCACCCGCGCGCAGATAGTCGCCGTAGGAGAAGCCGCCGGGCAGGATCACGGCATCGACCTGTTTGAGGTCTTTGTCGCGATGCCACAGCGATACGGGTTCGAGCCCGGCGATACGGACGGCGCGCTGGGTGTCGCGGTCGTCCAGAGTGCCGGGGAAGGTGATGACTCCTACACGAGCAGTCATCGGGCTTCTCCGTCGACCTTCACGGTGAAGTCCTCGATCACGGTGTTGGCGAGAAACGTTTCCGCCATCTCGTGGATGCGGGCGAGGGCGGCATCGTCGACCGGACCCTCCACCTCGAGTTCAAAGCGCTTGCCCTGACGGACGTCGACGATCCCCGCAAAACCCAGGCGTGGCAGCGCGCGCTGCACCGCCTGCCCCTGCGGGTCGAGGATCTCCGGCTTGAGCATGACGTCGACTACGACGCGTGCCACTGGCACTCCCGGTGTGTGGTGCGTGAGCTGAAGCGGTGGTGCCAGAGTACAGTCCCAAAAAATCTACGCGCATAGATATGGCGGCCGTCCTGTCACGTTTACGCATCGACACAGGAAGAATCCGGGGAAAATCGCGGAAAAAATGTACGGTCCTGATTGCCGGGGCCACGCCGACCGAATTAAGTGGGCTTCCATTTTCAATGGCCTTCGTTGTACAAATGAATAATCATTGATCCGGAACAACCGGAACCCTCGCGTCACCGCAGAACGACGGGGTGACGCCCGCTGAAAGGACCGATATTCGTGGCACAGCGCGTAGTGGTCACGCTCTCCGATGACATCGACGGCGGGGAAGCCGCGGAGACGGTCTCCTTCGGCCTCGACGGCAAGTCGTACGAGATCGACCTCAACACTGCCAATGCGAAGAAACTGCGCGTCGCCCTCGCGCGGTACGTGGAGGCCGGCCGCAAGCAGTCCCGCTCCGGGAAGGTCTACCGCCGCACCTCCGTGGCGCCCGACCCCTCCGCGGTGCGCGCCTGGGCCCGCTCGCACGGCATGGACGTACCGCCGCGCGGCCGCATCCCCAAGCGGGTCTACGAGGCCTTCAACGCCGCCGACTGACCGAGTTGCCAAGCACCCCTGTTGATCAGCTAGAGTCTGGATCACGCCGAGGGGAACGGACGGGAAACCGCCGGGACTTCGGGGTCATGCGGGTGTAGCTCAGTAGTAGAGCGCCCCCTTTCCAAGGGGGAGGCGCAGTGTGCGATTCCT
>NZ_JBIAWF010000019.1:55419-154536 GCF_042895325.1 Streptomyces sp. NPDC001407
CTGTCACCCGCTCTGATCGTTCCGACGGTCGTCCCACATCTGTGGACCGGCCGCTCGTGACGACACTTGCGGGTGTAGCTCAGTAGTAGAGCGCCCTCTTTCCAAGAGGGAGGCGCAGTGTGCGATTCCTGTCACCCGCTCTGATCGTTCCGACGGTCGTCCCACATCTGTGGACCGGCCGCTCGTGACGACACTTGCGGGTGTAGCTCAGTAGTAGAGCGCCCCCTTTCCAAGGGGGAGGCGCAGTGTGCGATTCCTGTCACCCGCTCTCATCACGTACCGACCACTCCTGTGGTTCCGGTACAGTGGTGTTCGCACCGCCCGGTGAGAGCCGGTCGGCAGCATGCGGACGTAGCTCAGTTGGTAGAGCACCACCTTGCCAAGGTGGATGTCGCGAGTTCGAGTCTCGTCGTCCGCTCAGCGAACGAAGGCCCCGATCATGATGATCGGGGCCTTCGTCGTATCTCTGTTGTCTGTATCCCGTTGTGCGCGTCCCGCTGTCCGTATCCCGCGGTCCGCGTCTCGGTGTCCGTATCCCGCGGTCCGTATGCCGCCGTCCCGTACGGGTGCGTCCTCGAGTGCGTCCTCAACGCACGTTTCGCATGGGCTGCGGATGACATCCGTCATCGGAGGTCATGACAGCTCGCACTGCCTCCGCTCCGGATCCGGGGGGAGCCTTGAGACATGGACATCGGGGACAGTGTGATCGAGGTCACGGGGCTGCGGCGGCGCTACGGCCCGGTCGGTGACAAGGGGTTCGAGGCGGTGCGGGGCGTGTCCTTCACCGTGGGGCGCGGCGAGTTGTTCGCCCTGCTCGGCACCAACGGCGCGGGCAAGACCTCCACGGTCGAGCTGCTGGAGGGGCTGGCCCGGCCGAGCGGCGGCCAGGTGCGGGTGCTGGGCCACGATCCGTACGGGGAGCGCGGCGCGGTCCGGCCGCGGGTCGGGGTGATGCTCCAGGAGGGCGGCTTCCCCTCCGACCTGACGGTCACGGAGACCGTGCGGATGTGGGCGGGCTGCACCAGCGGGGCCCGGCCCGTCGCGGAGGCGCTCGGCCTGGTGGGCCTGGTGGAGCGCGGCGGTGTGCGGATCAAGCAGCTGTCCGGCGGTGAGCGGCGGCGGCTCGACCTCGCGCTGGCCCTGCTCGGCCGCCCCGAGGTCCTCTTCCTCGACGAGCCGACCACCGGTCTGGACCCCGAGGCCCGGCACACCACCTGGGAGTTGGTGCGCCGGCTGCGCGAGGAGGGCACGACCGTGCTGCTGACCACCCACTATCTGGAGGAGGCCGAGGCGTTGGCGGACCGGCTCGCGATCATGCGGGAGGGCCGGATCGTCGCGTCCGGGGCGCCCGGTGAGGTCATCGGCGCCTATCCGTCCCGGATCCGCTTCGCCATGCCGGTCGGCTGGTTCGTCGGTGATCTGCCGCCCCTGGCCGAGCTGGGCGTGATGCGGCACGAGGAGGCCGCGGGGCGGATAGAGCTCCAGACACGGGAGTTGCAGCGCACCTTGACCGGGCTGCTGCTCTGGGCGCGCGAGAAGGGCATAGAGCTGGAAGGGCTGGACGCGCGGACGGCCTCCCTGGAGGAGGCGTTCCTGGCCATAGCGGGCGGGGGCAAGGCCGCCGCGGGGGCCGATGCGGAGACGGGCGCGGCCGTCGGTGCGGGCGCCGGTGCGGGGAGGGGCGAGTGATGGCGACATCCACAGCGGCATCGAGGCCGGTGTCCACGCCGGTGTCGCGGGTGCTGGCGCTGGGGCGGGCGGAGCTGACCCTGCTCGGGCGGAGCAAGACCGCGCTGTATATGGGCCTGCTGATGCCGGCCGTCATGGTCTACGCGATGCACAACGCGACCGCCGGCGTCGATCTCGGCAAGACCGGCATGTCGGTCGCCGCGGTCTCGGTCACCGGGGGCTTCGGCTTCGTTCTCATCTTCGCCGTCTATCAGAACCTGGTCACCGCCTATGTCTCACGGCGCGAGGAGCTGGTGCTCAAGCGGCTCCGTACGGGCGAGGCGAGTGACATGGAGATCCTCGCGGGCACCGCGATACCCGCGGTGATCATCGCGCTCGCCCAGTGCGTGCTGCTGGTGGTGGCCGGAGTCGCCTGGCTGAAGCTGGGTGCGGTGGCCAGGCCCGAACTGCTCCTGGCCGGGCTGGTGTCGGGCATCGTCCTGTGCATCACGCTGGCCGCGGCCACCGCGGCCTGGGCCAAGTCGGTCGAGGGCGCACAGTTCGTGACCACCCCCATGTTCCTGATCTCCATGGCGGGTTCGGGGCTGGTCTTCCCCCTGGAGGCGATGCCGGACGCGATGGCGCAGGTATGCCGGCTGCTGCCGCTGACCCCGGCGATGGAGCTGATACGCGGCGGCTGGCTGGGCGGGCTGGACGCGGGCGGGGTGCTGCGGGCGCTGGTCACGGCTTTGATCTGGATCGCACTGGCCGTGTTTGCTGTACGGCGTTGGTTCCGGTGGGAGCCTCGGCGGTAGGCGGACCGCGAAGGCGGTGACGTAGGAGGGGGACGGGCGCATGAGCATCTGGGCACGGGCACGGGGCTGGCGGAGGCGCACCAGGGTCGCCAAGGTCGACAGCTACACGCGGTGGCTGCTGTATGTCCTGGTGTGCGCCTATCCCTTGCTGAACGGCGTGAGCGCGCTGTTCAGGAGCGAGTCGCTGCCCGCGCGGGTGATGGATGCCCTGTGCGTCGTCCAGGTGCTGCTGGGCGCGGCGGGGGGTGGGGCGCCGGGAGTGGGCGCACCGGAGGTCAGTGCACTGGGAGTCAGCGCACCGGGAGTCAGCGCACCGGGAGTCGGCGCGTCCCCGGGCCCGGCGGGCTCCGTCCCGGAGGAGGGGGGCCGTGCCGCCTCGGGTGGCAGCGGTGGCTCGGGGTCGCGGGGCGGGAGCGGTGGGCGCCCGGCGGTGGGCGCCGGTTCGTGGCTCGGAGGGGAAGCGTGACGGGCGGCATGGGTACGAGGGCCGTGGGTGGCGGGCCCGGAGCGGGGGGCGTCAACGAGGGGCGGCGCCCCGTACGGGTGATGCTGGCGGACGACGAGCATCTGATCCGGGGCGCGCTGGCCGCGTTGCTAGGGCTGGAGGACGATCTCCAGGTGGTCGCGGAGGCCGCTTCGGGGCCGGAGGCGTTGGCCATGGCCCGGGCCCAACGGCCGGACGTGGCCGTACTGGATCTCCAAATGCCAGGGGCGGACGGTGTGATGGTGGCCACATCCCTGCGGACCGAGGTGCCCGACTGCCGCACCATGATCGTGACCGGTCACGGGCGGCCGGGGCATCTGAAGCGGGCACTGGAGGCGGGGGTGCGGGGGTTCGTGCCGAAGACCGTCTCGGCGCAGCAGCTCGCCGAGATCATCCGGGCCGTGCACGGCGGAAGCCGTTATGTGGACCCGGAGTTGGCGGCGGACGCGATAAGCGCCGGGGACTCCCCGCTGACCGCGCGGGAGGCGGAGCTGCTGGAGCTGGCCGAGGACGGGGCGCCCGTCGCGGAGATCGCGGAGCGCGCCTCGCTGACGCCCGGGACGGTCCGGAACTACCTCTCGTCGGCCGTCGCGAAGCTCGGCGTCGAGAACCGTCACGCGGCCGCGCGCGTCGCACGTGCTCAGGGTTGGCTATAGTGGTGCACGCACCGCACGAGAGCGCGGCGCGAATGCGGACGTAGCTCAGTTGGTAGAGCACCACCTTGCCAAGGTGGATGTCGCGAGTTCGAGTCTCGTCGTCCGCTCAGCGAACGAAGGCCCTGGTCATGACGACCGGGGCCTTCGTCGTATCCGGGCCGTCCCGCATACGGCCTTCGTATCCAGGCCCGTGTGTCCGGCCCGTGTGTTCGGGCCCGGGCCGGTCAGCCTTCGGGGAAGCTCAGGCGGAAGCGGGCGCCGCCCGTCTCCGCGCGTTCCGCCGTCAGCTCGGCGCCGTGCGCGCGGGCGATCTGGCGGGCCATGGCGAGCCCGAGGCCGGAGCCGGGGAGGGCGCGGGCCTGCCGGGAGCGGTAGAAGCGGTCGAAGACGTAGGGCAGGTCCTCGGGGGCGATGCCGGGGCCGTGGTCGCGGACGGTGAGGTCGAGACCGTGGTCCGTGCGCGCCAGCCGCACCTCGACCATCGCGCCGGGCGGGCTGAACTTGGCCGCGTTGTCGAGCAGGTTGGACAGCAGCCGCGCGAGGCGGGCCGGGATGCCGGGGACGGTCACGGCGCCCGCCGAGTCCAGGTCGGCGGTGAAGGGCGTGCCGGGCCAGTGGCCGCGCGCGGCGGCCACACAGCGCTCGGCCAGCAGGTCCAGCCGGACCTGTTCGACGAGCTGCTGCGGTTCCTCGTCGCGGGCCAGCTCGATGAGGTCGTTGACCATGCCGGTGACCTCGCGGAGCTGGCGGCCGAGGGCGGCGGCGGCGCGGTCGCGCTGGGCAGGCGAGAGCCGTTCGGCGCGGGCGAGGAGCTCGGCGTTGGTGCGCAGCGCGGTCAGCGGGGTGCGCAGTTCGTGGGAGGCGTCGGCGACGAGCCGGCGCTGGGCGGCGACGGCCTCCTCCAGTTCGCCCAGCATGGTGTTGAAGCTGGTCGCCAGGCGGGTGATCTCGTCCTGGCGGCGAGCCTCGTAGGGCGGCAGGACGATGCGGTGGGCGGGGTCGCGGGTGGCGGCGATGCGTTCGGCGGTGGCCGTGAGCCGGGTCACGGGCCGCAGGGACGTACGGGACGCGAAGTAGCCGAGGCCCGCGGCGAGCAGCACCCCGGCGCCTCCGACACCGGCGAGGAGCAGCCCCGCCTGCCGCACGCCCTGGTCGACCGTGTCGGAGCGGACCGCGACCTGGAGGGCCCGGTCGTCCTTGAGGTGCGTGGTGAACATCCGCATGTCGCGGCCGTCGAGCTTGATGTTGCTGTAGAACTCCCCGAGCCTCCCGGCCGCGACGCGGCGCGTGGCCCCCGTCACCGGCAGCACGAGGCCGCCCTGGCCCGGCGCCGCGGGGTCGGCGCGGACCACCTGGGCGCAGGCGGGCGCGGCGAGCCAGTGGCACTCCCCGTAGAGGACCCCGGTGCTCCCCCGGCTCTGCTGGGTCATGATCCCGGCCTGCTGCTTGAGCTGGAGGTCGAGCTGGCGCACGAGCTCGTAGCGGATCACGACGTACGCGGCGGCGAGCACGCCGATGGCGACGACCGCGACGGCCGCCGACGTGACGAGCGCCAGCCGGGCGCGCAGGGGTCTGCGGCCGAGGAGGCGCGCGCGCAGTGCTCTCACCGTTCCGCCAGCCGGTAGCCGATGCCGTGCACGGTGTGGACGAGGCGGCGGGCGCCGCCCGCTTCCAGTTTCCGCCGGAGGTAACCGACGTAGACGGCAAGGGAATTGGAATCCGGTCCGAAATCGGTTCCCCAGACCCGTTCCTGGATGACCTCACGGGGCAGCACCTGGCCCGGGTGCCGCATCAGCACTTCGAGCAAGGCGAATTCGGTGCGGGTGAATTCGAGCGGATTGCCGCCGCGCCTGCCGGTGCGGGTCTGCGGGTCCACGACGAGATCGGCGAAGACCAACTCGTCGCTCTCCTCCGCCGGTTCGACGGGCGCCGCCCGGCGGAGCAGTGCCCGGAGCCGGGCGAGGAGCTCGTCCAGGGCGAAGGGTTTGACGAGATAGTCGTCGGCGCCCGCGTCCAGGCCCGCGACCCGGTCGGAGACGGCGTCGCGCGCGGTGAGGACGAGCACGGGCGTACGGTCGCCGACGCCGCGCAGCCTGCGGCACACGGCGAGGCCGTCGAGCACGGGCATGGCGAGGTCGAGGACGATGGCGGCGGGCGGGTCGGCCGCGACGGCGGACAGCGCCTCCAGGCCGTCCGCGGCGGAACGCACCGCATAGCCCTCCACGGTGAGGCCGTCGACGACGGCTGCTCTCACTTCGGGGTCGTCGTCGACGACGAGGACGCTCGTCTCGGCCATTTCGCCTCCGGCAGGGGTGCGCGTATCGATCACCTACCTTGTCAGAGGGTGTCTGAGAGGGCTCTTAGGACAGGTCCGTCCGGCGCCCGTGACCGCCGGGGACGCGGCCGGACTTAAAAGCCTCTTAGAGCGCGTCCGCACGCTGCCGGTCATGGCAAACGCATGCGACACCCTTTCCGTTGTCGTCGGTGCCGGTGGGACCGGGGGCCACATCTATCCGGGGCTCGCCGTCGCGGACGCGATCCAGCGGGCCGTGCCGGACGCGGTCATCAGTTTTGTCGGGACCGAGCGCGGGCTGGAGACCCGGCTGATCCCCCGGGCCGGATACCGGCTGCACACGGTCGACATGATCCCCTTCGACCGCTCGCTCGGCTCACGCCGCTTCCTGCTGCCCGCCGATCTGCTGCGCTCGGGGATGCAGGCACGCCGCGTGATCGAGGAACAGGGCGCGCACGTCGTCGTCGGCATGGGCGGCTATCCCAGCGCTCCCGCCGTGCTCGGGGCGCGGATGGCGGGGCGGCCCGCGCTCGTCCACGAGTCCAACGCGGTCCCGGGCCGCGCGAACCGGTTCGCCACCGCCCTCACCCCGCATGTCGCCCTCGCCTTCGACCGGACCCGCGACCACCTCGCGGCCCGCGCGGGCACCCGTGCCGAGACCGTGGGCATGCCGCTGGTCGGCGCGGTCGCCGGGCTGGACCGGGCGGCGCTGCGCGAGCCGGCCCGGCGGGCCTTCGGGGTGCCCGACGGCGCGCGGATGGTGCTGTTCAACGGCGGCAGCCTGGGCGCCGCGCGGCTGACCGAGGCCGCCGTCCGGCTGGCCGCGCGGTGGCGCGGACGGCCCGATGTCCACCTCGTGATCAAGACCGGCCCGCAGGCCCTGGAGGCGACCCGGGCCCGGCTGGCCGCCGACGGCGGCGACCGCGTCGCCACCGCCGTCGGCTACCTCGACCGGATGGACCTCGCCTACGCCGCCGCCGACCTCGTGGTGTGCCGCGCGGGTTCCGCGACGGTCGCGGAGCTCGCGACCGTACGGGTGCCCGCGGTGCTGGTCCCCTACCCCCACGCGCCCCACGACCACCAGACCCACAACGCCCGCGTGCTCTCCGACGCCGGTGCCGGGCTGCTGCTCCCCGACGCCGAGACGGACGGCGACCGGCTCGCGGAGCTGATCGAGCCGCTGCTCGCGGACCCGGCGCGGCTGGCCGCGATGAGCGCGGCGGCCGACCCCGGCACGCACGCCGTCGCCGCGGAGCTGATGGCGGCCTGGGTGCTGCGCCTCGCCGGGCACACCGCCGCCGTGCCCTCGGCGGGCGGCCCGGCCGGGCCGCTCGCCGCGTGATGACTTCCCGCATCCGAAAGGAACGCCTCATGACCACAAACCTCAACGCACAGAGCTGGCACGGCCGTACCGTCCTCGTCACCGGGGCCGAGGGGTTCATCGGCTCCACGCTCGTCGACCTGCTGGTGGAGCGGGGTGCGCGGGTCCGGGTGCTCGTGCACTACAAGCCGTACGCCGAGCGCGGCCACCTCGCCCGCTACCTCGGGCCCGGCTCGCCCGTGGAGACGCTCGCCGGTGACGTCCGCGACGCCGGGCGCGTGATGGACGCCGTCGCCGGGTGCGACACGGTATTCCACCTGGCGGCGCTGATCGGCATCCCGTACAGCTACGCGTCCCCGGAGGCATACGTCCAGACCAATGTGGCCGGTACGGAGAACGTCGCCGCCGCCTGCCGCCGGCATGGTGTGCGGCGCATGGTGCACACGTCCACCAGTGAGGTCTACGGGACCGCTCTCACCGCCCCCATCAGCGAGGACCACCCGCTTCAGCCGCAGTCCCCGTACTCCGCCTCGAAGATCGGCGCGGACATGCTCGCGCTGTCCTACGCGCACTCCTTCGAGCTGCCTGTCACCGTCGTGCGCCCCTTCAACACGTACGGGCCCCGGCAGTCCGCGCGGGCCGTCATCCCCACGATCCTCGCGCAGCTGCACTCCGGCGCCGACGAGATCCGGCTCGGATCCACGTCCCCGACGCGGGACTTCACGTATGTGACGGACACGGCGGAGGGCTTCCTCGCACTCGCCGAGTGCGACCGGGCGATCGGGCACGCGGTCAATCTCGGGACGGGGCGCGAGATCTCGATCGGCGATCTCGCGGAGTCCTTGATCCGGGCGTCGGGGCGCGAGGCGAAGGTCGTGGTCGACGAGGCGCGGCTGCGGCCGTCGGGGAGTGAGGTGGAGCGGCTGCTCTCCGACAACTCGCGGGCGCGGGAGTGGGCGGGCTGGGTGCCGTCGGTGGACCTGGAGGAGGGGCTGGCCCGGACGTCGGATTGGGTGCGGGAGAATTTGCGGCTCTTCGCGGCGGATCGCTATCAGGTCTGAGGGCGGGGGATTTCTTCCCCAGCCCCGCCCCTTCCCGAACTGGGGCTCGTGCCCCAGACCCCCGGCTATGGGCCGGTGGGCGCCTGCGGCGGGCTTTTTCCCCTACCCCGCCCCTTCCCGAAACTGGGGCTTCGCCCCAGACCCCTGACCGCGCTTCGCGCGGTGTCCTCAAACGCCGGACAGGCTGAATGTGCTGGCTACGGTCCGCACCAATCAGCCCGTCCGGCGTTTGAGGACGCGCCCGCAGGGCGCTCCCGCCGCAGGCGCGAACCGACCCGCAGCCGAGGGCCTGGGGTACGCGCCCCAGACGTACCCCACCGCCACTACACCCAGCTCAGCCCCGTCAACCGCTCATACGCCTCCACATACTTCGCCCGAGTCCGCTCCACGACCTCCAAAGGAAGCGGCGGGGGCGGGAGTTCGCCGTGGCGGTCCCAGCCGGAAGCCGGGGACGTCAGCCAGTCGCGGACGAACTGCTTGTCGAAGGACGGCTGGGCGCGGCCCGGCTGCCACTCGTCGGCGGGCCAGAAGCGGGAGGAGTCGGGGGTGAGGACCTCGTCGGCGAGGACCAGTTCGCCGTTGTCGAAGCCGAACTCGAACTTCGTGTCGGCGAGGATGATGCCGCGGTCCCGGGCGATGTCGCGGGCCCGGCCGTAGACGGCGAGCGTCGTCTGGCGCAGCTGCGCGGCGGTCTCCGCGCCGACCTGCCGGGCGACCTCCTCGTAGGAGACGTTCTCGTCGTGCTCGCCGACCTCCGCCTTCGTCGCGGGTGTGAAGATCGGGGACGGCAGCTCGGAGCCGTCGGTGAGGCCCTCGGGGAGGGCGAGCCCGCAGACGGTGCGGGTCTGCCGGTATTCGGCGAGGCCGGAGCCCGTCAGATAGCCGCGGGCCACGCACTCGACGGGGACCATGTCCAGGGACCGGCAGATCAGCGTCCGGCCCTCCCAGTCGGCGGGGGCGCCGGCGGGCAGCTCGGTGGACAGGACGTGGTTCGGTACGAGGTCGGTGAGCCGGTCGAACCACCACAGGGACAGCTGGGTGAGCACCCGTCCCTTGTCGGGGATCTCGGTGGGCAGCACCCAGTCGTAGGCCGACTGCCGGTCGGAGGCGACCATGACCAGCCGGCCGGCCTCGTCGCGGTAGAGGTCGCGGACCTTGCCCGTGTGCAGGTGCACAAGGCCGGGCACCTCGACCGGTTCGGGCTTCTCTACAAATCCGGACACGCGTCCTCCTGGTGGTTTGTCCAAGCACCACGATTCTGCCGTACGGCCGGACGCGCGGTCCGACGAGGGTCAGCAGCGCTTGCAGATGCGATCCAGGAGGTTGGCCGTGGCCCGCTGCACGCGGGCGTCCACATGGCCGGGCCGGTCCAGGGCCGGGGACCAGGCGAAGGTTCCGGAGGCGAAGACCAGGGCGCCGCTGGGGGCGCGGTAGAGCGAGGTCTCCTGGTGCCGCACGGCGCCCTCGGCGTCCTCGTACGGCGAGTGGGCCAGCAGGATGCGGCGGGTGTGCTGCGGCAGGGCCGTACGGGGGAAATAGCGGTCGGCCTCGCCCGCGACCAGGCCCGGGAGCTCGTCGCCCTCACCGGCGCCGGTGGCGTCCCACAGCCAGTGGCCGGCGTTGCGGACGACCATGGGGGACGGCTCGGGCACCCGGCCGCCGTACTGGATGCCCAGCAGCTGTTGTTCGGCGGGCGAGGCGTCGCGCCAGAGGGCGGAACTGCCCGGCCCGCGACGTTTTCGGCAGGTGAGCAGGCGGTCGGGGCCGGCGGGCGAGGGGGCCAGTTCGCACTGCCAGTACATGGTGTTCGCGGACAGGAACACCAGTGAGGTGCCGGAGTCGCGGGCCAGCTCGGCGGAGCGGCGCATGGCGGGCGACCAGTATTCGTCGTGGCCGGGGAAGACCAGGCCGCGGTAGCGCGAGGGGTCGACGCGGCCCGCGTGCAGGTCGCGGGTGTCGGCGTAGGCGAGGTCGTAGCCGTAGCGCTCGGCCCAGCGGATGAAGTCGTAGGCGTGCCCCACGTGGAGCGGCAGGCCGGCGCCCGCGAAGGGGCGGTCGAAGGAGACCGTGGTGGCCGCCTCGTCCTCGCCCAGCAGCCGCCCCTCCTCGTCCCACGCGTGGTAGAGGCTCGCGCCCGTGCGGCCGTCCTCGGGATAGAGGTTGTACGCCTGCCAGGTGATGTCGGGCAGGACGAGCAGCAGGTCGGCGGGGCGGCCGTCGCGGACCAGGAAGGGGATGTGGCTGCGGTGGCCGTCGGCGGTGGTCAGGACGGCCACATAGGCGCCGAGGCTCCAGTAGCCGGGGATCTGGAGGCGCCAGGACAGCCACCAGTGGTGGCAGGAGACCGTGCGGTCGACGGTGAGCGGCGGGGGCTGGACGATCCCCGACAGCCGGGGGCTGGTGGTGATCTTCGCGGCGCCGTCGCCCGCGTAGTGGCCGACGCGGTAGACGTCCACGCTGAACGGCTGCGGCGGGTCCACCGTGATGCGGAAGTCCATGGCCTCGCCGGGGGCGACGGCGCTGTTGGACGCGAAGCCCTTGATCTGCCGGCGCACGTCGTCGGCGGTGCGCGGCACGGGGACGCGGGAGCCGCGCCGCCGGTCGGGCACATGGCTCTCGGCGTACCAGGCGAGCAGCCGGCCCGACTCGTCGATGTAGGTCTCGCTGTCGCGCAGCCAGGGCAGCGGGCCCTGGCCGAAGGGGTCCGCGACGGCGTGTGCGAGCGCCCCCGACTCCCAGCGGCGGATCCGGTCCGTCCCCATCGCGCTCCCTCCCCGCGCTCCCGACGCGTACGCATTCCCGTCATCCGGCCCGGTGTCCCCCGGCGCGGCCGCACCCGTCGCCCCCAGCACACCACATGGAGCATCCGCACCGTCACGGTCTGTCGCACTTTTCGGTGGCGGGCGCCGGTCACACCGGCGGGCAGGGGGCGGCACGGGCCCTCACACCAGGCGGACCGGTTTTTCGGGTCGCACGCCGACCTCGCCCAGCCAGGCGCGCAGCGGCTCGGCGTCGCCGTCCTCGATCAGGCTCAGGACCGTGCGGGCCAGGTCGGCGCGGCGGGCGCCGCCGACCAGCAGGGCCGGGCCGTCCAGCCAGTCCAGGCCGGGGCGGGCGCCGGCGGTGTCGACGGCGGCACAGCACACCATGGCCGTCACATGGTCGGTGAGCAGCTCCCGGCCGCTGCGGGGCGGCTGGAGCGGGAAGAGCGGGGTGAGCCCGTCGAGCCAGGGCTCGGCCGCCGAGCCGAACGCGGCGCGGTCCACGGAGCTCTCCTCCAGGGCGGCCTCCCGGGCCACCTCGGTGCTCAGCCGCGCCTCCAGCTCCTCCGCGACCCCGGTGGCCGCCGGGCCGGTGAGGCGCTCCAGGACCCGGGCCACGGTGGGCGCGGCGGCACCCTCGGCCGGGCAGACGGGCGCGGGCAGGGCAGGCGGTGCGGCACGGGCGGGGACGGGAGCGGCGAGGCCGTCCGGGACAGGCGGCCCGTCCGCGGGTGCCGGATACGGGAGTGGGATGTCGTCCAGGACGCGGTGCAGGCGGGCCGCCTCCAGCCGCCACTTACGGTCCACGACCTCCTCCGGATACTGGCTCCAGGCGACCGGCGACCAATCGGGCCCCGCCATGGCGGGGCCGCCGTGGAAGAGGCGGGCGGCCAGCAGGGAGGCCGCCTCGTCCATCGCGCCGGGCTCCTCCAGCAGATCGCACGCGGGACGCTCGCCCAGCCGGGAGGTGAAGCCCTCGGCGAGGCGGTCGCGGCGGGAGAGCTCGGTGAGGGCGGAGACGACACCGGCGTCCAGCCGGGAGGGCCAGCGGCCCATGCGCCAGGCGGGGAGCGCGACGCGGTTCAGCAGCCGGTCCCAGCCGGCGTAGGCGAGGCCCACCTGCTCCTGGGCGACGACCCGCAGGCCGTAGTCCACGGCCTGGGCGCGCTCCGAGGCGGCGGCCGCAACGCCACGCTCCATCTCCGCGGCGTGGTTCCGGCAGGAGCGCAGCAGCAGCCGGGAGACGCCCCCGACGAAGGCGAGGGCCGGGCGCCCCGCGGCGACGGCCACGGCGGCGTCCAGGCCCCGGACGAAGCGGCGGGCCGCGGCTATGTCGGGGTGCGCGGAGGGGCCGGTGCCCGCGACGACCGGGGCCAGCAGGGCGCGCAGCTCGGCGACGCGCATCCACCACAGGAAGGGCGAGCCGATCACCAGCACCGGGGCGGCACCGGTGCGCCGCGAGACGCGCGGGACGGCGTGCGGGGGGCCGTGCGCGGGGTGCGTACGGTCCTCCAGCCAGCTGTCGCAGTCGGGGGTGAGGGCCATGGCGGAGGGCGCCGGGACGTCCAGCCGCTCGGCGAGGTCGCGGACCATCCGATAGAGATCGGGGGCCGTCTCCTCGGGGATCGGGACGGTGGGGCTCAGCGCGGGCCTGGCCCGGACGACCACGGTGCCGACGGCGGCCGCCAGCACCAGGGCCAGGACGGCCGCGCCGACGACGGCCCAGCGGGCCGCGCTCCAGCCGCCGCCGTCCGGGATGTGGCCCATGGCGACGCCCGCCAGCAGCACGACGGCCACGGCGGCCGGCAGGAGGGCGACGGCCAGCGCCGTGCTGCGGATGCGCAGCACCGCCAGGGCTCGGGCGCGTGCGACCAGCACGCCTGCTTCCGGACCTGCCACGAGACCGATCACCCCCTGTTGCCTTGTCCGGGCTCCGCCGAGGAGTGCGACAGCGGACGCAACGCGGAGTGCGTTGCCTATCCCCCCACTGTGGCACCGGCCACTGACACCGCAATGCCGGTGGGCCAGTTGCCGGATGCACTTGGCTTGCGCCGCACCCTAGTTGGGGGCGCCGCACGCGTCAGCCAGTTGGGCAACTGGTCACTCGATGGAATGGCTTTGGTCAAAGCAGTGGCCGGAAGCAGGCGATGTGTGAACCCGGATGCCCGGCCCTTACTGCTCGGACACCCGCTTCGCGATGTCCGTGCGGTGGTGGGAGCCCGCCAGGCGAATCAGGCCGACGCCCTCGTACGCGGCGGCGCGCGCGGCGGCCAGGTCCGGGCCCGTCGCCGTCACGGACAGGACGCGCCCGCCCGCGCTGACCACGGATCCGTCCGCGCCGTGGGCCGTGCCCGCGTGGAGGACGTACGCGTTCTCCAGCGCCGCGACCTCCGGCAGCCCCTCGATCACATCGCCGGTGCGCGGGGTACCGGGGTAGTTGTGCGAAGCCACGACCACCGTGACGGCCGCGCCCTCGCTCCAGCGCAGCGGCGGCAGGGTGGCGAGGGTGCCGGTCGCGGCGGCGTGCAGCAGTCCGGCGAGCGGGGTCCTGAGACGGGCGAGCACGACCTGCGTCTCGGGGTCGCCGAAGCGCGCGTTGAACTCGATCACGCGGACGCCGCGCGAGGTGATCGCCAGCCCCGCGTAGAGCAGGCCGGAGAAGGGCGTGCCCCGGCGGCGCAGCTCGTCGACGGTCGGCTGGAGAACGGTCTCCATGACCTCGTCGACCAGCTTGGGGTCGGCCCACGGGAGCGGGGAGTACGCGCCCATGCCGCCGGTGTTCGGGCCCTCGTCGCCGTCGAGGGCACGCTTGAAGTCCTGGGCGGGCTGGAGCGGGACGACGGTCTCGCCGTCGGTGACGGCGAAGAGGGAGACCTCGGGCCCGTCGAGGAACTCCTCGATGACCACGCGGCCGCAGGCGAGCGCGTGCTCACGGGCGGCGGCCAGGTCGGAGGTGACGACGACGCCCTTGCCGGCGGCCAGCCCGTCGTCCTTGACGACATAGGGCGCGCCGAAGGCGTCGAGGGCCGCGTCGATCTCGGCGGGGCTGGTGCAGACGTAGGCGCGGGCGGTCGGGACGTTCGCGGCGGCCATGACGTCCTTGGCGAAGGCCTTGGACCCCTCCAGCTGCGCCGCTTCGGCCGACGGCCCGAAGACGGGGATGCCGCGCTCGCGGACGGCGTCGGCGACGCCCGCGACGAGCGGGGCCTCCGGGCCGACGACCACGAGCTCCGCGTCCAGGGACGCGGCGAGGTCGGCGACGGCCGTGCCGTCGAGGGCGTCGACGGGGTGCACCTCGGCGACCTCGGCGATCCCGGCATTGCCGGGGGCGCAGTGCAGCGCGGTGACGTCGGGATCGATGGAGAGTGAGCGGCACAGGGCGTGTTCGCGGGCGCCGCCGCCGATGACGAGGACCTTCACACCGGTCACCCTATTGCCTCGTCGACTGATCGACTCCCGGGGCCGGTGCGTGACCCCACGGAAACGTCACTTCTCCGGCACGGCGGGGCGGCGGAGCCGCGAAGGGCCGGCGACCCGGTCCTGTCCACCCACTCTTTCGGGTGAGTGTGTTTGGCGCCTATACCGGATTCCTCAGCAATTACGGACGGAAAAGCATGGATCTTGTGTCCAAGACCGTCCGTTCGGCGGTAGGAAGGTGGCTCGCGATCCGTAGCGGCAGAGGGAGTGCACGGGTGAGTCAGCCGGAGATGCAGCCCGAGGGGCTCCCCCGCGAGCAGGGTGGGAGGCAGCGGGGCGACCTGCGTGGCCGCGCCTTCCCACTCGGCGACTGGGGGGAGCCCGCGGAGCGTCTCGATGAGCTGTACCGATGGGTGGAGAACGGCGCGCTGTATCTGGTCGACTGGTATCTCGCGGACCGCGCCTGGAAACGCCGCTGGGCACGGGCGCTGCGCATCTGCGCCGCGGTCTGCGCGACGGTGGGCGCGGCCCTTCCGCTGCTCCAGTTGACGAACGTGGTCCGCACCGGCGCCGCTTGGGGTTTCCTCGCGCTGCTCGGTGCGGTGGCCTGTGTGGCCGGTGACCGGTATTTCGGGCTGACGTCGGGCTGGATGCGGGCCGTGGCGACGGCGCAGGCCGTGCAACGGCGGCTGGAGGCCCTGCAGTTCGACTGGGCCTCCGAGTGCGTGCGCGAGGTGCTCGGCCCGACCGAGGGCACGGCCAGCGAGGCGGCGGAGCGCTGCCTGACGGTGCTGAGGCGCTTCTCGGAGGACGTCTCGGAGCTCGTACGGGCGGAGACGGCCGACTGGATGGTGGAGTTCCGGGCGGGTCCGACGCCGCTGGTGACGCAGTCGCTGGTGTCGTGGGGACCGCGCGGGGAGGGCGGCGGTCCGCTGCCGCGCTTCCCGCTGCCGCCGGGCACCCGGCCGAACATGCCGAGGCAGCGGCCGCCGGAATCACCGCGTTGACCTCGCAGGGGACCAACGGCACGGGAAGAGCCCCGTGCCGCTGGTCCTGTGCCGCTAGCTGAATACGATCATCGAGCCCTGGCCCAGGCTGCGGGTGGCCGCCGCGTGCAGCCCCAGCCAGACATGGCGTTCCCGCGCGAACGGGCTGTCGTCCTGCGGGCCCGGCGCGGCGGGCTCCTCCAGCCCCGTGGGCCGCTCCGGAGCGGCGGGCGCGTCCGGCGGGTTGGCGGGATCGATCCCCAAGGCCGGTGCCACGGCGTGCAGTTCCCGCAGCAGGCCCTGGCTGGAGCCCAAGGGCCCGCCGCCTTCGAGGAGTTCGTCGTTGGACAGCGGGTGCGCGAAGTCCACCGGTACGTACGCCCCCGCGTGGTCGTAGTGCCAGACCAGGTGCGACTGCTGGGCCGTCGTCTCGAACATCTCCAGCAACTGCTCGTAGTCCCCGCCCAGTTCGTCCACCGGCGTCACGGTGAGCCCGCACAGGTTCAGCAGGTGGGCACGGCGCAGGAAGTGCAGGGCGTCGTAGTCGAAGCCGGCGACCGGGGCCACGTCCCCCGAGAGCCCCGGCATGTACCCGAAAACGGGCACGGGCGGCAGTCCCGCCTCGTCGAGCGCCTTGTCGTAGACGGCGATCTCCTCGGCGAAGGGGTTGTCGGGGCTGTGGCACAGCACGTCGACGAGGGGAACAAGCCAGAGGTCACAGGCCACGTGAGCTCACTCTCGTTGGGGGTCTTGGGGGCGTTGCGCTGTGCTGTGCGGTGCCGGTGGTTCGGGCCAGGGTAGTGCGGATGGGGCGGTTGTCATACTGGGCGATTCGCTGTTGCCGGGGGCGTTTTTGGGTGCCGGTTGTGGGCGCCTGCGGCGAGCGGGCTGGGTTTGTGGGGCTCACCGTTGTCGAGTGCGGGTTGTGTGCGCCTGCGGCGAGCGGCCTCAAACGCCGGCCAGGCTGGGTTGTGGTGGGTGCGCTTTCCGCTGGGTGCGGGGGCGCGTTTTTGGGTGCCGGTTGTGTGCGCCCGCGGCGAGCGGCCTCAAACGCCGGCCAGGCTGGGTGTGTGGTGGGTGCCGGGGGTGGCGCCTCCGGGCTGGGAACCTGGAACGCGGTGCGGGCGCCCTTGTGCGTATTGGGTGCCCTGATTCACGCACCGCGTTCCAGAACCCCACCCTCCGACCCCACCCCCTCCCGCCGGAGGGCAACATCGGGTCGTGGGGCGCGCCATTCTTTCTTTTCGCTCGTCCGGGGCGCTCATTCCAGCCCGGGTGTGCCGTCTTGTCTTTTCGCCGGGCGCGCCATGCTTTTGTTTTTCAGCCCGCTGGGGGCACCTCTGGGGGCACCCCCGGACGGAGTCTGGGGGAGGTAGCTGGGGGAGGCAACGGACCCGCAGCTCGGGGTCTGGGGCAGCGCCCCCCACGCGGCGGAGCCGCAAATTAGATGCAGCCGGGAAGGGGCGGGGTAGGGGAAAAAGCCCGCCGCAGGCGCCCACCCACCCGCAGCCACGGGTCTGGGGCAGCGCCCCCACGCGGCGGAGCCGCACATCAGACGCAGCGAGGTGTGGTGGGGGGACAAGGCGCCCACGGCCCCGACGCCAGTCGGAATGACGGCGCTGAGGGAACCACTCCCTCAGCGCCCCGTCACGTCCCACACCCAGACCCCGCCCCGCTTCACCGGAGACCGCCCCGTCAAAGACGTCACCGCCTCCCGCAGCGCCGCCCCGTTCACCACCGGGTCCAGAATCAACGCGTCCGCCTTCCAGAAGCGGAGATCCGTCCGGAATTCGCGCCGCTGCTGGTCACCGATCGCCGGCAGGCTCCCCGTTTCGTAGACCTTGCGGAGGAGGTCGGACGTGGGGCGCGGTTCGGGGCCGTAGATGCCGATGCGGTCGGGGCCCCAGGGGCCGTTGAAGTAGCCGCCGGGGAAAGGGAAGCCAAGGCCGGCGCGGACCTGCCAGTGCAGTGCGACCGTCTCGGAGGGGCTCGGCACGGGGACGGGGACCAGGGAGTGGCCGGGGCGTACGTGCTCGCGCCACGTGCCGTCCGCGATGAACGCGGGCACCGGTTCGCGTTCGACCGTGCGGTACGGCGTGGGGACGAGCGGCAGCAGGGCCACGGCGAGGGCCGCCCAGCCGAGCAGCCGGTGCGAGCGTTCGCGTTCGCTGCGCATTCTGCGCACGGCCAGCCGGTCGCAGGCGAGGGCGAGGAGGAGGCCCAGGGCGGGCACGCAGATCATCGCCACGCGGGACTCGATGACCGACTCGAAGAACGGCAGCTTGCCGACGAGCCGCCAGGGGCCGGGCAGTGTCTTGTCCGTGCCGGGCAGCGGGATGTTGCGGCCCAGCGAGAGTACGGCGGCGGCGAGTGCGGTGAAGCCGAGGGCGCGTACGCGCGGCTGGTGCCACATCCGTACGACGAGGGCGACGGCGAGGACGACGAGGGGCCAGCCGAAGAAAGCGTTCTCCTCGGTCCGGTTGACGGACAGCGAGGCGGCGGTGCGCGCGTCACCGCCCAGTGAGCGGGTGGCGTACTCCAGCAGGGCCATCGGGTTGTTGCCGACGTCGCCGTGCAGCACGCTGTGGTAGCTCTGCGGGCCGAGGAACTGCCAGCCCAGCGGGAGGGCGACCAGTGGCACCGCGACGGCGGCGGCGATGCCGAGGCCGCGCAGCAGGCGCCCGGAGACGGCGCGGGCCGCGTCCGGGTCGGCGACCGCGTAACCGAAGGCGAAGAGCAGGAGGCCGGTCACGGCCAGCAGCAGCGCCTCCTCGCCGAGGAAGATCTGGTAGGCGAGGAACAGGCCGAGCAGCACCGCGTCACGCGTCGGCCGCGTGCCCTCGCACAGCCGCAGCATCCGGTCGATGATCAGCGGAATCACGAACAGGACGAGGAAGTTGGGGTGCGCGTTGCCGTGCGAGATCATCGGCGGCGCGAAGGCGCAGAAGGCGCCGCCCAGCGCGGCCGCCCAGCGGGAGCGGACGAAGCGCCGGGCGATCAGCCAGTACCAGGAGCAGGCGGTGGCGGCCAGGCCGCCGGTCAGCACGATCGCCCAGGTGACGTGCGCGCCGAAGGCGAGCGTCACGGGCGCGAGCGGCACGGACAGCCCGAGCATGGCGGTGTTGGCCATGAGGTTCACGCCGAGCGGGAAGTTCTGCAGCTCGGTGAAAAGCGGGTTGTGGAGGTGGGCGACGTTGTCCGCGGTGACGGCGAAGAACCACTCCCACTGCGTCTGGTCGGAGCCGGAGTCGGCGAGGTAGCTGTGGCCGAGGCCGCCCCACAGCCCGCCGTAGAGCACGAAGGAGGCGAGCAGGAAGAGCGCGGGCACGACGAGGCGCACGGGGTCGGCCGCGCGCCAGCGCAGGCGTACGAGGTCGGCGAGCACGGTGGGGTACGCCAGCGGCCGGATCTTGGAACCGGGCTGGTGGGACCAGCGGACGGGCACCTCGTCGACCTCCCAGCCCTGCTGGTGGAAGAAGCGCAGCAGCTCGACGTCGTAACTCCAGCCGTCGAGCCGGGAGCTCGCGAAGGCGGTACGGGCCTTGTCGCCGTCGAGGAGCTTGAAGCCGCACTGGGTGTCCCGTATCCCCGGCACGGCGGCGGCCCGTATCAGCCGGGAGCCCGCCCGGCCCATGAGCTCGCGCAGGGCGTGCTGGCGGACCGCTATCCGGGAGCCGGGCAGCGCGCGGGAGCCGATGGCGGCGGTGGCTCCCGCGTCCAGGCTGCGGCCGAGGAGGCCGAGTTCCTCGATGGGGGTGGCCAGGTCGGCGTCGGTGATCAGGACGCGGCGGCCGCGCGAGGCGAGCACCCCGGTGCGGACGGCGTGGCCCTTGCCGCGGTTCTCGGGGGTGCGCAGCAGCCGGATGCGGGGCTCGGTGGTGGCGGCGGCCTCGGTGATGCCGGCGGTGGCGTCCGTGGAACCGTCGTCGACGACGATCAGCTCCCAGGCGGGCGCGTCCTCCCCGGCGGTGAGGTGGGCGCGGATCGCCTCCAGTGTGGGGCCGAGCCGGTCCTCCTCGTCGTACGCGGGGACGATCACCGTCAGGTCGACGGCCGGGGCGCCCTCGGGCGGGGAAGCGGTGGCGCGGGCGGGTGGACGGGCGGACGGCTGTGAAGACGACATCACGGGATCTGGACGTCCTCAGGCACGGGCCGGTTCCGGGTTCGCGATTGTCTTCATTCCTGATTCCGTCCCCTCGACCGATGACCCGACCTGGCCTTCGACCCTATTCGGTCAGCCCGCTGATCAATGCCAGGGAATGTTCGTTGTATGCGGCAATGATGCTTTCCGCGGCCACCGCGTCCTGGGCCGTCACGGCCTCGACGAGTTCGCCGTGCCCGTGCCACAGGCGGCCGCGGAGGCTCGGCACGCGGCGCAGCAGCGGCACGGTGAAGATCCAGCTCTGCACCCGGACCCGGTCGAGGAAGTCCGATATGTAGGGGTTGCCCACCAGCCCGGCCAGCTCGCGCCAGAAGCGCAGGTCGTAGCCGATGAGGATGTCGAGGTCGCCCGCGAGCGCCGCCCGGGCGGCCTCCTCGGCCCGCCGCCGCACGGACGCGAGGGCCGCCGGCGTGGCCTCGCACAGCGCGCGTCCGGCGGAGCGCCGGAAGATGCCCTCCACGATCAGGGCGCGGGCCTCGACCATGTCCCGGAAATCGGCGTAGGTGAATTCGCGCACGCGGTAGCCCTTGTGCAGCTCCACGTCGAGCAGCCCCTGCGAGCAGAGGTCGAGCAGCGCCTCGCGCACCGGGGTCGCCGAGACGCCGTACTGCTCGGCGATCTCCTTGACCGTGAACTGGCGGCCCGCCGGGAGCCGCGCCGCTATCACCTCGTCGCGCAGGGCGTCGGCGATCTGCGAGCGCAGCGTCGTCCGTCTGACAGCCTCGCTGCCGGGCATTGTCGTCCGTCTCCCCTTCCGTGACCGCGCGCCCGCATGCGAACGGCCCCCGACCAAGATAGGCGAGGGCCGTCGCGGTGCGTACGGGCGTGCGCGCGGGAAGGAAGAACGCTACCTTCCACTTCGCCCGGCGTGTCAGGCGGTGTGCGCGTCGGCCACCGTGAGCGCCGCGTCGAGGAGGGCGAGACCCTCCTTGGCCTCCGCCTCCGTGATGGTGCATGGCGGCACGACGTGGGTGCGGTTCATGTTCACGAAGGGCCACAGCCCGGACTTCTTGCAGGCCGCGGCGAAGGCGGCCATGGGGGCGTTCGCCTCGCCGGAGGCGTTGTAGGGCACCAGTGGCTCGCGGGTGGCGCGGTCCTTGACGAGTTCGAGCGCCCAGAACGCGCCCAGGCCCCGGACCTCGCCGACGCTCGGGTGGCGCTCGGCGAGCTCGCGCAGGCCGGGGCCGAGGACGGTCTCGCCGAGGTGCGCGGCGTTCTCCACGATGCCCTCCTCGGCCATCGCGTTGATCGTCGCCACTGCGGAGGCGCAGGCGAGCGGGTGCCCGGAATAGGTGAGTCCGCCGGGGTAGGGGCGCTGGTCGAAGGTGGCGGCGATCTCGGCGGAGATGGCGACGCCGCCGAGCGGCACATAGCCGGAGTTGACGCCCTTGGCGAAGGTCAGCAGGTCGGGGGTGACACCGAAGGCGTCGGCGGCGAACCAGTGGCCCGTACGCCCGAAGCCGGCCATGACCTCGTCCAGGACGAGGACGATGCCGTGCCGGTCGCAGATCTCGCGGACGCCCGGGAGATAGCCGGGCGGCGGGACCATGATCCCGGCGGTGCCGGGCACGGTCTCCAGGACGATCGCCGCGACGGTCTGCGGCCCCTCGAACGCGATGGTGTCCTCGAGGTGGCGCAGCGCGCGCTCGCACTCCTGCTCCTCGCTCCGAGCGTGGAAGGGCGAGCGGTAGAGGAAGGGCGCCCAGAAGTGCACGACGCCGGCCGAGGCGGTGTCGGAGGGCCAGCGGCGCGGGTCGCCGGTGAGGTTGATGGCCGCGGCGGTCGCACCGTGGTACGAGCGGTAGGCGCTGAACACCTTGGGTCGGCCGGTGTGCAGCCGGGCCATGCGGACGGCGTTCTCGACGGCCTCGGCGCCGCCGTTGGTGAAGAAGATCTTGTCGAGGTCGCCGGGGGTGCGCTCGGCGATCAGCCGGGCCGCCTCGGACCGTACGTCCACGGCGAAGCCCGGCGCGATGGTGCACAGCTTCGCCGCCTGCTCCTGGATCGCGGCGACGACCTTGGGGTGCTGGTGGCCGATGTTGGTGTTGACCAGCTGGGAGGAGAAGTCGAGGTAGCGGTTGCCGTCGAAATCCCAGAAGTACGAGCCCTCGGCCCCGGCCACGGCCAGCGGGTCGATGAGGCCCTGCGCGGACCAGGAGTGGAAGACGTGCGCGCGGTCGGCGGCCTTGACGGCGGCGCCCCGGCGGGGGTCGGGCTGCGTGCTCACGGTCGTTACCTCGGATCGGTCGGATGCGCGGAACCGTCAGCGTAGGGAGCGCGGCGGCACCGGGGTACCGGCACTGTGTATGGTGCTCGCCACGCCCGCCGACACAGTGCCGGGCGGCCGCGGGCACCGGTGACGCCACGAAAAAATTGGCGCACGGAAATTCCCCGAAGTTCCCGGCGCGCGTGCTACGGTCGTTTTCCGTTGCGGTTTTGGATCCGTTTTTCCCTGTGCGCCTGACGGTCTGTGACCTTCGGGCGCACTTGCATTATTCCGTGCAGTTCGGAATTTCGGCACCGCTGTCTTGTAGGAGACCTGTCTTGGCTACCGGCACCGTTAAGTGGTTCAACTCCGAAAAGGGCTTCGGCTTCATCGAGCAGGACGGCGGCGGCGCCGACGTCTTCGCCCACTACTCGAACATCGCGACGCAGGGCTTCCGTGAGCTCCAGGAGGGCCAGAAGGTCTCCTTCGACGTCACGCAGGGCCAGAAGGGCCCGCAGGCCGAGAACATCGTTCCCGCCTGACGCGCTCCGCGCCTGAGAACGGCCGGGCCCCCGCACTGTGAAAAGTGCGGGGGCCCGGCCGTTCCGCGTCCGGCTGCGCTCGGGGACGCGGCCTCAGCGCACGTAGTTCTTCAGGATCCCGGTGTCCAGCGTGACGTTCACCGGGTCGGGCAGGGTGACCTCTTCACCGAAGGGGACCCGGTGGGTGTCCGCGTAGTAGCCCCGTTCCGGGTCGGGGTTGGTGTACACGACCACGGTGCCCGCGTCACGGTCGACCAGCAGGTGGACGGGAATGCCCGCTGCCGCGTAGGCGGCCGGCTTCTCCTTCCGGTCCCGGCGCTCGGTGTCACCGTCGTACGAGGTGACACCGACGGCCATCAGGACCCCTTCGGGATCCGACCACTCACCGTGCCCGGCGAAGTGCGCCTTCAGTGCCAGTACGCCATCGGGCCGCGCACGGCCGTTGCGGTAGGCCTCGACCTTCAAGCCGCGCCCGCTCGCATACAGCCAGAGGTCGGGGCGCTGTTGCATACAGCGCTCCTGCAACCACCTGATGATCTCCTCATGGTCCCCGTCCGGCACCGGCTTCTCCTCGATCCGTCCGTCGATGAACTCCAACGTGACGGTCTCGGGCTGGGTGGAAGCGATCTGCTCGAACTCTTCCACCAGCATGTGAGACGTGTGCTCGGCCATAACCGTCATGTTGCCCTCCTTTCCAGGCGAAGGCCAGGCTTTCGGAGTCCTGACGGAGATCGGCCCTCTTCCCCCGCAACCGAACGAGTGAGCGCGAGAACGCATGCCTGAACGGATACGCGACGGCGCCCCGGTGGTCGGTGACCACCGGGGCGCCGTCGCGTATCGCCGAGGACTTACGAGAGGAACGAGTTGATCTCGATCGTCTCGGTGCGGCCCGGGCCGACGCCGATCGCGGAGATCGGGGCGCCGGACATCTCCTCCAGGGCCTTCACGTACGCCTGCGCGTTCTTCGGCAGGTCGGAGAAGGTCTTGGCCTTGGTGATGTCCTCGGACCAGCCCGGCAGCATCTCGTAGACCGGCTTCGCGTGGTGGAAGTCGCTCTGGCTGTAGGGCAGCTCCTCGACGCGCTTGCCGTCGATCTCGTACGCGACGCAGACCGGGATCTGCTCCCAGCCGGTGAGCACGTCGAGCTTGGTGAGGAAGAAGTCCGTCAGGCCGTTCACGCGGGTCGCGTAGCGGGCGATGACGGCGTCGAACCAGCCACAGCGGCGGTCACGGCCGGTGGTCACACCGCGCTCGCCACCGATCGTGCGCAGCGCCTCGCCGTCCTTGTCGAACAGCTCGGTCGGGAACGGGCCGGCGCCCACGCGCGTGGTGTACGCCTTGAGGATGCCGATCACTCGGCTGATCTTCGTCGGGCCCACGCCCGCACCCGTGCAGGCGCCGCCCGCGGTCGGGTTGGACGAGGTGACGAAGGGGTACGTGCCGTGGTCCACGTCGAGCAGCGTGCCCTGGCCGCCCTCGAAGAGGACGACCTTGCCCTCGTCGATGGCGTTGTTGAGGATCAGCGTCGTGTCGGCCACGTACGGCTTGATCTGCTCGGCGTAGGTGAGCAGCTCCTCGACGATCGCGCCGGCCTCGATGGCGCGGCGGTTGTAGAGCTTCGCCAGGATCTGGTTCTTGAAGTCGAGAGCGGCCTCGACCTTCTGCGTCAGGATCGACTCGTCGTAGAGGTCCTGGACGCGGATGCCCACGCGGTTGATCTTGTCCGCGTAGGTCGGGCCGATACCGCGGCCCGTGGTGCCGATCTTCCGCGAGCCGAGGAAGCGTTCCGTCACCTTGTCGACCGTGGTGTGGTACGGCGTGATCAGGTGCGCGTTACCGCTGACCAGCAGCTTGGACGTGTCGACGCCGCGCTCGTTGAGTCCGCTCAGCTCGGAGAGCAGGACCGCCGGGTCGACGACGACTCCGTTACCGATCACCGGGGTGCACCCCGGCGAGAGGATTCCGGAAGGGAGGAGATGCAGCGCGTATTTCTGGTCGCCGACGACCACCGTGTGGCCGGCGTTGTTGCCACCTTGGTAGCGCACCACATAGTCCACGGATCCACCGAGGAGGTCGGTGGCCTTTCCCTTGCCCTCGTCACCCCACTGAGCACCGAGCAGCACAAGTGCGGGCACAGGCGTACACCCCTTCCGGGCGGGGCATGTCCAACGTGCGTGGTGGTGTTCACCCGCTTGCTCAGGGCGTACACCACCGCTAGAGCCGTCGAACCGGTGCCCCGGATAGACGAAGCCCCTGGCGCAACAGCGACAGGGGCTCTTGCACCGAGAGATTACCTGAGGAAGGACCGAGGTGTCGGCTCCAGACTCCACCGAGCAGCCTCTGCTCGTGGTCATCGACCCGGTCGCCCGCCGTGTGGACGGCGAGTCCGTACGGATCGCGAAGGATGTCCTCTGCGGCGGCGCGGTGGCCAAAATCTGCTTCCCCGAGGGGCCGCAGGACGTCGAGCGGGCCCTGGCCCGCCGGGGTCGCAGACGGCCCGTCGTCATCGGCGACGACCGGGCGCTGCTGCGTGTCGTCCAGCTGTTGCACCAGCGCCGTGACCTGCCGGAAGTCCCCGTCTCCCTGGTTCCGGTCGGGGCGCTGCCCGCCGTGTCGCTGGCCCGTGCGCTGGGGGTGCCCCTGGGCACGGTCGCGGCCTCCCGGGCCGTCCTGGACGGCGCCGAGCGGCAGCTGGACGCCCTGGTCGACGACGCCGGCGGGATGGTCCTGGGCGGGCTGTGGATCCCGGGGCCGGGAGGTGGCCTGAATCCGCCGCCGGATCCGCAGCCGAAGCCGGTGGCGACCGCTGAGCTGAACGGGTCGCCCGTGGCCCCCGTGATGGCCGCGACGGACGGCATAGCCGACGTGGCTGATGTCACTGAGGCGGCCGCCGAGAGCGGCAGCGGTGACCATCAGTCGTGGTGGTCACCCGCGGCCCGCACCGCCCGCTCGGCCCTGACCCTGCTGACGGGCCCCGCGGCCCGCCACCAGCTGCCGTCCTGCACACGGCTGCGGGTGGAGGCGGACGGGGTGCTCCTGGTCGATCTGGACGAGCCGGTGGCGCGGGTCGGGATCCGCGCGGTGGACGGTCAAGCGGAGGTGACCGTCCACGCGTACGCCACCACGGACGCCCCTGTCTCGGCCCTGGCCGAGCGGGTCTCGGTCTCGGGCCCTTCCTTCCACTACCGCGCGGACAACGTCCTCACGGGGCCGGTCCGCACGCGGACGTGGTCGGCGCGGGAGGGGGCGTGGGGGTTGGTCCTGCCACGGGGGTGAGCTTCTTGGTCCGCCTGCGGCGGGCGGCTTTTCTTCCCCAGCCCCGCCCCTTCCCGAAACTGGGGCGCGTGCCCCAGACCCCCGACTGCGGGTCCGTTGCCGCCGGCGGCGGAGAGCGGCCTGCGGCCGCGTCCTCAAACGCCGGACGGGCTGATTTGGCTGATGTGGGTACGCAATTCCAGCCCGTCCGGCGTTTGAGGACACCGCGCGAAGCGCGGTCAGGGGTCTGGGGGGCAGCCCCCCCCACGCGGCGGAGCCGCACATCAGATGCAGCCGGGAAGGGGCGGGGCTGGGGAAGAAAAAGCGCCCGCCGCAGGCGGACCAAGACAGTCATCCGCCCGGCGTCACCAGCCCCGCCTCGTACGCGAACACCGCCGCCTGCGTCCGGTCGCGAAGACCGAGCTTCACCAGGATCCGGCTCACATGCGTCTTCACCGTGGACTCGGCCACGACCAGACCCGCCGCGATCTCGGAGTTGGAGCAGCCCTGGGCCACCAGGACCAGGACCTCCGTCTCGCGCTCGGTGAGGTCGCCGATCCGCTCCTGCGTGGGCACCTTCGGCGTGCCGAGGCGGGAGAACTCCTGGATGAGCCGCTTGGTGACTGTCGGGGCGAGCAGCGCCTCGCCGGAGGCCACGATCCGCACGCCGTCCGCGAGCTGGCGGGCGGAGGCGTCCTTGAGCAGGAAGCCGCTCGCCCCGGCGCGCAGCGCTTGGTAGACGTACTCGTCCAGGTCGAAGGTGGTGAGCACCAGCACCTTCGCGTCGGCGTCGGCGGCGACGATCTCCCGGGTCGCGTCCAGGCCGTTGAGCACGGGCATCCGGATGTCCATCAGGACGACGTCGGGGCGCAGCTCGGCGACCCGCTCCACGGCCTGCCGGCCGTCCAGCGCCTCGCCGACGACCTCGATGTCGGGCTGGGCGTTCAGCAGGACGGAGAACCCTTCGCGGACCATCATCTGGTCGTCGACGATCAGCACGCGGATGGTCATGCGGAGGCCTCGCCCAGGGCCACGGGCAGGAACGCGGCGACCTCGTAGCCGCCGTCCGGCGTGGCCTCCGCGGTCATCTCACCGCCGAGCATCGCGACCCGCTCCCGCATGCCGAGCACGCCGTGCCCGGCGCCGGGCGAGGGCTTGGCCAGGCGGTCGGCCGGGCCGTTGGCGATGCGCAGGCCGAGGCCGCCGAGCACGTGGCTGATCTCCACCCGGACGTCCGCGCCGGGTGCGTGCCGCAGCGCGTTGCTCAGCGCCTCCTGCACGATGCGGTACGCCGACAGCTCCACGCCCTGCGGCAGCGGGCGCACCGCGCCCGTGGTGATGTGCTCGACGGCGGGACCGGCCGCGCGGACGTTGTCGATCAGCGCGCCGATGTCGGCGAGGGTGGGCTGCGGCGCCTCGGGCCCGGCGAAGGCCTCGGGGTTCTCCGACCGTACGACGCCGAGGACGCGGCGCAGCTCGGTCAGGGCCGCCACGGCGTTCTCGCGGATCGTCTGGAAGGCGGCGGCGAGCTCCGGCGGGGTGTCCTGGACGCGGTACGGGGCGGCCTCGGCCTGGATCGCGACGACCGACATGTGGTGGGCGACGACGTCGTGCAGCTCGCGGGCGATGGTGGTGCGCTCCTCCAGGACCGTGCGCCGGGACCGCTCCACCTCGGTGACGGCCGCCTGCGCGGCGACCTGCTGCTTGGACTCGCGCAGGCCGCGTACGGCCAGGACGACGAAGAGCACGACCCCGGAGAAGGCCATCGTCTCGAACAGGTCGGAGACGTAGAAGCCGTCGGAGTACGGGCGGAATGTCCTGAGGAACAGCTCGACGAAGACCCCCAGCGCGCCCGTGAGCAACCACATCTCGGCCGCCACGCGGGGGCGGGTCCGCAGGGCCACGAGCAGCATGACGCAGAGGTGGGAGAAGAAGGCGCCGGTGGACGACGGGCCGAGGCCGTAGCCGCTCAGGAAGGCCCCCGAGAACAGCAGCCCGCCCATCGACAGCCACCAGGCGCCGACCGGCCGGAAGAGCGTCGTGATGATCGGCACGCCGATCATCACCGCCATGAACAGTCCGTACAGGCCACCCCAGTGATCGAGGACCGCGAGCACGACGACGGCGGTGAAGCCGGCGACGACAGCGTGCGGGAACCACCGGGCGTAGCGCGCGGCGCGGCCCGGCGTCCTGCGGACGAGCCAGTGGTCGGCGCGCAGCGGTGGCAGCGGCCGGAAGGCGAAGGCGTCGGTGAAGAGGTCCTGGCGAAGCCCGCCGATGGCGCTCTTCGCCAGGCGCATCTCGCTGCGCAGACTGGGCTCATAGGTGTCGGTCACACCATCAAAGGTAGGCAAAGGCGCGGGCCTGCCGCGTCCGCACGATTGGGGATCTCCGGGGGTCCGTCTCAAGGACTACGCGGCGCTCCACCTGCGGTGATTCCCGCGGCCGGGGCTCGTGACCCGGCATGGTCAGGGCCCGTCGACTGCCGCGAGAACCTCGTCACACGCCGGTGTCCCCGGGGTCACCACGGCGAAGTGCCCGGTCCCCGGCAGCACCCTGAGATCCACCGGGCCGCCGACCGCCGCCACGTACCTCCGGGAGAAATCCACCGGCACCTCTTCGTCCGCCTCGCCGTGCACCAGCACCGTCGGCACCGGCGGTCGGCCGAGCCGCATCGGATCCGCCTCCGGCCGGTGCTCGCCGCCCAGCAGTTCGTCGGCCGCCCCGCCGCTGAGGCGCAGCACCCGTGCCCGTGCGAGGTCCGTGACCGCCGCTATGGCCACGACGCGGGCCACCGTGCCCGGCTCCGTGCCCGCCGCCCACAGCGCGAGGTGGCCGCCTGCCGAGTGCCCGGCGAGGACGTGCCGAGTGCCCGGCACCTCGCGGGCGAGCACCGTCGCCACGTCGTCGAAGGTCTCCGGCCAGCCGCCGCCACCGCCCACCCGGCGGTACTCCGCGAGGGCGACCTCCGCGCCGCGCGCCGCCAGCGCCGCGGCCAGGGGCGCGAGGTGGCGCCGGTCGTACGCCTCCCGCCAGAAGCCGCCGTGCAGGAGCGTCACACGGGTGCCGGAGGGCTCGGCCGGCCGGTAGAAGTCGATCACCTGGCTGGGGTGGCCGCCGTACGCGACGGTCTCGTCCGGCGGCACGTAATCCAGCGCCATCAGCGCGTCCGCCTCGGCCGCGGCGGTCATGGGGCCGGCACCTCCGCCGGCATCTCTGCCAGCACCTCCGCCAGCACCCGCGCCGCGCGCTCGGCGTCCGCGAAGCCCGTGTACAGCGGGGTGAAGCCGAAGCGCAGGACGTCCGGGGGGCGGAAGTCCCCGACGACGCCGCGGCGTATGAGCTCCTCCATCACCGCACCGGCGCCGGAACAGCACAGGGCCACCTGGCTGCCGCGCTCCGCGTGCGCGACGGGCGTGACGCTCTCGACGCGGCCACCGGGCACGTACTCCTCGACGCAGCGCAGGAAGAAGTCCGTCAGGGCGAGGCTCTTGGCCCGGACGTCCGCGAGCGACACCCCTTCCCACACGTCGAGGGCGGTGTCGAGGGCGAGGAGGGAGAGGATCTCCGGCGTGCCGACCCGGCCGCGCGCCGCGCCCTCGGCGGGGGCGTAGGCGGGGGACATCGCGAAGGGGTCGGCGTGGGAATTCCAGCCGGGCAGCGGGGAGTCGAAGCGGGGCTGGAGCTCGCGGCGGACGTGGAGATACGCGGGCGAGCCGGGCCCGCCGTTGAGGTATTTGTACGTGCAGCCCACCGCGAAATCCACGCCCCACGCGTCGAGTTCGACGGGCAGGGCGCCCGCGCTGTGGCACAGGTCCGCCACGACGCGGGCGCCGGCTCCGTGGGCGGCGGCGGTCAGGGCGGGCAGGTCGTGGAGGCGGCCCGTGCGGTAGTCGACGTGGTTGGCCAGCACGGCGGCGGTGCGCGGCCCGGCCTCCCCGGCCAGCTCCGCCGCGGGCACGGCGCGGACGTGGCAGCCCGTCATCCGGGCGGCGGACTCCGCGACATAGCCGTCGGTGGGGAACGTGGCCGCGTCGACGAGCACTTCGTCGCGGCCCGGGGCCTGCTCCCGGGCGATGCGGACGGCCGCCACGACCGCCTTGAAGACGTTCACGCTCGTGGAGTCGCCGACGACGACCTGGCCCGGCGCGGCCCCGACGAGCGCGCCGATCCGGTCACCGATCCGCTCGGGCGCGGACCACCAGCCGGACTCCGTCCAGGAGCGGATCCCCAGCTGCCCCCACTCCCGCCCGATGACGTCCGCGATCCGGGCGGACACCGCGCCGGGCAGGGCGCCCAGGGAATTGCCGTCGAGATACACGACCTTGTCGGCCAGCGCGAACTCGGCGCGCTTGGCGCGCAGCACATCGGCGGCGTCGCGCTCCGCGGCCTCCCGGCCGAGTGCCCCTCCCATGCCCGCTCCCTTCACGTCAGACATGGCTGCGTGCCGTCCACAGCTCGGGGAAGACGTTCTTCGCGGCCCGCTTCTCCAGCCAGGCCACTCCCGAGGAACCGCCCGTGCCGGGCTTGGCGCCCATCGCCCGGCGGGTGGCCACGAGGTGGTCGTTACGCCAGCGCCAGACCAGCTCGGC
Organism: Streptomyces sp. NPDC001407; assembly: GCF_042895325.1. Lineage (NCBI taxonomy): Bacteria > Bacillati > Actinomycetota > Actinomycetes > Kitasatosporales > Streptomycetaceae > Streptomyces > Streptomyces sp. NPDC001407. The sequence continues at coordinate 85,640 of NZ_JBIAWF010000019.1, forward strand.
GACCTCGGTCAGGCTCTCGCCCAGGCGGCACTCGTCGCTGTGCCGGGGGCCCTCGTAGATCCGCTGCCAGACCCGCTCGACGCCCGGGTCCGCGGCATACCGCTCACAGACGTCGCGGTCGAGCACGGCCCGGGGTATCCCGTGGCCGAGCCGCGCCAGATAGCGCAGCGCCTCGTCGTAGAGACTCGGCTCGTGCAGCGCCTTCTCCAGCTCAGCGCCGTCACGGGGCGCGCCGCGATAGGGCGTCAGCATGGCCGCGGACTTCTCACCGAGCAGGAACTCCAGGCGGCGGTACGTGGCGGACTGGAAGCCGGACGCCTCGCCGAGCGCGCCGCGATACGCGTTGAACTGATTGGGCGTCAGGTGTGCGATGGGCCTCCAGGAGGCGTTGAGCGACTCCAGCTCGTACGCGGACCGCTTGAGCGCGGCCAGCGCGGCCTCCAGGTCGTCCCGCCGGAGGGCGTGCCGGGCCGTGCGCCACTCGTGCACGAGGACGGTGAACCACAGCTCCATCACCTGGGTGGTGACCAGGAAGGCCATCTCCCCGGGGTCGTCGGAGCGCGGCTCCTGGAGCCTGCTGAGCACCGAGGCCCGGACGTAGTCCTCGTAGGGCGTGGTGCCCTCGAAGTCGAGATTCGGGGAGGCGGCGGCCTCCGGGGCGGGCGGGCGGGGTGACTGCGGCTGCGACATCGCGCTCTCCTCGGCATGACGTGCTTCCGGGTAGCGGTCCGCCCCTTCCCGTCGGCATCGGAGCCCCGGTCCCCTGCCACGCATCATCCGTCCCTGCCGCCGCCCGCGGCAAGGCCTGTGGATAACCACGCCACAAGCCCGCCGGCAGCCCGTCGGCAGCTCACCGACAGCCGGAACGCCCCGCTCCGCGCGGGGCGTTCCGGCCGCTTCCGTCAGGTCAGCCCAGCGTGTTGGCGGCCGTCGGGGAGCTGTCCCGCAGGAACGCCGAGCAGCGCTCGTACTCCTCCTGCTCCCCGATCGCCTGCGCGGCGCGCGCGAGCGCGTGCAGCGCGCGCAGGAAACCGCGGTTCGGCTCGTGCTCGAACGGCACCGGCCCATGGCCCTTCCAGCCGCTGCGGCGCAGGGCGTCGAGCCCGCGGTGGTAGCCGGTGCGCGCGTACGCGTAGGACTCGACGACCCGGCCACCCTCGAACGCCTCGTCGGCGAGCTGCGCCCACGCGAGCGAGGACGCCGGATATTTGGCCGCCACCTCGGCCGGGGCCGCACCGGAGGCGAGCAGCTCGCGCGGCTCGGGATCGTCGGGCAGGTGGGTCGGGGGCGGTCCCCCGAGCAGGTTCTCGTGAATGGACATGGGCTCCAGTCTGCCTTGTCGCTGCGCTGGCTGGCTTGGTTGTGGGCTCGCCGTTGTCTTGTGCGGGTTGTGTGCGCCTGCGGCGGGCGGCCTCAAACGCCGGCCGGGCTGGGGTTTTGGGGCCGGGGGTGGGGCCTCCGGGCTGGGAACCTGGAACGCGGTGCGGGCACCCTTACGCGTATTGAGTGCCCTGAATCACGCACCGCGTTCCAGAACCCCACCCTCCGACCCCACCCCCTCCCACCGGAGGGCAACATCAGGCTTCGGGGTGCGAAATTCAGCCCGTCCGGCGATTGAGGACGCGCCCGCAGGGCGCTCTCCGCCGCAGGCGGCAACGGACCCGCACATCGGGGTCTGGGGCAGCGCCCCCCCCACGCGGCAGAGCCGCACATCAGGCGCAGCCGGGAACGGGCACCCACCCGCAGCCAGGGGCCTGGCGCGCGCCCCAGTGCGGGACGACGCAAGCCGGGGGCACAAGCCCGCCGCAGGCTACCGCTCGTCCCCCGGATCCAGCGGCGGAGCCGAGACCCCGCAGTGGTAAGTCGCCTCAGGCCGGCACCGCCGCCCCGGAGGGCGGACCGTCGACCAGCCGAGGAGCGCCCCCACCACCAGCGCCCCCGCGCACAGAAGCATCGAGCGGTGGAACGCCCCCGTGAACGCCCCGGGATCGCGGTACGTCCCGGGGCCCATCCCCGCGAGCAGCGGCAGCGCGGCCACGGCGATCAGGCCCGCCGCGCGGGCCGCCGCGTTGTTGATGCCGCTGGCGAGGCCGGCGCGGCCGACGTCCACGGAGGCCAGGACCGTCGAGGTGAGCGGGGCGACGAGTGCCACCATGCCCAGGCCGAGGACGACGAGGGCGGGCAGGACGTCCCGCCAGTAGACCGCGCCCGGTCCGACCCGGGTCATCAGCAGCATCCCCGCCGCGCACAGCAGCGGCCCGAGCGTCAGCGGGATCCGCGGGCCGATGCGCTGCGCGACGCGGCCGGAGCGCGCGGACAGCAGCAGCATCAGCACCGTCGTGGGCAGCAGCGCGGTGCCCGCCTCCAGCGCGGACCAGCCGACCACGATCTGGAGCTGGAGCACCGCCAGGAAGAAGAAGCCGCTGAAGGCGGCGTAGACGCAGACGGTGACGGCGTTGACCGAGGTGAACGTCCGGTTCGCGAAGATCCCCGGCGGCAGCATCGGCTCGGCCCGCCGCTTCTCCAGCCGCCAGAACGCCACGCCCAGCAGCACCCCGCCGACCGCCGGCCCGATCACCCAGGGCGAGGCTCCCTTCGCGGGGGCGGCGATCAGGGCGTACGTCACCGCGCCGAGCGCCAGCGCCCCCAGCGTCGCGCCCAGGACGTCGAACCGCCCGTGGGCTCTGGGGTCGCGGGTCTCCGGCACGTGCCGGAGGGCCACCGGCACGCACACGGCCGCCAGCGGCAGGTTGATCAGGAACACCCAGCGCCAGCCCGGCCCGTCCACCAGCCAGCCGCCCACGAAGGGACCGACCGCCGATGCCACCCCGCCCAGCCCGGACCAGGCCCCCACCGCCCCGGCCCGGTCGTCCGGGTGGAAGACCGCCTGGATCAGGGCGAGCGAACCGGGGGTGAGCAGCGCCCCGCCGATGCCCTGGAGCGCCCGCGCGGCGATGAGCACCCCGGCGTTCGGCGCCATCCCGCACAGCAGCGACGCGAGCGCGAACCACACGACGCCGACCACGAACACCCGCCGCCGCCCGAACCGGTCCCCGAGCGCGCCGCCCAGCAGGATCAGCCCGGCGAGGGTGAGCATGTAGGCGTTGATGGTCCACTGGAGCACGGCCAGGTCGGCGTTGAGGTCGGCGCCGATGTGGGGCAGTGCCACATTGACGACGGTGCTGTCGAGCATCGCCATCCCGGAGCCGAGCACGGCCGTCAGCAGCACGGCCCGCCCGGTGCCCGTGCCCAGCCGCACGCCGCCGGGTTCCCTCGACGACGGCGGCGTGCCGGAGGGACTCACCGTGCCGGGCGCCTCCCGCGAAGGGTCGCTCATACCGGAAATCATCCCCGCGCCGCGCGCGCCCAGCCAGCGCAACAGCCGAAAGGGCCCGGCCCCACTGCGGAAGTGGAGCCGGGCCCTTCGGCGCGGTGCGGGTTACCTCAGCCGCTTACTTCAGCTTCGTGCCCGTGGAGCGCAGGTCCGCGCACGCCTTGGTGACACGCTGGGCCATGCCCGCCTCGGCCAGCTTGCCCCAGGTGCGCGGGTCGTACGTCTTCTTCTCGCCGACCTCGCCGTCGACCTTCAGGACGCCGTCGTAGTTCTTGAACATGTGGGCCGCGACCGGACGGGTGAAGGCGTACTGCGTGTCCGTGTCGAGGTTCATCTTCACGACGCCGTTCTCCAGCGCGGTGCGGATCTCCTCCTCGGTGGAGCCGGAACCGCCGTGGAAGACGAAGTCGAAGGGGCTGGCCTTGCCGTACTTCGCGGCCACGCCCTCCTGGAGGTCCTTCAGCAGCTCGGGACGGAGGACGACGTTGCCCGGCTTGTAGACGCCGTGGACGTTGCCGAAGGAGGCGGCCAGCAGATAGCGGCCCTTCTCGCCCAGGCCCAGGGCCTCGGCCGTGCGCAGCGCGTCGTCGACGGTGGTGTAGAGCTCGTCGTTGATCTCGTGGCTGACGCCGTCCTCCTCGCCACCGGTCGGGGTGATCTCGACCTCAAGGATGATCTTGGCGGCGGCGGCCTTGGCCAGCAGCTCCTGGCCGATGGCCAGGTTGTCGGCGAGGGACTCGGCGGAGCCGTCCCACATGTGCGACTGGAACAGCGGGTTCTGGCCGTTCGCGACACGCTCGGCGGAGATGTCCAGCAGCGGGCGGACGTAGCCGTCCAGCTTGTCCTTCGGGCAGTGGTCGGTGTGCAGCGCGATGTTCACCGGGTACTTCTTGGCGACGACGTGCGCGAACTCGGCGAGCGCGACGGCGCCCGAGACCATGTCCTTGCTGTACTGACCGCCCAGGAACTCCGCACCACCGGTGGAGATCTGGATGATGCCGTCGCTCTCCGCCTCGGCGAAACCGCGCAGCGCGGCGTGCAGCGTCTGCGTCGAGGTCACATTGATGGCCGGGTAGGCGAACTTGCCTGCCTTCGCCCGGTCGAGCATCTCGTTGTAGACCTCGGGGGTTGCGATGGGCATCTGTCCGCTCCTTGTGATGTGCGGGTGGGCGAGGGGGCCCTGACCTAGGGGGCGACGTTCATCGTCGCCCCCATCTTCCCAGACTCGCCGAATTGCTCCACATGGGTCCTCGGCCGGGAAACCCGAAGGGCGGGCTGGTTTCACGTGAAACCAGCCCGCCCTTCGGGGACGCTTTTACGAAACCGCAGGTCAGGACAGGTCGAGGTCGCCGAGGGAGTAGCCCGTGACATAGCGCAGGCCCGCGCCTTCGATGGCGGAGGCGGCACCGCGGTCGACGATCGTCGCCACCGCGACGACCTCCGCGCCCGCCTCGCGCGCCGCCTCGACGGCGGTCAGCGGCGAGCCGCCGGTGGTCGAGGTGTCCTCGACCACCAGGACGCGGCGGCCCTTGATGTCCGGGCCCTCGATGCGACGCTGCATACCGTGCGTCTTCTGCGCCTTGCGGACGACGAACGCGTCGAGCTTGCGGCCCCGCGCGGCGGCGGCGTGCAGCATCGACGTGGCGACCGGGTCGGCGCCGAGGGTGAGGCCGCCGACCGCGTCGTAGTCCAGGTCGGCCGTGGCGTCCAGCATCACCTGGCCGACCAGGGGCGCCGCCTCGGCGTCCAGGGTGATCCGGCGCAGGTCGATGTAGTAGTCGGCCTCCTTGCCGGAGGAGAGGGTCACCTTGCCGTGGACCACGGCCTTGTCCTTGATCTGCTGCAGCAGGGCGTCACGCGCTTCGCTCATACCGAGGAGCTTAGGCCAGCGTCCGCCAGGTCCACGTCGTGGAGATCTCCAGGGGGTCGATCGGAGTGACGAGGCGCGGCAGGGTGTTGAGGCCGTTCGGAGGGCCGGACTGCGGCTCGACGCAGACCGCCTCCTTCTCCTCGTCGTAGACCACGACCCACTCGGCCCGGCTGGCGACCTTCAGCTCCAGCAGTCCGGGCCAGGTGAGGGTGACGTCCACGCCGTCGGGCATGCCGAAGCAGTCGTCCCAGGGGCCGGGCCGCGGGTCGATGCGGCGGCCCGTCGGCAGGTGGTCGGCGCCGCGTTCCTCCTGCCACTCCGCGTCGAACGCGAGCTCCACCTCACCGCCGGAGCCGAGGTCGCGCAGGAACCACGGGTGCCAGCCGGCCTGCGCCGGAAAGGAGTTGTCGTACGTCTCGACGCCCATGGTCAGCGTGAGGGAGTCCGGCGCCAGCTCCACCAGCTGGGTGACCCGGCCGGAGTACGGCCACGGCTCGGCGAGGTCGTACGTGAACGCGGCGGAGGTCTCGTCCGCGCGCGCCGTGCGCCAGGCGGTGTCGCGGCCGGTGCCGTGGATCGCGTGCGGGGGGTGGTTGACGGGCATCTGGTGGCGCTCGCCGCCGTTGCGGAACTGCCCCAGCTCGATGCGGCCGCACCAGGGGACCATCGGGAAGGCGCCGTATTTGGCACCCTGCCGCAGGAGTTCGGTGCCGCGGACGCGCAGGCTGGTGAGCCTGCATCCGTTCCGGGGATCCACGGTCAGCTCGGCGTCGCCGGCCTTCAGCTGGACCTGATTCGTGTTGTCGGTGCTCACGATGCGACCTTATGGGCAGGCCGCCGGGATTCGCCGCTTCGCCCCGAACCCGGGCGCCGGACGGGCCCGTCCGGCGCCGGTTCCGGAGAACACGGCTCCGCCGGCCACGGCTCAGCGCCTGCGGCGAAGCGCCCGGCTCACCACCACCGCCGAGGCCAGGGCAACCGCGGCCGCCGGGGCCGCCCAGCGCAGCGCGGCCGCCGTGGCCGACGCCGCCTCCGGGGCCGGGACGGGCGCGTAACGGCCGCGCGGCGGCGCGTGGTCGACTTCTTCCGCACTGCGTCCGATCATCGTGCGGCGCGCGTGCGCGGCCTCCGCGGGCGGCTCGTCGTCGACGTCGTCGTCCTCGTCGTCCACATCGTCCACATCGTCCACATCGTCCACATCGAGGTCGTCGTCCACCGAAGGGTCGAGGGACGGCGGCGGGACCGCGGTGTCGAAGACGCTGCCGCCCTCCAGCCGGGGGCCCTCGCCCGCGGCGCCCGCCTCCTCCTCCGCGTCCTCCCGCAGCTCCTCCACGAGCGCGGCGGCGAAACGGTCCAGCAGGCGGCGGGCCGTGGCCTCGGTGGCCTTCTCGTCGAACTCCGCCAGCCGGCCGGTGCTGCCGACCGTTCCCGTGCAGGTCAGCCGGGAGCCGTCGGCGGTGGCCGCCAGCACGCCGCGCAGCGCGAGCGTCACCGTGCCGGAGCCGCGCACCTCGCTGCCCTCGCCCGACAGCTCGTAGGAGCCGTCGTGCTCGGTCAGGTGCAGCGAGCCCCGGTAGGTGATGGTCGAGCCACCTATGCGCAGCCGGAGGCGCCCGGCCACCAGCGCGCCGGAGGCGTCCGCGACGTCCTGTTGGAGTCCGGGGACGCAGCGCACCACGCGGGCGGGGTCGGCGAGGACCCGGCGGACGGAGTCGACGGAAAACGGAACGAACACCTCATGCTCCATAGCAAGCGAGCCTACCCATCAGGCCCCTCACCAGTGCCTCTCAGGCCGAACTTTCCGTCGCGCCCCGCCCGCGGCGCCCCGAAGGGCGGTGTCAGTCGCCGACCGTGAAGCGCTCGCCCACATGCTGCGGGCGCTCGATCTCGTCGACGAGCGCGACCGCGTAGTCCTCGGCGGAGATGCGGCTCTTGCCGTCGGCGCCGACGACGAGGTCGTCCAGGGCGGTGCGGTACGTGCCCGTGCGCTCGCCCGGCTCGATCAGCCCGGCGGGGCTGATGTTGGTCCAGCGGACGTCGCTGACGGTGCGGTAGAAGTCCAGCGCGTCACCGTGCGCGTGCATGATCTGGAGCAGGAACTCGGGGAGCCCCTCGGCGTCCCAGACCTGCTTGCCGTCGGGCGTGCGCAGCGAGCCGGCGCCGCCGACCGCGATGATGCGCGGGGCCGCGTCACCGAGCGTACGCACGCCTGCCACCAGCGACTTCGCCGCCGGCTCGATGGTCGCGAGGTGGCCGGGGCCGTCGCCGCCGCCGACCGCGCTGACCACCACGTCCTGGCCCTTGGCGGCCGCGGCCACCGACTCCGGGTCGAGGACGTCACCGGTGACGACGGTCAGGCCGGGCGCCGCGGAGAGCTTCGAGGGGTCACGGACGACGGCGGTGACCTGGTGGCCGCGGTCCAGCGCCTCGCGCAGGATGCGGCTGCCGATGGTTCCGTTGGCACCGAAGAGAGCGATCTTTGCCATGGGGGGCTCCTCAGAGAGAAAAGAGTTGAGAGGGGGGAGGGGGGTCAGTGCTGGTCGAGCGCCCGGGTGAGCGCCGCCGCGGTCGCCGTCGGCCCGCCCAGACGCCGCACGCCGCCGGGGGTGTGCAGCAGCAGCGTCGGGAAGCTGTCGACGCCCAGTCGGCGGACCTCGCGGAAGTCCGCCTCCGCCTCACGGCGGGTGTCCGGGTCCGCGGCGGCGGCCACGACGGCCTCGCCGTCGACGCCGTCGAGCCCGGCGGCGACCGCCCGCAGGGTGTCCGGCTCGGAGAGGCTCAGCCCGTCGACGTACCAGGCGCGCTGGAGGGCACCGGCGAACTCCAGTGTCCTCTCGGGCGCCTGTCGGCGCAGCGCGACCAGGGCGGTGGCGGCGTCGGCCGAATCGAGCACGGCGGTGCCGTCGGCGAACGCCTTGGCGTAGCCGGGGCCGAAGACCGCGCCGGTCAGCTCGCCGATGCGGGCGTCGGACTGCGGGATGTAGGAGTACGCGGAGGCGGGCTGCGCCCGGGGCCCGGTGAAGAGGCCACCGCTGCGCACGGTCAGCTCGATGCGTCCGGCGTTCGCCGCGGCGAACTCCCGTACTGCCGGGCCGAAGCCGTAACACCAGCCGCAGTAGGCGTCGAATGCGTAAGTGAGCTTGTGCCGTGCCATGTCTTTCCCTGAAGCGGGCAGCTGTCCCAGCGGGGACGGCTGCTGTGGTGCACGCACTCCTTGTGGTGCGTTATGGCCACGCTATGGCCGTTTCCGGGGCCCTACCAGGTACGCTCAGGTCTCCTCATGGTGAAAAAGCGACACGCCCGTCAGGAAGAGATCGTCGAGCTCACCTACCGGGCCCCGCCGGGCACGCCCGAGGGGGTCGAGGTGATGACGCTCGCCCAGCTGCGCGCCCGCTCGCCCGAGGGCCTGCTCGCCAAGCCGCAGCGGCTGGACTTCCACCAGATCATCGCCGTCCGCTCCGGGTCCGCGGGACACACCGTCGACTTCACCGGTTACTCCCTGGAGGAGGGGTCGGTGCTGTGGGTGCGGCCCGGACAGGTGCAGCAGTACGGCGCGGTGGAGGGGATCGACGGCGCGGTCATCCTCGTGCAGCCCGGCTTCCTCTCCCCCGGCACGGCCGTCGCGGCGGTGGCGGACGATCCCTTCCGGCCGGTGCTGTGGCAGCCGGTCGGGCAGGACCGGGAGGCCGTCTTCTGCGCGGTGCACCACCTGGAGGCCGACTTCCGCACCAGCCGCGGCCTGCCCGCCGATGTGCACTCCGCCGTGCTGCGGCACCTGCTGTCCGTGCTGGTGCTGCGCCTCGCGCACCTCACGGCCCCGGTCGGCAGCAGCGTCCCCGCGCCGGGCGACGCCTTCGTGCGCTTCCGCGCGGCCGTCGAGCGGGACTTCGCGACCAGCCACCGGGTCGCCGACTACGCCCGCACGCTCGGCTACTCCCCCCGGACCCTCTCGCGCGCGGCCCTCACGGGTGCGGGGGTGGGCGCCAAGGAGTTCATCGACCGCCGGGTGATGCTGGAGGCCAAACGGCTGCTCGCGCACAGCGAGCTGCCCGCCGCCCGGATCGCCGAACGGATCGGCTTCGACGACGCGGCGAACTTCTCCAAGTTCTTCCAGCACCGCGCCGGTTGCTCCCCGGGCGCCTTCCGCGCCGCGCTCCGCCGGCCGCCCGGGGTCACTCCGCATAGCGCGGGTGCATGAGGGTCGACGGCAGCAGACCGGGCTCGCGGCTGCGCTCGGCGGCACGGCCGGCCGCGACCAGCTCCCCGGGCGTCAGTGACTGCAAGCAGGGCCGCACCGGCGGGAGTCGCAGGGATATGGACTCACGGGAGGCCAGGACGAAGCTCCAGTCGTCCTCCTGCCCCGCGCGCTCGACGGCCCGCCGCTCGGCCGGGCGCGCGGGGCCGCCGGGCGCGCCACCGCCCACCCGGTAGGCCCGGGTGCGCAGGCCCAGCGAGCGGATCGTGGCCTCCACCGTCCAGAAGACACGCGGGCGGGCGTCGACCGTGCCGGCGTGGACGGCGAGCCGCCCACCGGGCGCCAGGCGGCGCTCCGCCAGGCCGTAGAACTCCTGCGAATACAGCTTGGTGCTGGGCGTGATGCCCGGGTCGGGCAGATCGCAGATCACCACGTCGTACGGAGGGGCGTCGGCGGGCCGGCCGCGCAGCCAGTCGAAGGCGTCACCGACGACCGTGCGCACCCGCGGATCCCGGAAGGCGTCGTGGTTGAGCGCGGTCAGATCGCGGTCGGTGCGGGCCAACCGCAGGAGAGCGCGGTCCAGTTCGACGACGGTGACCGAGGCGACGTCCGCATAGCGCAGCACCTCGCGCAGGGCGAGGCCGTCGCCCCCGCCGAGCACCAGGACCCTGCGGTGCGGCCCGGACATCGCGGGGTGGACCAGCGCCTCGTGATAGCGGAATTCGTCCTCCCCGCTGACCTTCAGCCGCCCGTCGAGGAACAGCGAGAGCGGCTTGCCGCTGCCCCCTCCGCCGGTCAGCACGACCTCCTGCACGTCCGACTGCACGGCCACCCGCACATCCGAGCCGTAGACCGCCTGGCGCGCGGCCCGCTCGAAGGGGCCGGTGAGCACCGTGCCCGTGGCCAGCAGCGCCAGCACCAGCGCGTTGGCGACGAGGAGCGCCCAGCGCGAGCGCACGCTCAGATCGCCGCGGAAGAGCCAGAGCACCAGCGCCCCACCCGCCGCGGCGTTGACCGCGCCGGTGAGCAGCGCGCCCGTCAACTGCCCGAGCACGGGCAGCAGCAGGAAGGGGAACGCGAGCCCGCCGACCAGCGCGCCCACATAGTCGGCGGCGAAGAGGTCGGCGACCGCGCCGCCCGCGTCCTGCCGCCGGATGCGCTGGATGAGGGTCATCAGCAGCGGCACCTCGGCGCCGATCAACACCCCGATGGTCAGGGAGAAGGCGACCAGGGCCGGCCGCGCCTGGCCGAACCAGGCGAAGCAGGCGTAGAGCGCCATGGCCGACAGCCCGCCGGCCAGCGCCAGCACGGCCTCGACCGCGGCGAACCCCAGGGCGGCCCTGCCTCTCAGCCGCTTGGCGAGCAGCGAGCCGATGCCCATGGCGAAGACCATCACCGACAGCACGACCGACGCCTGGGTGACGGAGTCGCCGATGAGATACGAGGCCAGGGCGACCAGCTCCAGCTCGTACACCAGCCCGCAGGCGGCGCAGATGAAGACGGTGGTCAGGACCACGAAGCGGCCGAGCCCGGCCGGTACGGGCAGCCGCGCCGGTACCGGGCGGTAGATCATGATGGGAACGCTACGTCACGATCCGACAACCTTTTGTCACCCACAAGGGTTTATTACAGGTGTTCCATGGCGCGTTCGCGGGTGCCGCACAGGGGCGTTCAGAGGGTCGCGGCGGCCCGTACGGCCACTCTCGTGCGGGTGGCGACCAGCCGCCCTTCCTGCGGATACGCGTGCCAGGTGCGCCAGCTGACCTGGCCCTCGCGCCGCTGCGCGAGCAGCGCGGTGAAGGCGTGCGGGCTCCCCGGGAAGGTGCCGGCCAGTCCGTACGGATGCTCGGCGACCAGCGCCAGCAGCTCCTGCGCCCGGCCCGCGAAGGAGCCGTGCGACAGGGTCTCTATCCGGGCCGCGAACTCGTACTCCCAGGCGCCGACGCGGCGGGCCACGCCCAGTGGCAGCGGAGTGGCACTGCCCGGCAGACAGGCGACGGTCTCCGAGCAGACGCCACCCTCCTCCTCCAGCAGCACCTGATGGGAGGCGCCGAGCAGGCGCAGTTGGACGAGGGAGTCGGCGAGCCGCAGGTCGAGGACGGCCAGGGCGGGGAGGGGGTCCTTCCCCAGACACCAGGCGAGATCGGCGGCGCGGGTGTCGGTGTAGGTGGTCTTGAGGGTGGTGAGCATGGGTCGGCTCCGCAAGCACGCAGTGGAGGGTGGGCCGGCCCGCCGAGGAGGACCAGAGTCTTCGAGTGCGCCGGCTCATGCCCACATATGAGTGTTCCGTGGGGTCCGATGACAGTGATTCCGAGGATCCGTGAGGAGTCGTCTCCGACACGTGTCTCTGAATGAGAGGGAATCATGAATTGACCGGTGCTCACAGCGTTTTTACCCATCTCATCGTGCTTTCCATCCACCCGAGGGCCGGGCAGTTCAACTGTTCAGAATCATTGCGCGCGACAGGCCACCGACAAGAGGCCGGACGCATATGCGATCAGGCATGGGCCATCTGCAAATCCCCTGCTCAAACAGCGTTTCCGGGCGGTTCCGACGACATGGGCACGGGTTCTTCACCGATACGGGACGAGAAATGCACGACACCGGAGGGCGCATTGGGGCGCGCCCCGAAGGCGGGCGCATGAATGCCCACCACCCCGGCGCGCGGCGGGAGTTCACGGGGAAATCGCACGCCGCCCGGACACCTCCACGCGCGGACCGCCGGTGCCGGTGCCGGACGCCCTCCGCGCACACCGCGTCGCGACGCGCGGCCGACTGCGGCACACGCCCCCGGCAGACGGCGCGCGCCTGTCCGGGCCCGCCCCTCAGCACACCCGCGCTCCCCACTCGCGCAGACACTCCGCCGTGCCCGCCGAGCGGGTGGAAGGCGCACCGCTAACGGGCGTTCCGTGTCGCGCGCGTGACGCGCGGGACGCATGGTCGGTATGCCGAACCGCCCCCGTCCGTACCCGTGCCCCGGCCCCCGCACCGCCCCCGCGGCGGACACCGGGCCGCGCCCGCACCGGAGGTGCCCCCGTGTCAGCCGACACCGCCGTGCCCGTACGAGCGCCGGAACCGCACCCCGCGGCCCCGAGTGCCCGTGCCCGCCGCCTCGACCGGGTGCGCGACGCCCTGCGCAGGGCCGGCCCCGCGCTCGCGCTCTACGCCGCCGTCCGGCTCACCGGCATGTCGGTCATGGCGGGCTGGGCCTGGTGGATCGGACGCCATCCGCGCACGCTGCTCGGCCACTCCTGGGACGGCATCTGGTACGCCGACATCGCCCGGCACGGCTACGGGCTGATCATCCCCTCGCCCACCACCCGCGGGGTGGTCTTCAACGACCTGGCGTTCTTCCCGCTCTTCCCCGGGCTGGTGCGGGCGGTGATGACCGTGCTGCCGTTCACCGCGGTCACCGCCGGGCTGCTCGTCGCCTGGGTCTCGGCCGGCACGGCCGCCTGGGGCATCTACGCGATCGGCGAGCGGCTGCACGGCCGCCAGGCGGCCACCGCGCTCGTCGTCCTCTGGGGGCTGCTGCCGCACGCGATCGTGCAGTCCATGGCCTACACCGAGCCGCTGATGACCGCCCTCGCCGCCTGGGCGCTCTACGCGGCGATCACCGGCCGGCCGCTGTGGGCGGGGGCACTCGCGCTGCTCGCGGGGCTGTCGCGGCCCAACGCCGTCGCGGTGGCCGCCGCGGTCTGCGTCGGCGCCGCCCTCACCCTGGCCCGGGACCGGCGGGCCCGCGGGGACTGGCACGTCTGGGCGGGCGCGGCGCTCGCGCCGCTGGGCTGGTCCGCCTATGTGCTGTGGGCCGGGTTCCGCTCGGGCGGCGGGGTGCTCGGCTATTTCGACGTGCAGCGGCTGTGGGGGTCGCGGTTCGACTTCGGGCGGGACGCGTTCCGCTTCATCCGGCACCTCTTCATCGGCCGGGACGCCATGGCCTACTACGTGACCCTGGCGATCCTGGGCGTCGCGCTGGTCGCGCTCGTCCTGCTCTTCCTCGACCGGCCGCCCGCGGTCCTGGCGGTCTACGCGCTGGTGCTCTTCGTCATCGCCGTCGGCGGCTCCAGCTACTTCGCGTCCAAACCGCGCTTCCTGCTGCCCGCGTTCCCGCTGCTGATGCCGGCGGCCCTGGCGATGGCGAGAGCCCGGCAGCGCACCGTCGTCGTGACGGCCGGCGCGCTCGCCGGGCTCTCGTTCCTCTACGGGACGTATCTGCTCACAGTCGCCCGCATGCCGATGTGAGGCCGGCGGCACGTGGGCTCTGCCGGTCGTCGGCTGCGGGATGTTTCCGTCCCGCACCACCGCTCCGCGGTGGTGTCCTCAAGCTCCCCCGGCCAACGCCGGGAGGTGCCCCCAGCGGGCTGGTTCCGGCTGAGCTCAGCCGTTCGCAGCCCGCCTGCCCATCGAGGCCGGAATACTTACGCTTCTTCGTCCGGCTTGTCGTCGCCGGACTCGGCGTCGGCCTCCAGGCCGAGCTGCTCGATGAGCCACTTGTCGAACTCGATCGAGGCACGCACCCAGCTGACCGTGCTGGAGACGAAGTGCTCCAGGGAGACGCCGACGCCGATCAGCATCTGCGCCTCACCGATCAGACGGACGGTGCCGTCGTCGTTGGTGTGGGTGTAGACCTTCGGCCACAGGGTGCGGCGGTTCCAGTCGTCGACGACCTCGAGGAGCTGTGCCTTCTCCTCGATGCCGTGCGGGCGGTCGTAGAACGTCCGCACGGAGAAGACCTGCTGCTCGTCCTCGCCACGGAACATGAAGTACGTACGGAACTGCTCCCACGGTGCGGCGAGGTCTCCCTCGTCGTCCACGACGTACTTCAGCTCCATCTGCTCGAGGAGCTGCTTGACCAGGTCCTGGTCGGGGATGACGGGGCCGGCCGGGCCCGTCTCCTGCGGTTCGGGCTGGCCCCCGAAATTCGGAATCGAGGACGGGTCGATGCTCACCGTGAATTTCCCTTCGTACGGTTCCCGCCATCCTCCCCCATGCCGGGCGGGGGCTGGCAACCCCCGCCCCTGTCGGATCACGCCGCCGATGACGGACCCGCGAGCGCTTCCCGCCGCTCCGGCTCCACCGTCAGGCCGTCCCCGGCCGGATCGACGTCCACCTTTACAGTGTCGCCCTCCCGGATGTCACCGGCCAGGATCGCCCGCGCGAGGCGGTCGCCGATGGCCGTCTGCACCAGGCGGCGCAGCGGGCGCGCGCCGTAGGTGAGGTCGGGTGCGGCCCCGTCCGGGGCGTCGGGGCTCTGGCCGAGGGTGGCCAGCCAGCGCAGGGCGGGTTCGGTGACGTCGAGGGTGAGGCGGCGGTCGGCGAGGCGCCGCTGGAGGTGGGCGATCTGGATCCCCGCGATCCGCTCCAGCTGGCCCACGCCCAGGGCGTGGAAGACCACGAGGTCGTCGAGGCGGTTGAGGAATTCCGGCCGGAAGGAGGCGCGGACGGTCTCCAGCACCCTCTCCTTCTTCTGGTCCTCCTTGAGCAGCGGGTCCACCAGATAGGTGGAACCGAGGTTGGAGGTGAGGATCAGGATGGTGTTGCGGAAGTCGACCGTGCGTCCCTGGCCGTCGGTGAGCCGTCCGTCGTCGAGGACCTGGAGCAGGATGTCGAAGACCTCGTGGTGGGCTTTTTCGACCTCGTCCAGGAGGACGACGGTGTAGGGGCGGCGGCGGACGGCCTCGGTGAGCTGGCCGCCCTCCTCGTAGCCGACGTAGCCGGGCGGGGCGCCGACGAGGCGGGCCACCGAGTGCTTCTCGCTGTACTCGCTCATGTCGATGCGGACCATGGCCCGCTCGTCGTCGAAGAGGAAGTCGGCGAGGGCCTTGGCGAGCTCGGTCTTGCCGACGCCGGTCGGGCCGAGGAAGAGGAAGGAGCCGGTGGGCCGGTCGGGGTCGGCGATGCCCGCGCGGGAGCGGCGCACGGCGTCGGAGACGGCCCTTACGGCCTCCTCCTGGCCGATCAGGCGCTTGCCGAGCTCGTCCTCCATGCGCAGCAGCTTCTGCGTCTCGCCCTCCAGCAGGCGGCCGGCCGGGATGCCGGTCCAGGAGGCGACGACGTCGGCGATGTCGTCCGGGCCGACCTCCTCCTTGACCATGAGGTCGCGGGTGGCGGCCTCCTGCTCGGCCTCGGCCTCCGCCTCCGCTGCGGCCGCGAGCTCGCGCTCCAGGCCGGGAATCTCGCCGTAGAGCAGCTTGGAGGCCGTGTCGAAGTCGCCGTCGCGCTGGGCGCGCTCGGCCTGGCCGCGCAGGTCGTCCAGGCGCTCCTTGAGCTCACCCACCCGGTTGAGGGACTGCTTCTCCTTCTCCCAGCGGGCGGTCAGGCCCCGCAGCTCCTCCTCCTTGTCGGCGAGGTCGCGGCGCAGCTTCTCCAGGCGCTGCTTGCTGGCCTCGTCCACCTCCTTGGAGAGCGCGAGCTCCTCCATCTTCAGCCGGTCGACGGCGCGCTGGAGCTCGTCGATCTCCACGGGGGAGGAGTCGATCTCCATGCGCAGCCGGGAGGCGGCCTCGTCGACGAGGTCGATGGCCTTGTCGGGCAGGAAGCGGGAGGTGATGTAGCGGTCGGAGAGGGTGGCGGCGGCGACCAGGGCGGAGTCGGCGATCTGGACCTTGTGGTGGGCCTCGTAGCGGCCCTTGAGGCCGCGCAGGATCGCGATGGAGTCCTCCACGGAGGGCTCGGCGACCAGCACCTGCTGGAAGCGGCGCTCCAGGGCGGGGTCCTTCTCGATCCGCTCGCGGTACTCGTCCAGCGTCGTCGCGCCGACCATGCGCAGCTCGCCGCGGGCGAGCATCGGCTTGAGCATGTTGCCCGCGTCCATGGCGGAGTCGCCCCCGGCGCCCGCGCCCACGACGGTGTGCAGCTCGTCGATGAACGTGATGATCTGGCCCTCGCTGGACCTGATCTCGGCCAGGACGGTCTTGAGCCGCTCCTCGAACTCGCCGCGGTACTTCGCGCCCGCGACCATCGCGCCGAGGTCGAGCGAGACGAGCCGCTTGTTGCGCAGCGACTCGGGCACGTCGCCCTTCACTATCCGCTGCGCGAGGCCCTCCACGACGGCGGTCTTGCCGACGCCCGGCTCGCCGATGAGGACGGGGTTGTTCTTCGTGCGGCGGGAGAGCA
This sequence comes from Streptomyces sp. NPDC001407, assembly GCF_042895325.1. Classification (NCBI taxonomy): domain Bacteria; kingdom Bacillati; phylum Actinomycetota; class Actinomycetes; order Kitasatosporales; family Streptomycetaceae; genus Streptomyces; species Streptomyces sp. NPDC001407. Next base: position 102,158 of record NZ_JBIAWF010000019.1, read on the forward strand.
CCTGCACCACGCGGCGGATCTCGGCGTCCCGGCCGATGACCGGGTCGAGCCTGCCCTCGCGGGCCGCGGCGGTGAGGTCCTGGCCGAACTTCTCCAGCGCCTTGTACGTACCCTCCGGGTCCGGCGAGGTCACGCGCTGCCCGCCGCGGGCCGCCTCGAAGGCCGCCAGCAGCTTCTTCGCGGACGCGCCCTGCCGCTCCAGCAGCTCACCGGTGCGGCCGCCCTTGGCGGCGAGGCCGATGAGCAGGTGCTCGGTGGAGATGTAGGTGTCGCCCAGCTCGCGGGCGCGCTGCGAGGCGTCGGCGATGACGGCCAGCAGCTCGCGGTTGGGCTGCGGCGGCGCGACCGTCGAGCCCTGCGCGCTCGGCAGCCCGGCGAGCTCCCGCTCGGCGCCCGAGCGCAGCGCCGCGGCGTCGGCCTCGACGGCGGCGAGCAGGTCCATCACGTTTTCGTTGTCCTGGCCGGCGAGGAGGGCGAGCAGCAGGTGCGCGGGTGTCATATCGGCATGCCCTGCCGACACGGCCCGCTCACTGGCACCGCTCAGCGCCTCACGGCTCTTGTTGGTCAGCTCGGCATCCACGACTGTGCGCTCCTCCTCCGTACTGCTCCGCCGACTGTCCTGCTGAAGTCGGCGTGCGATAAGTTGAGCCTACTCCACTCAACTCTGCGTTGGCCAGCAGCTCCCGCCCCGTTCCATGCTCCGCCTGCGGGCGCCCACCCGCACGCGCGTACCCGGCCCGCTCCCCGCTTCGTCCGAGCGGGCCGCGGCTACGCTTCCCGCATGGCTCACGATCTGCGCAACCTCTCCCCCGCCTACGTCGAGTTCTGGCGGGAGCGGCACATCTGCACCCTGACCACCACGCGTCCCGACGGCAGCCCGCATCTCGTGCCCGTGGGGGTCACGTTCGATCATGAGGCCGGGATCGCCCGGGTCATCACCAACAAGGACAGCCGCAAGATCGCGAACATCCTGGCCGCCGGGCCGGACGGTGCCCGGGTCGCGGTGTGCCAGATAGGCGAGCGGCGCTGGGCCACGCTGGAGGGGGTCGCCGTCGTGCGCACCGAGCCCGAGGCCGTCGCGGACGCCGTCGCGCGGTACGCCGAGCGGTACGGCCGCACGCCCGCACCCAACCCCGACCGCGTCCTCGTCGAGATCACCGTCACCAAGGCGCTGGGACTGGCCTGAACCGTCCACGGTTGGCCCTGTGCTGATGCCGCGCGGCGCGGGCACTCGTACCGTCGGGATGACGGTCGTCTCGACGGCAAGAGGAGTACCCACGTCATGAGCGGCGCCGAGAGCGCGGATCACGTCAGCGTCCATCTGACCGGCTGCGGACACCAGGACGCGGGCGCGGTGTTCCGCGCCCTGGAGGCCGCGTTCCCCGAGGGCGCCGGGCCCCCGCGCAGCGAGACGAAGGCGGCGGGCCCGGAGCACCCCATGGTGTGGTGCATGGTCGTCGACGCCCGCACCCGCCGCGCGCCGTCGAAGGGCGCGCCGGTGCCGCTGTCCGGCCCGGTCGACGTCGACCTCTTCGGCGCCGCCGACCCCGTGCGCCAGGTCGGCGAGGAACTGGCCGCGGCCTTCACCGTGGAGAGCCGCGGGACGGTCCCGGGCGAACACGAGCTGGAGGTCCGCCTCCGCCTCACCGGCTGAAGCCGGCCTCCGGAGAAGACCGAGAAGACCGAAGGGGCCCGGAGAGCGGTCGCTCTCCGGGCCCCTTCACTTCACAGCTCAGCCCTGGTCGCGCCTGGGGCGCCAGACCACGAGCGCGCTCGTCTGCTGCACGTCCTGGTACGGGACCAGGTCGCGGCGGTAGGAGGCGTGCACCGCGGCCTCGCGCTGCTGCATGGCCGTGGCGGCGCCCTCGACCGCGCCCTGGAGCTCCGCGATGCGCGCCTTGAGGGCGGACACCTGGTTCTCCAGCTCGATGATGCGCTTGATACCGGCGAGGTTGATGCCCTCGTCCTGGCTCAGCTGCTGGACCTGCCGCAGCAGCTCGATGTCGCGCGCCGAATAGCGCCGGCCGCGCCCGGCCGTGCGGTCCGGGGAGACCAGGCCGAGCCGGTCGTACTGCCGCAGCGTCTGCGGGTGCAGGCCCGACAGCTGCGCGGCCACGGAGATGACGTAGACCGGCGACTCGTCGGTCAGCTGGAAAGGCTGTGCTGGTTCGAAACGCCGTCGTCGGCCGTCCATCTCATGCTCCCTTCGCGGCCTGGAACAGCTCGGCCCTAGGGTCCTCGCCCGCCGTCGCCTCGCGGTACGCCTCGAGGGCGTCCCGCGCCTTGTCGCCGAGCTCCTTCGGCACGGCCACCTCGACGGTGACCAGGAGGTCGCCGCGGGTGCCGTCCTTGCGCACCGCGCCCTTGCCCCGGGCGCGCATCGTACGGCCGTTGGGCGTGCCCGCCGGCAGCTTGAGGGTGACCGCGGGGCCACCGAGCGTCGGCACCTTCACCTCGCCGCCGAGCGCCGCCTCCGCGAAGGAGACCGGCACGGTGACGGTGAGGTTGTCGCCCTTGCGCCCGAAGACCGGGTGGGTGTCGACGTGGACGACGACATACAGATCGCCGTTCGGCCCGCCGCGCTCGCCCGGGGCGCCCTTGCCGCGCAGCCGGATCCGCTGGCCGTCGGAGACGCCCGCCGGGATGCGGACCTGCATGGTGCGGGAGGACGTGGCCCGGCCGCTGCCCTTGCAGACGTCGCAGGGGTTCTCGGGGATCAGCCCGCGGCCCTTGCAGTCGGGGCAGGGGTCGGTCAGCGAGAAGCCGCCGCCCGAGCCGTGCGACACCTGGCCGGTGCCGACGCAGGTCGGGCAGACCCGCGGCGTGCCGTTCTTGTCGCCCGTGCCGGAGCACGTCTTGCACGCCGCCGAGGAGGACATCCGCAGCGGGACCGTGGCCCCGTCGACCGCCTCGGTGAAGCTGAGCGAGACCTCGGACTCGATGTCCTGGCCCCGCCGCGGCTGCGTACGCGTGCCGCCGCCGCGGTTGAACAGGCCGCCGAAGACGTCACCGAGACCGCCGCCGAACCCACCGGCACCCGCCCCGCCCTGGGCGCCCCCGAAGAGGTCGCCCAGGTCGAAGTTGAAGGAGCCGCCGCCCGCGCCGCCCGGCCCGGGACGGAAGCCGCCGCTGCCGAAGAGGGCGCGTGCCTCGTCGTACTCCTTGCGGCGCTTGGGGTCGGCGAGGACGTCGTTCGCCTCGGAGATCTCCTTGAAGCGCTCCTCGGCCTTGGCGTCGCCCTTGTTGGCGTCCGGGTGGTTCTCGCGTGCGAGCTTCCGGTACGCCTTCTTGATCTCGGCCTCGGTGGCGTCCTTGGGCACGCCGAGGACCTTGTAATAGTCCTTCTCGACGAAGTCCTTGGTGCTCATCCCCGGCGTCCCTCCTTCCGGTCACTGCGGTCGGTCATAGCGTCAGCCCTTGTCCGGGCCACCGCTCTCCTCGGCCTCGTCGCCCTCGCCGTCGCCCTTCTGCGCGCCCGGCTGGGGCTCGGCGACCGCGACCCGCGCGGGGCGGATCGTCCGCTCGCCGATCCGATACCCCGGCTGCAGAATCTGCACGCACGTGGTCTCGGTGACGTCCGGCGCGTAGCTGTGCATCAGCGCCTCGTGCACCAGCGGGTCGAAGGGCTCGCCCTCCTTGCCGAACTGCTGCAGGCCCATCTTGGCGACGACCGTCTCCAGCGACTCGGCGACGGACTTGAAGCCGCCGACGAGCTCGCCGTGATCACGGGCGCGGCCGATGTCGTCGAGCGTGGGGAGGAGCTCGGACAGGAGGTTCGCGACCGCGATCTCCTTGACCGTGACCCGGTCCCGCTCCACCCGGCGGCGGTAGTTCTGGTACTCGGCCTGGAGCCGCTGGAGGTCCGCCGTGCGCTCGTTGAGCGCCGACTGGGCCTGGTCCAGCTGTGCCTGGAGCCCTACCTCGACCAGTTCTTCCCCGGCCGGGGCCGGGCCCGCCTGGTCGGCGGACCCGGCGCCCTGCGCCGCGTCTTCGGGGGTGGCGTCGGAGGGGACTTCAGGCTTCTCGTCGAAACCCGGGGTCTCCTCGGTCACGCCGCACCGCCCTTGGCGTCCTTGGGCTTCTCGTCGTCGACGATCTCGGCGTCCACGACGTCGTCCTCGGGCTTGGCCTGGCCGGCACCGGCGGCACCCTCGGCGCCGGCGGCGCCCTGGGCGGCCTGCGCGTCGGCGTACATCGCCTGGCCGAGCTTCTGGCTGACCGCGGCGACCTTCTCGGTCGCGGTGCGGATCTCGGCCGTGTCCTCGCCCTTGAGCTTCTCCTTCAGCTCACCGACGGCGGTCTCGACCTCGGTCTTGACCTCGGCCGGGACCTTGTCCTCGTTGTCCTTGAGGAACTTCTCGGTCTGGTAGACGAGCTGCTCGCCCTGGTTGCGGGTCTCGGCGGCCTCGCGGCGGCGGTGGTCCTCCTCCGCGTACTGCTCGGCCTCCTGGCGCATCCGGTCGACCTCGTCCTTGGCGAGCGAGGAGCCGCCGGTGACGGTCATCTTCTGCTCCTTGCCCGTGCCCAGGTCCTTCGCGGTCACGTGCATGATGCCGTTGGCGTCGATGTCGAAGGAGACCTCGATCTGCGGGACGCCACGCGGGGCCGGCGGCAGGCCGGTCAGCTCGAACATGCCGAGCTTCTTGTTGTACGCCGCGATCTCGCGCTCGCCCTGGTAGACCTGGATCTGCACGGACGGCTGGTTGTCCTCGGCCGTCGTGAAGATCTCGGAGCGCTTCGTCGGGATCGTGGTGTTGCGCTCGATCAGCTTGGTCATGATGCCGCCCTTGGTCTCGATACCGAGGGACAGCGGGGTGACGTCGAGCAGCAGGACGTCCTTGACCTCACCCTTGAGGACACCGGCCTGGAGCGAGGCGCCGATGGCGACGACCTCGTCCGGGTTCACACCCTTGTTGGCCTCCTTGCCGCCGGTCAGCTCCTTGACGAGCTCGGCGACGGCGGGCATGCGGGTGGAACCGCCGACCAGGACCACGTGGTCGATCTCGGACAGGTTGATGCCCGCGTCCTTGATGACGTTGTGGAACGGCGTCTTGCAGCGCTCCAGCAGGTCCGCGGTCAGCTGCTGGAACTGGGCGCGGGTGAGCTTCTCGTCCAGGTGCAGCGGGCCCTCGGCGGAGGCCGTGATGTAGGGCAGGTTGATCGTGGTCTCGGTGGACGAGGACAGCTCGATCTTCGCCTTCTCAGCGGCCTCGCGGAGGCGCTGGAGGGCCATCTTGTCCTTGGACAGGTCGACGCCGTGGCCGTTCTGGAACTGCTTGACCAGGTAGTCGACGACGCGCTGGTCCCAGTCGTCACCACCGAGGTGGTTGTCACCGTTGGTCGCCTTGACCTCGACGACGCCGTCGCCGATCTCCAGCAGCGAGACGTCGAAGGTGCCGCCACCGAGGTCGAAGACCAGAATGGTCTGGTCGTCCTTGTCGAGGCCGTAGGCCAGGGCGGCGGCGGTCGGCTCGTTGACGATGCGCAGGACGTTGAGGCCCGCGATCTCACCGGCCTCCTTGGTGGCCTGGCGCTCGGAGTCGTTGAAGTACGCCGGGACGGTGATGACCGCGTCGACGACCTTCTCGCCCAGGTAGGCCTCGGCATCCCGCTTGAGCTTCTGCAGGATGAAGGCGCTCATCTGCTGCGGGTTGAAGTCCTTGCCGTCGATGTTGATCTTCCAGTCGGTGCCCATGTGGCGCTTGACCGACCGGATGGTCCTGTCGACGTTGGTGACGGCCTGGCGCTTGGCGACCTCGCCGACCAGCACCTCACCGTTCTTCGCGAAGGCGACGACGGACGGCGTGGTCCTGGCGCCCTCGGCGTTGGTGATGACGGTGGGCTCACCGCCTTCGAGAACACTGACGACGGAGTTCGTCGTACCCAGGTCGATGCCGACCGCACGTGCCATGTCGATTCCTCCAGCTGACTTGAGTGGAACAGACTCAAGGGTGCAACACGGATCTCCGCCTGTCAACGGACATGAGTCGAGGCCACTCAACTCTTATGCGGGTCTTATGCGCAGGGAGAACGGAGTCCCGCCGTCAGGCCGGGTCGGCGCGGGGCCACTTGAGCGACACAGATCACCGGCGGTGCGCCTATATCGGGGGCGCGCGAGTGAGTAGTCTCGTACAGACCGGATAAGTTACTGATTAGTAATTCGCTCTCGCAGGTTCGAGGAGCCCGCCATGCAACTCGCCGCGATCATCGTGGTGCTGGTTCTGACTGCGGTCGCCGTGGCGCTGTTCGGCCGCGCCGTCACGCAGTTCGTCAAGTTCTTCAAGCTCGGCGCCCCGCTTCCGGCCGGTGCCCGCGTCGACGAACCAGGCCGCCGCACGCTCACCGTGGGCAAGGAATTCGTCGGCCACACCAGGATGAACAGGTGGGGTGTCGTCGGCGTCGCCCACTGGTTCGTGGCCGTCGGCTTCCTCACCCTGGGCGGCACGATCCTCACCGCCTACGGCCAGCTGTTCAAGGCCGACTGGACGATCCCGTACATCGGCACCTGGCTGCCTTACGAGCTCTACATCGAGTTCGTCGGCCCGGCGACGGGCCTCGGCGCCCTCGCGCTGATCATCATCCGGCTGCTGAGCCTGCCCTCCCGCGCGGGCCGCAAGTCCCGCTTCGCGGGCTCGACGGCGTGGCAGGCGTACTTCGTCGAGTACGTGATCCTGGTGATCGGCCTGGCCATCTGGGTGCTGCGCGGGCTCGAGGGCTCGCTCCAGGGCGTCGACCACTACGAGGCCGCCTACTTCAGCTCGTACCCGCTGATCATGGCCTTCAAGGGCCTCAGCACGGGCACCCTGCAGAACCTCACGTACCTCGCCGCGATGATCAAGCTCGCCGTGACGACGATCTGGGCCATCACGGTCGCCTCGAACATCGACATGAGCATCGCCTGGCACCGCTTCCTGGCGTTCCCGAACATCTGGTTCAAGCGCGAGTCCAGTGGTGAGGTGGCGCTGGGCGCGCTGCAGCCGATGGTCAGCGCGGGCAAGCCGATCGACTTCGAGGACCCGGGCGAGGACGACCAGTTCGGCGTCTCGCAGATCGAGCACTTCTCCTGGAAGGGCCTGCTGGACTTCTCCACCTGCACCGAGTGCGGGCGCTGCCAGTCGCAGTGCCCCGCGTGGAACACCGGCAAGCCGCTGTCGCCGAAGCTGCTGATCATGGCGCTGCGGGACCACTCGCACGCCAAGGCCCCCTATCTCCTCGCCGGCGGCGGCAAGGACATGGAGGGCACCGAGAAGGCCACCGCCGAGCAGCTCAAGGACGTCCCCGCGGCGGCCCTGGCCGAGGCGGAGCGGCCGCTGATCGGGACGCTGGAGGAGAACGGCGTCATCGACCCCGATGTCCTGTGGTCGTGCACCACCTGCGGTGCCTGCGTCGAGCAGTGCCCCGTCGACATCGAGCACGTCGACCACATCGTCGACATGCGCCGCTACCAGGTGATGATCGAGAGCTCCTTCCCGTCCGAGGCGGGCACGATGCTCAAGAACCTGGAGAAGAAGGGCAACCCCTGGGGCCTGGCCAAGAAGCAGCGCCTGCAGTGGACCAAGGAGGTCGACTTCGAGGTCCCGGTCGTCGGCAAGGACATCGAGGACCTCACCGAGGTCGACTACCTCTACTGGGTCGGCTGCGCCGGTGCCCTGGAGGACCGGGCGAAGAAGACCACCAAGGCCTTCGCCGAACTCCTGCACATCGCCGGCGTGAAGTTCGCCATCATGGGCGGCGACGAGAACTGCACCGGTGACTCCGCCCGCCGCCTGGGCAACGAATTCCTCTTCCAGCAGCTCGGCCAGCAGAACGTCGAGATGCTCAACATGGCGTTCGGTGAGGACGCGGAAGAGGGCGTGAAGGTCGAGAAGGCGAAGAAGAAGATCGTCGCGACCTGCCCGCACTGCTTCAACACCATCGCCAACGAATATCCGCAGCTCGGCGGCGAGTACGAAGTCATCCACCACACCCAGCTGCTCCAGCACCTCGTCGACGAGGGCAAGCTCGTCCCCGTCACCCCGGTCGAGGGCCTGATCACGTATCACGACCCCTGCTACCTGGGCCGCCACAACAAGGTCTACACCCCGCCGCGCGAGATCATCGCGAAGGTGCCGGGCCTGCGCAACGAGGAGATGCACCGCCACAAGGAGCGCGGCTTCTGCTGCGGCGCCGGCGGCGCGCGCATGTGGATGGAGGAGCGCATCGGCAAGCGCATCAACAACGAGCGCGTGGACGAGGCCCTGTCCCTCAACCCGGACATCGTCTCCACCGCCTGCCCCTTCTGCCTCGTCATGCTCACCGACTCCGTCAACGGCAAGAAGAACGAGGGCAAGGCCAAGGAGTCCATCCAGGTCGTCGACGTCTCCCAGCTCCTCCTCGAATCGGTCAAGACACCGGTCGAGCCCGAGGGCGACGGCGAGACCGCTGACGCACCCGAGCCCGAGCCGGTGAAGTAGCCGACTCGTACGCATCGCGTATTCCTGACGACGGCCGGTCCCCGCGTGACACCGCGGGGACCGGCCGTCCGCCGTCCCACACCTCACCGGGCCCTGACTTTTCCCCTAAGGGATGTCACAGGACAGCAGCAATGCCGGGGCCGATTCCCCGCCCCCGGCGCCGGGCCTGCCGGGAGCGGGTACGTTCGAAGCGTGGCTGGATTCAGGATGGGACGCGGACGGGACTCACACGACCCCGGTCCCGCGCGGCAAGGACAGCGCCCCGGGCAGCAGTACCAGGCCCCGTACGGCGGTCGGACCGACGCTCAGGGCGGCGGTCGGCAGTGGCAGCAGCCACCGGCGTACGACGAGCCGGAGTATTTCGGCGGCCCGCAGCAGGGCCACGCCCCGTACGGCCCGAACCCGGGCCAGGGCGACCCGTACTACGGCCGCGGCGCGGACGATCCGGGCCACACCCAGCAGTTCGCCTTCGGCGAGGCACCGGACGCGTACGGCCCGTACGGCGGCGACCCCTACAACGGCGGTCCGCAGCAGGGCTCGTACAACTCGGGCGACACCTACCGCGCCGGTCAGGCCCCGGCTCCCGCGCCGCCCGCCGGGCCGCGCCTGCCGTGGAAGGAGCTGCTGAAGGGCATCGTCCTGCGGCCCTCCGCCACCTTCTGGCAGATGCGGGACCACGCGGTGTGGGTCCCGGCCGTGCTCGTCACCTTCGGCTACGGCCTGCTCGCCGTCTTCGGCTTCGACAAGGCCCGTGAGGACGTCCTGCACGCCACGCTCGCGAACAGCATCCCGTGGGTGCTGATGACCGGCGTGATCGTCGTGATCTCCGGCCTGATCCTCGGTGCCGTCACCCACACCCTCGCCCGGCAGCTGGGCGGCGACGGCATCTGGCAGCCGACGGTCGGCCTGTCGATGCTGATCATGTCGATCACGGACGCGCCGCGGCTGCTCTTCGCGATGTTCCTGGGCGGGGACAGCACGGTCGTCCAGGTGCTCGGCTGGGCGACCTGGCTGGCGGCGGCCGCGCTGTTCACCTCGATGGTGAGCAAGTCGCACGACCTGCCGTGGCCGAAGGCGCTGGGCGCCTCGGCGATCCAGCTGATCGCCCTGCTGTCGATCATCAAGCTGGGCACGCTGTAGCGGCTGCCGCTCGGCATGAGGAGCATGGGGAAGGGCCCCGGTCGCTGCACTTCGCGACCGGGGCCCTTCCCTGTGCGTTCACGCGTTCACGCGCGTGGCGGACCTACGCGTCGAGGACCTGGCCCTCGCGCCGGACGACCGGCGGCTCCACGCTCCACGGGAAGTTGATCCACTCGTCGGTGCGCTTCCAGACGTACTCGCAGTCCACCAGGGAGTGCGACTTCTGGTAGATCACGGCGCTGCGCACCTCGGCGACCGTGCCGAGGCAGAAGTCGTGGACGAGCTTGAGCGTCTTGCCCGTGTCGGCGACGTCGTCGACGATCAGGACCTTCTTCTGCGAGAAGTCGATCGCGTTGGGCACCGGAGCGAGCATCACCGGCATCTCCAGCGTGGTGCCCACGCCGGTGTAGAACTCCACGTTGACCAGGTGGATGTTCTTGCAGTCCAGCGCGTACGCCAGGCCACCCGCGACGAAGACGCCGCCGCGTGCGATGGAGAGGATGATGTCCGGCTCGTAGCCGTCGTCCGCGACGGTCTGCGCCAGCTCACGGATGGCCTGCCCGAAGAGGGGGTAGGTCAGATTCTCGCGCTTGTCACTCACTGTTGCTGTTCGCCTTGTCCCTGCTCAGACCGTGTGCGGTCTCAGACCTGTGTGCGGTGAAAGTTCTGGAAGGACCGCGAGGGCGTCGGCCCGCGCTGGCCCTGATAGCGGGAGCCGTGCTTCGCGGACCCGTAAGGATGCTCGACGGGTGAGGTCAGCCGGAACATGCACAGCTGCCCGATCTTCATCCCCGGCCACAGCTTGATCGGCAGCGTGGCCATGTTCGACAGCTCCAGCGTCACATGCCCCGAGAAGCCGGGGTCGATGAAGCCGGCCGTCGAGTGCGTCAGCAGGCCGAGCCGGCCGAGGCTGGACTTGCCCTCCAGACGGGAGGCCACGTCGTCGGGGAGCGTGATGACCTCGTACGTCGAGGCGAGCACGAACTCACCGGGGTGCAGGATGAACGCCTCGTCGCCCTCCGGCACCACCTCACGGGTGAGGTCCGCCTGCTCGACCGCCGGGTCGATGTGCGGGTACCGGTGGTTCTCGAACACCCGGAAGTAGCGGTCCAGCCGCACATCGATGCTCGAGGGCTGCACCATCGATTCGTCGAACGGGTCGATGCGCACCCGTCCGGCGTCGATCTCGGTCCGGATGTCCTTGTCTGAGAGAAGCACGGGTCGAGGATACGCGGAGAAGACGGACAACGCGGGCCCGGTCCGAATGGACCGGGCCCGCGAGGTGCTCAGCACTCCTTGATCACCGCTTTGGGATCACTGCTTCGGGATCACCGCTTCTGGACCGCCACCGGCACGGAATGCCGCAGCCTGGCACAGCGCGGGCAGCGGAGCAGCCGTCCCGGGCCGAGCCGGCCGGGACCGAGGTTCTGCATCGGGAACGAAGCGGTGCTGAACACGTGCCCTTCGGCACAACGAACGACGGTGCGCTCCATCGAGCTCCCTTTCCCCATGGTGTTGCTCATGCGTGCCTCCGGCACGACATGAAAGACAAAAGCCACATTAGGGGATGCATCCCAGCGACCCGCACCCGGCACTCCCGGCCGCCCCCGCCGACTTGTCGTCCCCCACCGTACGCCCCAACTCCCGCACACCGAGGCCGTGTCCCCACCGCCTTCACCAACCCCGCCAAAGCGGGGAAGACCCACACGGCACGTGCGCCGGGGGTCTTCGATGGGGTAGAGTGTGCGACGATACGACGCTCCGGAACGGGCGTCCGCGCGGGTGTAGTTTAATGGTAGAACATGAGCTTCCCAAGCTCAGAGCGCGAGTTCGATTCTCGTCACCCGCTCCACGAGAAAGCCCCAGGCCATCGGCCCGGGGCTTCTTTGTTTACCCCGTCCTGCGGGCCCTCGCTCGACGACGTGCCGGAGCCGCACGAGGCCACGGTGATCGCCCTGACCGGCAACGGCGGCACGAAGTCGTGGTTCCACTATTCCGTCGGGAACTCGTGTGGCCACAAGTGGATTTACCTCCGCGTCCACGGGACGAAGGCCGCAGGCTGAATGCCACCCGAGGAACCCTCACCAGCGCCCGAAGCTCAGCCTCCGGCCGGTGAGGCCCCGGAGCCGACCGCGGCGGTCGACGATGCTCCGGAGGCGGCAACCGAGTGGGAGGCCGATGCGGCCGAGAGTGCAGCCGAAAAGTACGGCAACAGCGCGCTGCGCGACGGCCCCAGCTACCAGGTGGAGCTCGACGACCAGCTGGGGACACGCGGCCTGGACCACTCCGAGCATGACAAGCTCCGGCTCACCCGGACCAACGAGCTGAGCGAGGCGCAGGCCCGCGAGGTCGTCGGGGTCCGTGACGCGATCAAGCTCGACGAGGGTCGCATGGTGACCAAGGTGATCACGCCCGAGCGCGCGGAACGCTACCTGGAGAACTTCACACCGCTCGACGAGAACGACAAATTCAGACCCGTCGAGTTCGGCGGCTCCATCGCGCGCGGCTGTGACACCGCCGACCTGCGCAGTATGGACCAACTGCGCGATGGGCTCGCTCTTGACGATGGCGGCGTGGGCTGGTCGCCTGTCCCACCGGGCGCGTCCGAGGCGTACCAGCTGCGCTTCCCGGCACCGCACGACATGCGTGCCGAGCCGTCCCTCGGCGCCGTCGGCGACAAGGAGTGGGCCAACCACGTCGCCGGCATGGCCGGCCAGAGCGAGGGATTGGCCTGGGAAGACCCGTTCCTCGGCACCGGCTACACCGGCGGGGGTGTCCCGGAGTGGATCGCCGAGCCCACCAGCTTCCCTCACCATGCTGAGATCTGGCTCATGCATGCCGACGGCACCGAAGAGGCCATCGGCTTCTTCGACAAGAACGAAAGGCTGTGGAATTACTATGGCTGACCCAGTGGGCCCCCCCTCCCCGGTCAAGGGCGAGGTCGCCGTCTTCCACGATGAGCCCTACCGGGCCCGTGGCGCCGTGGGCCTGTGGCCGTGCGTCGAGCTGCTGCCCGAGCCCGGGCGCCCCACACCCGAAGGGGTCGCGCCGCGCGAGTCCGCCGACGGGTCGGTGGGATACCCGGTTCCGCTGGAGAGTCTGGAAGCCTGGTACGCCGTGACGTGGACGTTCCGCTGGCGCGGCGAGCTCTTCGAGTGCACCGCCGCCACGCCCGCCACGCTCTCGGGCAATTACCTGGGCTCCGACGAACACTTCGCCAAGGAGCACCTCAAGCGCCGGGTCATCGGCTACCGCGGGGTCTTTCCGCGCGACGAGGTCACTGAGCTGGAGCAGCACCGCAAGGATCTCCTCCAGCCCCGGCACGCTCTGGTGCGGCGTCTGGACGAGGTCGACCATTTCCGCCCCAAGGCATATGCGGTTCACCACGGCCGGACGTATCCGGCCGCTGCCGAGGCCGACGCGTCGGGCCTCATCGCTCTGACCACCGGGGATGAGCGGCCTGAGGATCTCATCGCCGATCCCCGGGACCCGAGCGGCGAGCGCTTCCTGGCCGCCCCGGAGCAGTTGGACGCCTGGTACCGGATCCACTGGACCTTCCGCTGGCGGGGCGGCCCCTTCGACGCCGTCGGGACGGTGGACGGCAGGGTCAAGGGCGTCTACACAGGCGGCAGCTGGGGCTTCGCGGACAGCTTTCAACTTGACCCGGAGACGGGCCCCGACGGGGTGCACACCCAGTACACGGTCCAGGCGGGACTCAAAGGCGTCACCGACCTCGAGCAGCACCGCACCGATCTGCTGACCAAGCAGTAGCCAAGGCGCGGCGTGAACCTGTGAGGCCCAAGGCAGCCCCCGGGGCTCCCGCCGGTCATGCCGTCAGGTGCGCGACCCGGCCGAGCTCCGGGCGGAGGGTCTCCGCTGCCGCCGGGTCGGTCGCGCGCAACAGGGCCCAGGCCGCATGGGCGTTGCGGGCCGCGCGGCGGGTCTCCACGTCCGGGGCCCCGGCCTGGCGGCGGCGCTCGGCGGCGAGCACGTGCAGCCGGGTGGCGGCGGCCCAGTCGTCGCGCAGCAGCAGGGACAGCCAGGCGCGGGTGGCCAGCGCGCCGAGAGTGTGGGGGTGGAGCGGGCCGAGTTCCGCGGTCAGCACCGTCTCCAGGTCCGCGGCCGCGGCCGCCGCGCCCGCCAGGTCGCCGCGCAGCTCGGCGGTGACGACCCGGCCGAGCAGGGGGGCGTGCCGGGGTTCGAGCGGTCCGGCGGCCCGCTCCGTGAGGGCCGGGACCGCGACGGCCGGTGCCGGCGGGGGCGTCGCCACCGGGGTGGGGTGCGGAGCGTCCAGCGGCGTCACCGCGCCGTCGTGGTCGACTATCAGGGGCCAGACCGAACCGTCCGGCTCCTTGGCGTTGACCCGCACCGGGTGCCCGCGACGGGCGGCCCGGACGCGGATGTCGGCCAAGGCGGACGTGCGCGCGTCCTGCCCGGGCAGATTCTCGACCGGCTCCCCGTCGACGGTGGTTTCTCCCGTGGCGCTGATCACGATCGTGTACACGGGTGTCAGAGGGACCGCGTCGACGTCCGTCACTACAGGCATGGCCAATCCTTACTTCCCGCCGGTCCCCTTCGGTTCGGCCGCACCATCATCACCCGGGTCATCCCGGGTTGGGGTAATAGGGGGGTGACCAGCCCAGGTACTTCGCACCCCACTTCGTCTCGATCTCGGTGGCGGGGACGATGGATATCTCGCCCGGCGTCACGATGTCGTTGGAGGCGATCTTGCCGTCCCCGACGTAGATCGCGACGTGCCCGGCGCGATGCCCGGTGTCCCAGAACATCAGCGCGCCCGGCGGCGGGTTGCGGTCGCCGTCGTGACGCATGTCCTTGGGCATGACGTCCGTGTAGTGGTCGATGGCGTAATTGGTGCCGGAGGAGTTCCAGCCGTACGCGATCGAGGTGAAGGCCAGACACTTCTGGTACCAGTCCGAACGGTGGCTGTCCGCCTCGGCGCGGGCCCACTTGATGGCGTCCTCGGTGGAGCGGCGGTTGACGACCTTGGCGGGCCACCCAGCGGCACCGTCGTGGAACGGCTCGCCGGGCTTGGCAGGGGTGCCCGTGCCGGAATTGCCGCAGCCCTGCGGAGCGGCCGGCTTCTTGTCCCCGTCCTGCGCCGGCTTGCCGTCGGACCCCGTGTCCCCGGACTTCCCCGACTTGCCCGGGTGGTTCTCGCCCGAGCGCTCGAGGTCGATGCCCGCTTCCTTGGCGATGCTGCGGGCCTGGGTCTCCTTCGGGCCGTAGGCGTCGGCGAATCCGGAACGCTGCACCTTCTGGGCGGCGTCGTTCAGCGAGAGGTTCTCCCACGGGACGTCATCGAGACCCGGCGGGTCGCCGCTGTCACCGCCGAAGAAGAACATGTGGGCCGCGTACTTGGGGTCCAGGATCTGATCCCTCGTGCCCCAGCCCGACGACGGCCGCTGCTGGAAGAGACCGAGGGAGTCCCGGTCCCCGTAGTCGATGTTGTCCAGCTGAGACTCCGCGAGCGCCGTCATCAGGGCGATGAGCGTGGCCCGGCCGGGCAGCTTGCCGTCCTTGGCGACCTGATCGATGATCTTCGCGTTCGCCACTTGGCGCGCGCGCAGTTCCTTGCCCGCACCGCCCGTCTCGCTCCCGCTGCTGCCATTGCCCGACGCGCCGTCGTCGGCGGGCTGGCCGGGCTTGCCGCAGCCGGCGGCGGCCGCGCCGCCACCACCGCCGATGCCTGCGAACGCTCCGAGCAGGACCAGGAAGGCCATGAACAAGGCCGCGGTCGGCACGCCCAGCTTGACCATCAGGGCACGTCGGGCTCCCCCCGCCGCCAGGGCGAGGGCCTCACGTCCGTCCAACGACTCAGACCCCCAGGATCCTGCCCACGCGCCAGCCGTCGTCGCCGCGCGTGATCTCGGTCAGCAAGACCTTGGTGTCGGTGTACTTGCGGTAGCCGGCGACCGTGGTGTCCACGGTCACCTTGCGCCACACGCGCGTCGGGGTGTTCGCCTGCTGACGCACGCGGTCGTCGTCGGCCGGGCCGACGGTGACCTTGTCCACCGTGGACACGCCACCGTTGGAGACCAGCTCGTACCAGGCCTTGTCGTCGAACTGCTCCAGGTTCTTCGTCAACGCCTCGGTCATCCACGGCGCCGCCCGGCCCACCGAGGCCGTGTGGTCCTTGTCCACCGGCGGGTTACGCGCCCAGTAGGCACGCGCCCAGCCCTCGGCGGTCTTCTCCGGGGTGCTGCGGTCGGCCTGCGGAGAGGCGGACGGGGACGGCCCGGGGCTGGGGCCCGCGCCCTGCGCGGACTCCGTGACCGGTGCCTGCCCCGCGCCCGCCTGGACCACCTTCGCCGGCGCGCCTGCGTGGTCCGGCCACCAGTGATTGGCGGCCAGTCCGACGGCCAGCAGGCAGACGACCAGCACGACCGCACCACCGGCGGTGACGGGTTCGCGGCGCCGCTCCTGGGCGAGGCGCCGCTTGAGTTCGCCCCGCTGATCCTGTCGGTAGACCTTGCGTGCCCGTCGGCGCAGGGACCGCTTCGGCGCCTGCTCGATCTCCTCGGGGTACTCGTACGGGGTGTTGAGCAACTCCCGCCACTCGGCTGGGTTCCTGGGCCCCTTGTCCTTGCTCACTTGGTCCTCCTGCGGCGGCGGTCGGGGGCACTTGCGGAGGCGTTCCGCCGCACGGTGGCCTTCGCGCTGCTGGGCGGGGCGACGCGCGGCTGCCGGGGCTTGCTGCCGAGCTTCGGCCCCCGGCGGAAGTCGTGGCCGCCCTGGCCGTTACCGGGCTTCGACGACGCCGGGTTCCGGCGGCTGTTCGCACTCTGCGCACGTGCCGCCTGCTCGGAGCCGTTCCGGGCCTTCGGGGTGTTCTGGGCCTTCGGGTTCTTCTGGGCGCCCTGGTCGTTCTGGGTGCGTCCCCGCCCCCGGTGAGCGGCGACCGTCGCCGTCGCGGACTTCGGGTGCACGCTGGCCACGCTGGTGGTACGCCGCTCCGGCAGGTCCACGCTCGTGCCCGCACCCCTGCGGCCCGCGCCCGCCCGGGTCGCCCCACCGGCGGCGCGCGGGCCGTCCGATCCCGTGCTCCGCCCGTCCGCACCCGGCCGGTCCGGTCCGGCCTTGGACTTGGCGCCTCCGCGCACACCGAGCGGGACGGTGGTGTTGGTCGCGGCCCAGGAACTCATGGCCATGGCTTTCCCGACGTGGGAGACCTTCTCGTCGAATGCCTTCGCGCCCTTCCGCGCTCCCGCCGCCGTGAATCTGCCGGCTTGCTTACCGGCCCACCCGGTACCGCGCAGGGCCTTCCCCGCCGTCCAGCCGCCGGCCCGTCCGGCCATCCGCCCGGCTCCTCGCGCGAGGGCCATGCCCGCCGCGGAAGCGCCGGGGCTCATGGCACCGGTGACTCCGACGATGCTCTCCATGACGCCACGGAACTTGAACGCCACAAGCGCGCTGGTGATGCTGATGCCGGCCGCGGCGAACCAGCCGTATTTGCCGATCATGGAAACGCTCGCGGTGTTCAGGACCAGCACACAGCCCAGGACCATCGTGCTGACGAACGACTGGAGCGTGAAGCCCAGCAGCATGTCGAACCAGCGCACACCCCACTGTCTCGGCCGGCCCGGGATGACCCACATGCAGGCGAAGACCACTCCCGCCAGAAGCAGCATCAGCGCGCCGATCAGCGAGGCTAGGGAGGCGAAGGCGAGCGCGATGGCCAGGGCGGCGAAGAGAACCACACAGACGAAGGCCGCGATGGCGACGGGGACGCGACCGGCGTTCTTACCCTGGCGCCAGTCGACAGCCGGCCTTCCTACACAGTCGTCACCGTCGTCAGCGCAGACGTGTTTCGAAAGCCAGCTCTCGCGGCCCTTTGTGTTGTCTCCCTTCGCATCCCACAGGTCCTGCGCGTATTCCTTGCAGACGTTGAGATTGCCGAACTCGGCAACGCACCAGGGCGTCACGACGTACGACCGCCAGATCGCGTCGGAAGACTTGCGCAGCATGTTGTCCTGGGTCGACCCGCCGAAAGAGACATCGCCCTTGATGTCGATGGGTTCTTTCGTCTCGGTGCCCATACCGGCGCTGGCGGCCTCCATGGCAACGGAACTGCCGACGCTGCGCGCGGAATCGATCGCGCCCACCCACGCCTGGGGTGTGGTCAGCAATGACACCGAGAGGATTCCGGACGCCGCCACCCAGCCCAATTGACTGATGGCACTTCCGCCGGCCTTTCTGTGGTTGACCCACGCCACCAGGGCCCCCACCGCCAAGGCCGAGGGAAGCAGGGTCTCGGAGACGGTTCCAGCGGCACCGGAGATGGCGTGGGCGATCGAGTCCTGGAGCTCCTTGACGGAGGTGAACTTGATGGCCCACTGCACCACCACCACAGCCGCCAGACCCACCAGGACCGTCAGACCCATGAAGATGACGGCGATGCCGTTCTGGATCTGATAGCCGATCTCGTCCCAGCCCAGCTGGCTGTCCAGCTGGTAGAGGCCGCTGTTGCTGTAACGCTCGAAGAGCGTCCCCGATTGTCCGGCGGGCAGGGTGCTGGGTGAAGGCAGCAGCGCGCCCATGCCGGCGGGGTCGTACTTCGAGGTGTCCCTCGCGGCGGCGGCACCACCGGTCACCATCAGCGTGGTGAGCGCCCCGACGAGCGGAATGGCGAGGGTACGGAAACGAGGCATCCTCATCCCTACGACCTCATGAGCGCGTCGCGGACGGGGGCCCCGTGCCTCATGTCCGTGTCATAGACATCCGCGTCCTGCTCGACCAGCCACTTGTCGTCCTCCTTGACCATGCGCAGGGCGACTCGGTGAACACTCCGCCCCTCTTCGCCGTTGGACGTCGTGACGACCATGAGTCCGCTTCCGGCGATGTAGTCACCCGACGCAGGAACGGTGACGGGGTTTCCCTCGACCGTCACGGAGGACGGGCTGCCAGGGTGGCTCTCACCGTTGGACGCCGCGCACTCGTCGACCGACTTGCCTCCCCTGTTCTGTCGGGTCTCCAACGCACACATCTGCCGCCAGTCCTGATGAACGGTGGCTTCCCGGAACTTGACCGCCGCGGCCTTCATCGCCGCTTCGTCCTGCCCGAAAGCGTCCGGCGTCCTGGACGCCCCGGAACCCGGCTTCTTGTCGTCCTTCTTGCCGCTGTCCGAAGACGACGAGCACCCCGTCACCACCAGGACCGACGCCACCACGGCGGCCGCCGCTGTCATCCGCTTCACGCGTTCGCCTCCTGAGATCCGGACTTGGTCATCGACATCGGGCCCGGCTGCTCCGCCCCGACGCCCGTCGTCTTCGGCGTCGTACTCAGCAGCTCCAGCACCTCCAGCGACGGCACGTCGAACTGCACCGTCGCGCTGTTGAAGCGGCGGTCGCGCATGATGCAGTGGCCGTGCCGGATCTCCTGGGTCACGTCAACGCCGATGGCCTGGATGAGCTGGCGCGTGTGGTCGCCCTTCGGCAGGTCGAGCAGGGCCGCCATCGCGTCCTGCTGTTCCGGCGTCGTGAGCTGGAAGCCGAAGACGGTCGTCATCTGCTCGACCAGACCGGTGAGACTGGCCAGCGACTCCGGGTCCTGGGTGTCGACGACGAGGGCGGTGTGCAGCGCGCGGCCGACACGGGCGATGTACTGGAGGAACGAACTGCCCTCGCGGGTGGCCGTCAGGACGTGCACCTCCGGCACCGCGACGACCTTGCGCAGGCCGCGCAGGTCCTTCCGGCCGGCCATGCTGATGCCGTACGCCAGCAGCGAGTGGACGAGGGCCACCGAGAGCCGCTGGTGGACCGACCAGTCGTCGCGGTCGTCGTCGGGGGATGGCAGGGTGATGCCAGGGACCTGGACGACCCAGATGCCCGGCGTGGGCGTGAGCAGCGTGGAGCCGTCCGGCCGGCCCATGAAGGGCGCGCCGAGGCCGGTCAGCGACAGCTCGTAGAGCGCGTTGCCCGCCTCGCGTGACAGCTCGTCCTCGGAGCGCCGCAGCCGCTCGATGACCTTCCAGGTCGCCGGGTCGCCCGCGGCGATGGTCTCGTTGACCGCGCTCTGGATCGGTGTCTCCGCGCCGCGCATGCGCAGGTGCTGCGGCAGGGCGATGCCGAGCTGCGCCGGGACCTCGGTCTGCGCGCGCTCGGCGCTCTCGCCGGACAGCAGGGTGAAGAGGTCGGCGACGCCCGCGAACTGCGCCCCGGTCTCGATCAGATGGGCGTTCAGCCCGAAGCGCTGTCCGGCCGACACGAGGCCGCCCATGTCGCCCTTGAAGTCCAGGGCCAGCACGAAGGAACCGCGGAAGCCGGAGTCCAGCAGGGACAGCATCATCGCGGTCGTCTTGCCACGGCCACTGCGCCCGATGAACGCCGTGGTCGTCGCGTCACCGCGCTCGGAACCACCGGTCAGGTCGTTGCGTACGACACCGGGCGTCGAGCCGGTCAGATAGCCGATCGCCGGGCCGGTGTCGTCACCGACCGACGCGCCGCCCCAGAACCAGGAGCCGGCGAAGGCGCCGACGGTGCGCGTGTGCACCAGGTCCGGCACCCGCAGCATGTCGCCGGGCTGGGACTCCAGCCACAGTTCGCGCTGTTCCTCGGCGGCGACGCTGACCTCGATGCCCAGGCCGCCGTAGTAGCCGATGACGGCGTCGCAGCGGGCGCGCAGGTCGTCCAGCGAGATCTCGCTGCTGACGATCAGGCGGGGGTGGTCCTCCATCAGCGTGACGTCCTCGCGCTTCATGTCGCGCGAGAGGCCCGTCATCGTCTCCTCGGTCTCCTCGATCTCCTGCGCGGTCTCGCCGGCGGAGTGCTTGGCGGCGCTCTGCCGCTGCTCCTTGGCGAGCCTGCGCACCTCGTCGATCGCCTTCAGGGCGTCCCGCTTGTGCAGGACCTTGAAGCGGACGGAGGGCTCGGGGTTGACCGGCTTGACCTGGATGTCGGCGTCGTGGTCGTCGTCGGCGTACTCGGGTACGTAGGTGATCTCCGCGACGGCCCGCAGCCACTCCCCCGCGCCCGGCGACTCCATCTCCTCCGGGAAGCCGTCCATGGTGAGGATCGCGGTCCAGGACGTGGTCTCGCCGTGCTGGTCGACGAAGCGCAGGTGGTCGGGGTGGGGCAGGACGCGGCCGCGGGTGAGCTGGGCCAGCTTGGCGCCGGATATGAGGCCGTCGCCGCCCGGCGACGGCAGCACGGTGCCGCGGCGCTGCTCGCGGGCGACCATCCAGGCCAGCATCTCGACCGTGGCCGGCTGCGCCTTCCACGGCGTCGTCTCCAGCTGCCGGCCCAGACGCCGGGTGAGCGCGTCGAGGCGGGCGATCTCCTTCTGGGAGACGGAGGTCGAGCTGATGCCCAGGGCGTCCTGGGCGCCCCTGCTGCCCCGGGCCTTGGCCTGCGTGGAGCGCTCGGAGATGCGCACGCCGAGCAGCAGCAGCCGGGTGGGCAGCTCCAGGTCGTCGAGGCGGTCGACACGGATGTCGGCCCATTCCCCGTAGTTGCCCGCGGAGAAGAGGGTGTCCGCCTCGTTGCGGTACTCGGCGGCGTTCAGCGGCGCCCACAGCACCTTGAGGTGGCAGTCGTAGCCGGAGAGCGTACGGGCCAGCGCGCTGCTCGCCTGGTCGTGCTCGGCGTCCCGGGCGCTCTCCGACATCAGGTCGGTGTTGGAGCCCGAGAGGACGAACCACGCCTCGGCGTGCGTCTCGGTGACGACCAGGCCGTCGGCGAGGGCGACATAGCGGGGCGGCGGGGCGGAACGGTCACCCTCGACGCCGAGAAAACGGGCGATGCCCTTGAACAACTTCAATGTCGGCTACCTTTACGTGCCATTCGGACCGGGCCGGTGCGCCGCACTGCCCGTCCATACCTGCTGGGCCGCGCTCTGCACCTGCTGCTGCGCCGCCTGTTCGGCGGCCTTGCGCTCCTTGCCGGAGAGGCCGCGCATCCGCGCGCGGTAGACGAAGTCGGGGCCGTAGAGCCGGGGCCTGGCGTCGAGCTTCGCCGGGCGGCCGGCCAGCGGCTTGGGCTCCTCGCCCCCGAGGGCACCCTCGAACACGCCCATGCCCGGGAGGGCCAGGAGCTCGTCCGTCCTCTCGCCCAGCCGGGCCCGGAGCGGCAGCCACTCGCTGCGGTCGGCCGCGCGGCGGCCGCCGTTGACGACGGGCCGGTGACCCACCGTCAGATAGCGGATGGCGAGCGCCCACTGCGTGAGGTTCCACCGCCGCTCGTTACGCCGCGAGCGCTGCGCGCCGTAGAACGTGATGAGCGCGGGCGGCGCGAAGTAGAGGGTGAAGAGGAACTTCGACGGGAACCCGAAGACGAGCAGCAGCCCGCCCACCCAGACCGCGTAGATCGCGGCACCCGTCACCAGGACCCGGCGGGAAGGACCCTCTCCGAGGTCCATGCCGAACAGCTCGTGCTGCCGTGTCTCCAGGTCGAAGTGGCGGGTGAACGTGTGGCCCACCCTCATGCGCCGGACACTTTGTTCCAGATCGCGATGAACATGGCCTTCGTGGAATCCGACGCGAAAACGAAGCCGGCCACGACCACACCGGCCATGAAGTGGCCGAGGAGCTCGCCCCATTCACGCTTCGCGTAGTGGCCGATGGCCCTGACCGCGAGGACGATCAGAAAGATGTTTCCAGCGACCAGGAACACCCAGTTCTGGAGTTCGGCGCCAGTGGTCAGTGCAAGTTGCATCGGTATTCCCCCATGGTGAGACGGGCAGCGTTGAAGGGATGAAGAGCCGGCGGACCGGCGGAAAGGAAAGGGTGGTGGCTGGGTGCCAGGCCGGACCGGTTACGGCGTGAGACCGCCGTGGACCTCGGAGACCTGCCAGCGCTCCGCCTGAGCCGATGACACGCGCGTCACCTTGACCCGGTAGGTCTGCTCGATCTCGGCCCCGCCGAGGTTCCAGATGATGCCGGCAGTGCCGATGCGGTCGGTTCCGCTTCCCTCGTCCACGGTCCAGCTGCGGACCGCGCCGAGCGTCATGCCGGACGGCAGGGCCGGAATGGACGCGCCGGGCGCGGCGACCGAATCGGACTCGCCCGTGGCGTATTTGGAGAAGAATTCCCCGACCACGCCACGGGTCTTCTCGCCGAACTCCATGTCGTTGCTCGCACTCCCCGGCGCCGGTACCGACGGGCCGCTGTTCGGCACGCCGACGATTCCGGGCTGGCCGGTGACGACGACGCGGCCGGCGGCCTGGACGACGGGGACTTCCAGGCCCATCCAGCGGGTGGCGGACTTGGCGTCCTTCTTGCCGTCGTCCTTCTTCGTGTCGTCTTTCTTGCCGTCGTCCTTCTTGTCGCCCTTGTCGGCGGGCGCGGCGTCGGGAGTGTTGACGAGGACGTCCACCCGGACGCGGGCACGCTTGTCACCGAGCACGGAGACGGTGCTGGGCTGGACGACAAGCACCTGCTGGCGCCCCTTGGAGTTCCAGCCCGCAGCGGCGTCGGCGCCCCTGGGCAGGTCGCGCGCCAGGGCGTCGGCACGGGCCTGCGGGTCGCCCTCGTCCCAGGTCAGGTACGAGCGCGCGAACCGCGCGGCGACCGCCTGGGCCTCCTCGACCGGATACTGCGGCCCGCTGTCGGCCTTGGCCTGAACGGGCTTCGCCGGTGCGGGCGCCCAGATCCACGACCGGACGCCCGTGATCGCGGCGAGGGCGACGACGCCCCAGAGCACGCCACGGCCGGCCTTCACGGCGAACTTCGCGCCGCTCTTCTCGTCCTCGATCTGCCAGGGCACCTGACTGTCGGAGGCGCCCTGGGCCCCCGCTTCCGGCGGCACCTGCCCGGTCCGCGCGGGACCGGGCATCTGCGCCTGGAGCCGTGCGCCGGCGTCGGTCCACTGCTGAAGACCGGCGGGTACGGAAGCGGTGGGTGCCGCGGGGGCGGCGGCGGCCTTCAAAGGCTTGTCGGCATTGGGAGTTGCCGCGCCCTTATCGCCTTTCGGCTCCGGCAGATTCAGTATCCGCCGCATGACCGTCTTGAACGTGCTCAACCTTGGTGACCCTTCCCCCGTACAAGGCCTGAGTGCCTGGACAGTACGTGGGCCTATTACTGATCGTCAAACAGCTTGATTTGTCCAATGAGTGACCAAGAGTGAGCGAACTCTTACCGGTTCCGCATCGGGAATTCCCGACAAGGCGGGTGTTTCAGGAACACGGCCCCCCGCGATCGCGTGGCGACCGTCACGCCCATTCGGACCGACCCGCCCTTTCACCCCTTACATCAGCGCCGGACCACGGCCCCTGGACTGCGACGGCAGCGGGTCGACAACGGGTGCGGTGGTGCGCGACTGTTGCCTGGGCTCGGTTTTTGTAGCCAATCTGTTGCGTAGGCCGGGGCCTTCCGCCTGCAAGGTCTCACCGAGACCGGTGTCCAGGGAATTCGCCTGTTCCTGTGCCTTGGCCGCGGCCTCGGCGGCGTGGAGCGTCTTCAGGTCCGTCTCCATCTGGCGGACGTGCTCGACGATCTCCGGTTCGACCTCCGGGTTGAGGGTGGCCCGGACCTTGCGGTTGCCCAGCTCTTCCACACCCGAGGGGGTACGGACGTTCTCGTACCGCTCGTTCTGGAGCAGATCCGAGGCTTCCTGGTAGGAGACCGCCCGCGTCGGATCCTCTTTGGTGTTGTACTTCTCGAACTCCCCGGACCGGGCCAATTCGTAGAGTTCGTGGTTTTCCGATTTGGCCTTGAAACTCTCCGGGGTGTGGAACTGGAGCTCGAACTTCTCCTTGGTCCCGGGGTGCTCCCAGGCGGTGTTGACCCCCTTGTAGACCGGGTCCTCCCAGGTGTTCTGCTCCGAAACGGGCTCGAACCCACGCTCCCTGAGCTCGGCATACGTCCGCTGCGTGCCCTGGACGTAGTTGTCCGTGTCGAAGGTCAGCGTGTAGCGGTTGAGGTCGTCGACGTCCTCGCACACCGACTCGGCGTCCACGCCGGGTCGTTCCACCGCGACCGCCGCCTTGCGACGGAACGAGTCGAGCCCCTTGAGGGAATAGTCCAGGCCCTCCAGCTTTCCGCCGTGCTCGACGGATCGTTCCTCGATGCCGCGCATGAGGCCGTCGAGCTGCCCCCGCGCCGCCTTGGCGGACTCCCAGCGAGCGGTCACCACACGGTTCTGCTCGGCCGTCAGCTCAAGGTGGTCTTCACGCTTCTCAGCGGAGCCTCTCCATGCCCCGACCTCTTCGGTGCTCACAGGTCGGTGGCCCCCATCACGCCGAAGAGCTCCTGCAGAAGGCGCTCCGCCCCTTCGGCGGTGAGCTCCTCCAGGTGCGGGGGGTTGCTCTGACGTGCGTCGAAGAATTCGGCGACGGCACTGTCGGCCTTCCACACGCCGCCACGCATGAACGTCTCGTCGTGAATGCGCTCGGGGCTGCTGCGCCGACGCACGACCGTCGTGGCCCCCTGCCCGGCGCGCCACCTGCGCTCACTGGGATAGAAGGCCCAGTACCGCACCCAGCCCTGCCGGTCGGCTTCCAACGCGGCAGCACGCTCGGCGGTCACCGGAAACAGAACTCCCGGCATGGGGGCGCGACTGGTCGTGTGCCATGCCCAGTCGAGCAGGGAAAGGAACTCCCACTCCTCACCCGACCGACGCCAGAGGCTGGAGGGGCGTTCCTCGGTGTACGGAGCCGCCGCCTTGACGAAGTATTCGTAACCGCTCTGATCACCCATCAGTGACCTTCCTTTCCGGACTTCATGCCGTACCGCCCGCTCTGCACCAGCTCGGCCGCCTGCTCGTGCGCTTTCGAGAACTCCGCGCCGTCCGCCGCACCGCGTACCCGGCCGGAGCGGTAGAGATCGTAAAGGAGATGATTCTCCGACTGGACCGAATAACTCGCGTCCGTGTGGAACCGGATCTCGAAGCGCTGCTCTCCGCCCGGCCGCTGCCAGGCCGCCCGGAATCCCTTGTAGAGGGGGTCCTCCCAGGTGTTCCGTTCCGAGCCGGGTACGAGCTCGAAGCCCTGCTCGTGCAGGAAGGCGTACGCCTGCTGGACGCCCGCTGTGTAGTGATCGGTTGCGAGCACGAGGGTGTAGCGATTCAGGTCACTGATCTTGTGGGCGAATGCCCCCACATCGACCCGGAGCCGCTTTCGCGCGGCGGTCTGGCGGCGGAAGGCGAGAAGGCCCTTGAGGCGGTACTGCTTTCCTTCCAGACGGGCGCCGTACGGTTCTCCGAGCCGGGCCGTGAGGGCCTCCAGGACGGCGTCGAGTTCGCCATGGGCCGCGCGCGCCTTTTCCCAGCGGGCCGTGACGAGACGGTTCTCCTCCGCTGTCAGGGCCAAGGGGCGTATGTCGTCGGAGCGGTCGTCCCGCCACGCGCCGACCGGCTTGTCACCGCTCACAGTTCCGTGTCCCCGTTCGCCAGTCGCGCCGCCTCCGCCGCGTCGACCTCGACCAGGTGCGGCGGGTCGGAGGGCCGGGCACTGAGGAAGTCGTGCACGGCTTCGGTCGGTTCCCAGGTGCCGTCCGGGCCGTACGCCTCGTCGAGGATGCGCTCCGGGCTGCGCCGCCGCCGGACCACCGTGGTCGGCGGCGCGCCGGCCCGCCAGTCGGCCTCGTCGGTGAAGTGCGCCCAGTACGTGACCCACGCCTGCCGGTCCGCCGCCAGCTCCAGCGCGCGTTCGGCCGGGAGCGGGTGCAGGATCTCCCGCCGCACCGGCAGCTCCGCCACGGCGTGCCACTCCCAGTCGAGCAGGGAGAGGTACTCCCAGCCGTCGTCGGCGCTGCGCCACAGCCCGTCCGGCCGGTCCGCGGTCCACCCCCGCGGGACCTCGGCGAAGAAGGCGTACCGCGCGTTCTCCAGGCGGCGGCGCTCGGCCTCAGCCTCGGCGACGCGGGCGCTGAGAGCGGCCGTGTCGGTGGGGCGGCCGGGGCGGTCCGGGGAGTGGTCGGTCTCGCACTCGCTGAACATGTAGTTCTGCCGGATGCGCTCGACCGTGGGCCACAGCCACATCTGGTGCCAGTAGGCGAGCTCGGAACCGCTCCGGGTGGGGTCGGCGTCGGCCTCGACGGCCGCGCACCAGGCCGCGCGGAGGGCCGCGAGCTCCTCGACGACGCCGCCGTGCTTCGGCCAGCAGGGCCAGATGCGCAGGTGGAGCTGCGGGGCGTAGTGCCGTCCGAACCAGTCGAGCCAGTCGGCCAGTTCCTGCCACTCCCGCTCCGTGGCCCGCAGCGACCACGGGAGGTGACCGCCGGTGCCGGAGCCGCCGGAGGCGCCGGCCTCCAGGGCGTTCAGACGGTCGAGGATCTCGCCCAGGATCTCCTCGACCTCGCCCTGTTCGCGCTTGACGCCCAGGGCGAACTTCTTGATCTGCTCCTCGAGCCCCGCGCGGTAGGCGGCGAAGTCCGAGACCTTCAGTGCGTCGTCCACGGCGTGCTCCCTACAGCTGCTCGAACGGCGCCGGGCCGATGCGCGCCGCGCGGGTCGCCAGCTCACCGGCGCGCAGCGCCTGCCCGTCGCGGCTCTGGTCCCACGGCTCCAGCTCGACGATGACGCCGGGCGCGCCGCGGAAGAGGAGCAGCGCCTGGCCGTGCGGGAGCTGGCGGATCTCCTCGGGGCGCAGGATGCGGCGCTCGCGCTTGACCTCGGAGGTGCCGTGGCCGAAGAGCCGGGCGGTGTCCCGGGAGGTGGAGAGCTCGGCCAGCTCGGTCTCGCCGATCAGCTCGGAGAAGCGGCGCAGGGCCTCGATGTCCTTGAGGCCGCCCATCACCAGGGACGCGGCGGCGTTGTCGAGGAGGGTGGCCGCCTCCTTGTCGCCCCAGCGCAGACCGGCCTGGGCGAGCGACTGGAGGGCGTAGACGAGGTGGATGCCGTAGCCGCGCGCGTCGGAGGCGAGCGAGGGGAGCTTCGGGAGCGGGGCGACGTTGGCGACCTCGTCCAGCACCAGGCGGAGGAAGGGGTCGAGCCGGCCCGAGGGCGTACGGGGCGCGCGGCGCTTGGCCGCGTCGACGACCTCGCCGAGCAGCATGGTGGTCAGCGGCGAGACGTTGGTCGAGGCGTTGGAGTCGCTGATGAGGACGAGGGTGTCGCGGGAGGCGACGAAGCGGTCCGCGTCGAAGACCGGCACGCCCTCCTGGGGGGTCACGCAGCGCAGCACCTTGCGCAGCGCGAGGGGCTCGATCTGCGCGGCGAGGGTCTGCCGGGTGGAGGCGACGGTCTCGTCGGCGCCCGTCGAGACGGACCGCAGCAGGACGTCCCAGCCGGGCTCGGCGCCCGGGTGGTCGGTGAGGATGGCGCGCGGCTCGCTCGCCTTCTCCAGGTTGGTGGCCCAGCGCAGCACGTGCTCGATGGTGCGGCCCTCCAGCGCGGCCGCGTGCAGCAGGCGGGTCAGCGCCGAGGAGGCCGTCTGCTGGAAGAAGCCGGCGTTGGTGGACGAGCCGTCGTCGGCGCCCATGCCGACGGAGAAGGACAGCGCGCGCGAGGTGGCGGTCTCGCCGTCCTGGCAGCCGGCCACCGGGTCCCACACCATGCGCTCCGGCCAGCCGACCGTGTCGAGCGGGTCGAAGACCCACACCTTGCCCTGCCGGGAGCGCGGCTGGGCGATGACGTCGAGGACGTCGGCGCGCGTCGAGGTGACGACGAGCGGGCCGGGCGCGTCGAGGCAGGCGGGGATGACGACATTGCGGGACTTGCCGCCGCCGGAGGGGGCGATGACCGCGATCGAGTCCTCCGGCGTGGCGACGAGCGGCTGTCCGCTGCCGAGCTGCCGGCCCATCCGCCAGCCGAACTCGCGCAGTTCGGCGCGGGCGGCGGCCTTCGGGTCGTAGCGGCCGTCCTTGCCGGAGAAGCTGGTGGCGCGGGTCTGCGCGGCGGCGGCCCGGGCGCGTGCCTCGCCGAGGTTGTGGCGGGCCTCGGCGGCGGAGGCCAGGCCCTCGCCGCCGGCACCGCGCACGCGCCGCGCGCGAGCGCGTACGGCCAGCGTGATCAGGGCGATGGGCACGGCGATGAAGGCCAGCCAGACGCAGACGGTGACGGCGGGCGAGGCGGCGTGGATGCCGTCCTCGCTCAGGCCGTCCAACGGCCGGTGCAGGGCGAGTGCCTTGACGGTCGCGGCGACGTCGGACACGGCCATGCCGTCGGCGGTGGCCACCAGGGCCAGATGCCATGTCGCGAGGAGCCCCGCCACGAGGCCGACGCCCTTCGCCAGGGCTATTTCGCCCTGGGGACCCGCGCCCTTTTCTCTCTTCCGCCCCGATTCCCGTGCCTTCGCCACGCCCGGCCCCCGTTCTCACCCGCGTTCAAGGTCCCTGACGGTAACACCCTCGATTCACGCGAAACCCCCTGGTCAAAGGTCTGGGCCTGGCGTGCGGGCGCGCACGGCCGGGCGCCTCGGGGAGCCCCTGTTTCCCCGCCGGTACGATCAGCGGCATGCCGCAGGAGGCCCTCGACGACTTCGCCCCGTCCAGCAGGAACAACGCTTCCGTTAGCGGCATTTCGGGTAGAATCCACAGTTTCCGGACAGCCGGACAGCCGGACAGCCGGACAGCCGGACAGCCGGACAGCCGGACAGCCGGACAGCCGGACAGCCGGACAGCCGGACAGCCGGACACGACCCCACCGTGCTCATCGCCGTTCGTTCGGCGGGCGCGCTGCACCGGCTTCTCGACGTGCTCCCCGTCTTCGAGGGTGACGACCGCATCACCGTCCGGTTCACGCTCGTGCCGGGCTCGGAGTTCGACGTGGACGCCCTCGCGGCCCTGGAGCGGCGCGGCGCCCGGACCGTCGCCTGGGAGCAGGCGTGTGCCCGTGAACACGACCTGATACTGACCGCGAGCCCGAAGGGCGCCCTGCGGGTCCTGTCCGGCCCCCGAGTGGTCATGCCGCACGGCGCCGGCTTCAACAAGGCTCTCAAGGAAGAGGGTTCGGCCCACCTCCCGTCCGGCCTCGACCCGCACTACCTCCTCGCCGACGGCGAACCCTGGGCCGACCTGCACGCGCTGGCGCACGGCGAGCAGCTCGACCGGCTCGCCGAACACTGTCCCCCGGCCGCCGCGCGGGCGTCCGTGGTGGGCGATCCGACCCTGGACCGGCTGCTCGGCTCGGCCGCCCACCGGGAGGACTACCGCGCCGCCCTGGGTACGGGCGAACGGCGGCTCATCGTGCTCACGTCCACCTGGGGCCCCGAGTCGCTGCTGGCCCGCCGGCCGGACCTGCCGCGCGAACTCCTCGGCCGGCTGCCGCACGACGCCTACCAGCTCGGTCTGGTCCTCCACCCCAACGAACACAGCCGGACCGGCACCTTCGACCTCTCCCGCCGGCTCGCCCCGGCCCTGGCGGCGGGCCTGATCCTGGCCAGGCCCCACGAGGAGTGGGCCGCGCTCCTCGTCGCGGCCGACGCCGTAATCACCGACCACGGCTCGACGGCCCTCTACGCGGCCGCCCTCGGCCGCCCGGTCGTCGGGGCCTACGACGGCGGGAGCGAGCTGATCCCCGGCAGTCCCATGGCGGACCTGCTGGCGGCGGCGCCCCCGCTCGCGGAGGGCCTGCCGGAAGCCCTGCGGGCAGCGGAAGCGCAGGACACGCGTCGTTTCGCGGACGCCGCCTTCGCCCGGCAGGGTCAGTCCCTGCGACGGCTGCGCGGTGAGCTCTACCGCCTGCTGGGGCTCCGCCCGCCGACGGTCCCCGTGGCCCCGCACCCGCTCCCCCGCCCGGCCACCGTGCCCCGCCGGCCCGCGGCCTTCGCCGTACGGACCCGGGTCCGCGGACACCGGATCGGCGTCGAGCGCCTCCCCCCGGACACCACCGAGGCCGTACGTCATCTGGCCGCCGAACACCCGGAAGCGGACATGCGCCACACGCAGAGCGCGTCGGTGCTGTGGCGCCGGGCCCGGACCGCCGCCGCACCGGCGCCGCACAGCAGCGCGTGGACGGCGGCCGGCTGGACCGCTCGGATCCTGGCCGAGGCCCCCGGGTGCCGGACCGCCGCGGCGGTCCTCACCCCCGAGCGGTGCCTGGTCCGGCACCGCTCGGCCGGCCCGCTCAGTGTCCGCGTCGAACCGTGCCGGGCCGCCGGGCGCGTCCTGCGCGCCGACCCGGCGGCCGTCATATCGGCGGTCCACGCCTGGCTGGGCGAGGCGCCGCCGCGGTGGGCACCGCCGGTGACGCTCGTCTGCGACACCGGCCCGCTCGCGGTCCGGGTGCACGTGTCCCCGGCCGACGAGGCGGACCTCGCCTACGAGCTCTGAGCGCCGTCGGCCAGTCCGCCCGCGCGCTCGGTCAACAGCCGGGCCAGCGCGCGGTGTCCGTCCGCCTCGGCCGCCGCGCCACGCTCGTCCGCGAGACCGGCGAGCTCCTCCAGGACGCGCACCTCGTCGGTGGTGGAGCCGCGTTCGCGGGCGCTCTCCAGTGCCGCATGCGCCAGGGCCGCGGCCTCCGCCGCCCGCCCCGCGCACCGCAGCGCCCGGCCGAGCTCGAACCCGGTGCGGGCGGTCATCCGCTCGCGCTCCTGCTCCCGCGCCATCCGGTGCGCCTCCTCCAGCAGGGCGACCGCCCGGCCGACATCGCCCTGACGCAGCGCGGTGCGGCCCAGCAGGTGCGTCTGGAGGAGCACGCCGTACGCGTTCCCGATCGCCGTATGGATCCGCAGGGATGCCTCGAAGTCCGCGGTGGCGCCCGCCAGGTCCTCCCTGGCGAGCTTCAGCAGGCCGCTGAACTCCACTGCCGAAGCCCGCAGTTTGCGCTCCTGCTCCGACGCGCCCAGCGACTCGGAGGCGCTCAGCGCCTGGCGCAGGTGGGCCGCCGCTTCGTCGTACCGCCGCTGTTCCCACAGCGGCCTGGCCAGCTGGCAGCGCAGCCGGATCATCGCCGGCAGGTGTTCCAGGCGGTCGGCGGCCGCCACCCCGGTCGCGAAGGCGTCCAGGACGTCCGCGTAGTGCGGGTGGTCGAGGAAGTGCGTCCACAGCGGTTCGCACAGGGCCCACGCGTCCTCGTACAGCCCGCTGTCGAAGGCCAGCCGGACGCAGCCGTACAGCGCGAGCCGCTGCGACTCCAGCCATCTGAGCGCTTCCGCCTTGGTGGAGAACTCGATGTCGGGGACCTCGTCGACGGCCTCCGGCGGCTCCGCGAGGGTCATGCGCGGCCCGGCCGCCATCAGGTCCGCCCGCGCGGCCTGGCGGCGGTACCAGCGGATCAACGCGCGCCGGGCCGCTGCCCGTTCCGTTCCCCCGGGGTCGGCCTCGCGCGCGCGGCGGTCGGCGTGGCCGCGCAGCAGGTCGTGCATCCGGCAGCCTTCGGTCCGGTTCTCCAGCAGGCCCGCCGACTCCAGTTCCTCCAGCGCGTCCTCGGCCCGCCGCTCTCCGGCGCCGAGGAGCGCGGCGGCCGCCGGTGCGGTGACGACCGGCGCGGGGTGGAGCGACAGCAGGCGGTAGAGCCGCGCGGCCTCCTCGCCCAGCCCGGCGTACGCGGCGTCCCACACCGCCTCGACCATGGGAATGCCCTTCTCGCGCAGCTCCGCGGCCAGTTCCCCGACAAGCCGGGACAGGCTGCGTCTGCGGTACTTGCGGACCCACTGGCCGGCCACCTTCAGCGCTGCGGGGAGTCCGCCGCAGCCGTGCACGAGCGCGGCCGTCGCGTCCGGCTCGGCGGGGAGCCGGTGGTCGTCGACGATGTGCGCGAGAAGCCGCGCCGCGTCCTCGGCGACAAGGGGGTTCACGGGCACCTCGACCGGCAAGGCGCCGTCGAAGTCGTGGAGCGCGCCGTGGCTGGTCACGATCGCCAGGCTCCCCGCGGACGCCGGAAGCAGCGGTTCGGCCTCGGCGGCGTACCGGGCGTTGTCGACGATCACGATGAGGCGCTTGTCGCGGGTGAGCGACCAATACTGCTTGCTCCGGCCGGCGAAGGGCCGCTCCAGCCATTCCGAGGTGACGCCCAGGCCGGTCAGCAGCTCCGCGACGGCGTCGGCGACCTCCACCACGCCGTCCCGGCGCAGGTCGTCCAAGTCGACGTACAGCACGCCGTCGGGGTAACCGCGGCTGAGCCGGCGGGCCACGTGGAAGCCCAGCGCGGTCTTGCCGATCCCGCCGATGCCGCTCAGGGTGACGACCAGCGGGGAGCCGTCGCCCGCGTGGCTCTCGGCGGCCCGCGCGATGCGCTCCTGCTCGGCCCGCCGGTTCTCGAAGTGCGCGAGCGCGGGCGGCAGCTGGAAGGGCACCGGCCGCTCCGGCGCCACCACGCCGTGCAGGTGCTGGTGCAGCACCCCGATGTCCCGGGCCTGGACCACCACGTCCGCGTGCCCGTCCAGGCTGTTGTGCGTCTCCTCGGCCATTCCCCAACTCTACGGTCCACGCCCTGTGCTGACGGAGTGACGGATCATCCGAACAGCCGCGTCAGGTGCGGCGCACGCTCCTATGGTGGCTACACCAGACGACCACCCAGGGAGCGTATCCATGGACCCGATCACGGCGGCGGCCCTCACCGCACTGGCCGGAGGGCTGGGCGGGGAAGCCGCCCGGCAGGCATGGCAGGGGCTCTCCGCCCTCGTGCGGCGCCCGTTCTCGCGGGGAGGGGCCCTCGACGCGCCTCCCGGTGTGAGCACGGGGGAGCTGGAGCTCGCCTCCCTGGCGGACGCCCCGGCCGATCCGGCGCGGGCCCAGGCACTGGCCACCGCCCTGGGCGTCCGGGCCGCTCTGGACGGCGAGTTCCGCGGACTGCTCGACGAATGGTGGCAGCGGACGCAGGCGGCGCAGACGGCCGGTGACGTGCACAACCACATCAGCGGCGGGACGCAGGCCGAGGTGTTCCAGGGCAGGGACTTCTCCAGCATCACCCTTCACGTGCACCGGGACGCCGGGCCCGCGGACCGGCGCTGAACGCGCCCGAAGGGGCGCCGGTCCGGCGCCCCTTCCACGCCCGGAGCTAAGCGGCCGGCTTGCGGAGCGTCGCCATGAAGAAGCGGGTCTTGCGGACGAGCACCTCCTGCGCACTGCCGAGCCCGGCTATGAGACCGTCCACGAACTCCGCTCCGAACCGCTCCGTGAACTCCGCCCGCCGGGAGTACACCCCCAGCGCGAACACGTTCATCGTCATCGCCAGGTTCGCCGAAAGGTCCTTGAGCGACAGCGTGTGGAATCCCGCACCGCTGACGATGTCGAAGAACTCGCCCAGCCGCGGCGGGACGTTGGCGGCGTAGACGGTCTCGAAGAGGGCGGTCTCCGGCTCGGTGAGCGCCTCGGTGACGACCGACTCCAGCACCATGAGCTCACCGCCGGGCTTCAGGACCCGCCATGCCTCGCCGAGCGCCTTGGCACGGTCCATGTGACAGAGGCTCTCCACCGCCCAGGCGCGATCGAACGACTCGTCCTCGTAGGGCAGTCGCATGGCGTCGGCGACCTCGAAGGTGAGGCGGCCGGACAGACCGTGCTCGCCCGCGAGCCGATTGGCGGCCGCGATCTGCTCCTTGCTGACGGAGACGCCGGTGACCTCGACGCCACGCTGCTGGGCCAGCCGGAGGGCGGTGCGGCCTGTGCCGCAGCCGATGTCCAGGACGCGGTGTCCGTCCTCGGGGCCGAGGGTCTCGATGAGGTAGTCGGTGTACCGGTCCTGCGCCTGCGAGGACATCGCGACCAGGTCCGTGCTCTCCGGAACGGGCGCGTCCGGCGGGAACCACAGGCCGCAGTGCACGCTCTCGCCGAGGGTCAGGTGGTACACCTCGCCGAACTTGTCGTACCAGTCGCCGACCTCGTCGGCCGTGACTTGCTGCTGGGGGGTCCTTGCTTCCTGCGGCACAGTGCGTTCCCTCCGAGTGCGACATCGATGGATCGCCGGGCCGGACACGACGGTGCTCGGTTCCGCGTCACGGCCCTCGCCCGGGAGATCCTTCAGCACCCGCGGGAAGGCGGACAAGGTCGCCTTCCACCGCGAACGGCCGGTTCAGGCCACCGGTCTCACTCGTCCTCGTACGCCGT
Organism: Streptomyces sp. NPDC001407; assembly: GCF_042895325.1. Lineage (NCBI taxonomy): Bacteria > Bacillati > Actinomycetota > Actinomycetes > Kitasatosporales > Streptomycetaceae > Streptomyces > Streptomyces sp. NPDC001407. The sequence continues at coordinate 136,631 of NZ_JBIAWF010000019.1, forward strand.
TTCCTCCATGAGCCGCTCCGCGATGTCGTCGGCCCACGCCTGGGCCCAGCGGCGGAGTTCGCCGACGGCCGCCTCGTCGAGGCCCTGGGCGGTGAACTCGCCGTCGTCGATCCACTCGGCCCCGGCGAGGCGGGCCTGGAGGTCGGTGAGGTCGAAGGCGGCGTCGCGGGCGTGGCGGCGGCCGAGCTCCTCCAGTTCGACGGGGGACCAACGGGCGGCCGCGGCACGCACGTCGACGAGGCTGCGGGCGAGCCCGAGGTCGGCCAGGGCGCGCACCTCCAGGCCCACGACGTCCTCGACGGCGGGCACGGGCCCGTACTCCGTGGGTACGACAGGCCGCCACAGGGTCTCCTTGCGGAGGTCGACGGCACACTCCTCGCCACTTTTGGGGTCGGCCACGGTGAACCGCGCCGCGAGGGGGTCGGCCGAGACCGGCCGCACCCGCCAGCCCCGCTCCTCCAGCCCGGTCCGCAGCGCCGTCGCGACCGCGGCCATGGGCCGGGGCGCGTCGGTGACGAACTCCAGGTCCCGGCCGGGCCGGCCGCCGAGTCCGTGCGCGCGCACAGCGTGGGCCCCGGCGAGCGCGACCGGCGCCGGGGCGCAGGCGGCCACCACATCGGGCGCGAGCCGCCGGTGCAGCCCTTCCGGAAGGGGCGGGGGCATCTCGGGCAGCATGATCGCGATTATGGCGCACGGGCGGCCCGGATCGGCGGTGCCGGCTCCGCACGCCGGTACGCGCCGAAAGCCGCCCCCGGGTCGGCCCGGGGGCGGCTTGTTCAGGTGGGGGTCGCGTCAGTGACCGTGATGACCGCCGTGACCTTCGTGGCCGTGGCCATGGCCTTCGTGGTCCTCATCGTTCCAGGATCCGTTGTCGGACAGGATCGGGATCTCGTCGAGGATGTGCGACAGCGGGTCGTCCCCGTCCTGGATGGTGGAGTTCTCGGTGCACTGCTGCTGCTGCTGCGAGGACAGGATCGGGATGTCCTGGAGGCCGACGTTGAGCAGGCCGATGAGCGACTGGGCGCCGAGCTTGCCGATACCGAGGCAGGGCTTGTTGAGCGAGCCGTTGATCAGACCCATCTGGGGGCTCATATAGCCGCCGGTCCAGGTGTTGCCGTACATCTGGCCCGCGCCGTTCGCGTTGGCGACGCCGTTCCCGTTGCCCACCGCCATCGCCGGGGCGGTGGAGACGCCGGCCGCGGAAGCCACGAGCACCGTGGTGGCCACTACTTTCTTGATCACGCTATTCCTTCGCTCTGGTCGACGACTTGCGGGAGCGCCCTGGCTAACTCGGAATTCCGGCGGAGGTTATTCGGCTTCACTCCTTCAGCCCACCACGTGGCCCGATCAGAATAAAAGCGCGTGGTGCCCCGCACCAGGAATCGCAACGGAAAGCCCCCCTGCCGCGGGGCCCGCACACCCGCGGCAGAGGGGGCTTTTTCCGTGCATCCGGTGTCGTCCGGGACCTACAGGCCGCCGTTGCCGGAGCCGTTGCCCGACAGGACCGGGATCTCGTCGAGGATGTGCGACAGCGGGTCGTCCCCGTCGTTGATCGTGGAGTTGTCGGTGCACTGCTGCTGCTGCTGCGAGGACAGGATCGGCACGTCCTGGACGCCGATGTTGATGAGGGCCAGTACGGACTGGACACCCAGCTTGCCGATGCCCAGGCAGGGCTTGTTGAGCGTGCCCTGGATCAGGCTCATCTGCGGGCTTTCGACGCCCCCGGTCTTGGTGTTCCCATAGCCGGTCTTGGCTGCGTTGCCGTTCGCGACGTCCTGGTCGTTGCCGATCGCCAGCGCGGGGCCGGCGAGGGAGCCGACCGCGGAAACCGTCATCGCGGCCGTGGCCATTACCTTCTTGAGCACGTCTATGCCTTTCGATCGTTTAGCGCCCCCACTGGGAAAGCGTTCTGAATAACTCCGGCCTTTTGGAGAGGTTCCGGGCTTTCACTCATTCGCGCCAGTGGGCTCGCCGCACGTATTACTGACACATCGCGCGGGACATAGGACCGGAATTCTTATGACCGGCCGAGCTCATGACCGGCCGAGCCGGCGGTAGGCCATGATGCTGGTGAGCGTGACATAGCGATAGGGGCCGCAGACCGTCGTCAGCAGCACGCCGCGGTCGATGAGCCGGTCGACGGTCCACGGCGAGAGGCCGAGGAGTCCGGCGGCCGAGCGCACGGGCAGGGTCATGTCCTCGAAGACCTCGGGGAGGGGCCGCCCGGCGGTCGGGGCGACGGGGGCGCCGGCGGGCCGCTCGGCCGTCCGGGTGCCCATCAGCGGCCGGCGCCGACGGGCACGGGCGTCCGCGCGGTGCGGGCGTGGGAGCCGGACAGGGCTTCGTAGAGCACGCGTTCCGTCTGCGGGCCGCAGAGCACGCGGTCACCGATCCGGAAGAGCGGCACCCCGGTGACGCCGTGGCGGCGCAGCCGGTCCAGTTCCTCGCGCAGGGCCTCGGCGTCCGGCCCGTCGTACGGCGTCGTGCCGCCGCCCGGAAACCGACGGAGAAAACCGTCCGGTCCGGATGCACTTCCGTCGGCTTCCAGGCCGCACTCCTCGGCCAGGGAGCGCAGCACGCCGGGGTCGCCAATGTGCAGCCCGTCGGTGAAGTGGGCGCGGAAGAGCCGCTCCACCATCGCCTCGGCGCGGCCCCGCGCCTGCGCGCGGGCGATGAGCAGGTGGGCGGCGAAGGTGTTGCCGACGACCGCCCGGCCGTAGTCCAACTCCAGCCCCTCACGGGCTGCTTGGCCGGTCGCGCGGGCCATCTCGGTCTCCGCGTACGGGCCGAAGAGGCGCTTGAGCACCGGCACCAGCGGCTGTGCCACGTTCGGCGCGGCCGGTGCGAGCTCGTACGGACGGAACGTCAGCTCCACCTCGCGGCCCGCCGCGCGCAGCCGTCCGGCCGCCCGCCGGAGGCGGGTGTAGCCGATATAGGAGTGGACGCAGATGACGTCCAGAACCATATCCGCCTTCACCATCGGAACCCCCAGAGTGCGGATTTACAGACCGTCGAGCCATTGGACAGGAAAGTAAATCAGCAACTTGCCGGGCGTCAAGTATGATTTTCCGGCCGCACGGCCCGGCGCCGGAGGCCGCCGGATCCCTTCCCGGACCCCCTCCCGGAGCCCCGGCGTCCGCGAGCGCCGCACCGCCCACCGGTCCGCCCGCGGCGTCCCGTACGCGCCGCGCCGTGCCCGCACGCACCCGGTCGGCCAAGTCCGGCCTGGCGACAGGGAATTGACGGAAGGGGCGGAGACCACGGAGCTCACGACAATGTACGTATTGCGTGCCGGGGGTGTCGCGGTCACGGTCGCCGCCCCCGTCACGGAGGTTTCCTGCGGCATGATCTCCACGCCCGCTCAGCGCGTGCGACGGCGACCCGGCCCGGTCGGTCATGTGCGGACGGGCACGGCGGGACCGCGAGGACAGGCTGCCTAACTTGCCGGGCGTCAAGTAGGTTCGGCGGAGGGCGGCAGCTTCACGACAACAGCAGGAGAGACCATGGGCAGCACCCCTCAGGCGCGCAGGAGCGACACCCGTGAGCGCATCCAGAAAACGGCCCTGGACCTCTTCGTCTCACGTGGTTACGAGAAGACGTCGCTGCGGGAGATCGCCGAGGAGCTCGGCGTCACCAAGGCGGCGCTGTACTACCACTTCAAGACGAAGGAGGACATCCTCACCGCGATCTCCGAAGACCTCGGCCGCCCGGTCGACGAACTCATCGCCTGGGCCAGGGAACAGCCCCCGACCCTCGATACCCGGCGGGAGCTGATGACCCGCTACAGCGCGGCCCTGAAGTCGGCCATGCCGATCTACCACATCCTCCAGGAGAACCAGGCGACCTTGCGCGACCTGGCCGTCGGGCGCACGCTGCGCGGCCGCGTGGAGGCCATCTCCCAGCTGATGCACACCGGCGACATCGACTTCGACACCCACGTCCGCGTCGCCAGCGCCCTGCTGACCGTCCACTTCGGGGCCTTCACGCTGGACCAGCTCGGCGGTACGGACGAGGAGAAGCGCCAGGCGCTCCTCAAGGTCGCGCTGGAGACCCTGGGCACCCCCACCGATTGACACTTTCAGGCGACCCCGGCCGGGGTGCCCGCGCGCTGCCGCTCCAGCTCCGCCAGCGCACGGGCGCCCCGGCCGGGGGCGATGTCGAGCCGGACGAGCACCGCGGGCACGGCCACGCCGGGCATCAGGTGCTCGTAGAGCACGATGGCCCGCCGCTCCAGGTCGGCACGGCCGCAGACCGTCTGCGAGAGGGCGTTGATGCCGCCGTACGCCGCGACGATCAGCTCGGCGACCTCCGACGGCATCACGTGCGGCAGCACCTCGCCGCGCTCCTTGCCCTCCGTCAGCGTCCGGGTGTGCAGCTGGGTCCAGTCGTCGAACCGGGCGTCGCGGTGCGGTGCCGTCGCGCTGTGCTCGATGGACAGCCGCACACAGCCCCGCAGCACCGGGTCCACCAGCAGCCGGTGGGTGAAGATCAGCCCGATGTCGACCAGCTCCTGCATCTTGGAGGAGCGCGGCAGTTCGGGGCGGAGCGCGGTGACGGACATCCGGGTCTGGACGACGGCGCGGGCCAGGTCCTCCTTGGAGGCGAAGTGGAAGTACAGCGCGCCCTTGGTCACTTCGGCACGGGCGAGGATCTCGCTGATGGTGGCGGCGTCGTAGCCCCGCTCGTCGAACACCACCGCGGCCGCTTCCAGGATGGTCCGCCGCGTTCTTATCGCACGGTCCTGCTTTGCCACGGTACGCCTCCGCATCGCTGAGGGACCCGCGCGCCGCGTCCTGGGCGGCAGTGCGGATCACTGACCGCTGTCGCTGCCGCCGGGTTCCCGCGCGCAGCCGCGGCGTAGAGCGTATGCAGGACACGCGCGTCAAGGGAGGAGAGCGAACCAGCCATCATGTCCGGCGCCCTGGCCCGGAAGGCGGTTGACTAGGGTCGGATGCCACCGGCCGCGGCCGGTCCGACGAGCCGAGGGAGCCCGCAGGGATGAGCCTCACCGGGACCGCGTTCTTCGCTCTGCTCATCGCGGCGACCGCGGTCGCCGTGCTGGCGACGCTGCTGCTGTGGACGAGGATCCCCGGCCCCCGCCCCCTCGCCTGGCTGGCGCGCGTCGTGCTCATCGGGCTGTGCCAGGTGACCGCCATCTGTGTGGTCGCCACCTGGATCAACAGCAGCTACGGGCTCTACGCGTCCTGGGACGACCTGCTGGGGCGGCCCGCCGGCGCGGGCCCGGTGTCGATGCCCGGCCCGCCCCCGGAGCGGGCCCGCTTCATCCGCGGGGACGCCGGCATACAGGAGACGTACGTCCGCGGGCGCGCCTCGTCGCTGTCGGGGCAGGTGATGATCTGGACCCCGCCGCAGTACGACGAGCCGCGCTACCGCAGGACCGCCTTTCCCGTCGTGCTGCTGCTGCACGGTGTCCCCGGGTCGCCGCAGTCGTGGATGGAGCAGGGCCACATGCCCGGTGACTTCCAGAAGCTGCTGCGGGAGGGGGCGAGCCGGCCGTTCATCCTCGCCGTGCCGATCATCAATCCCGGCGGCGTCGACACGGACTGCACGGACACCACCGGGCACAAGGTCGCGACATGGCTCTCCTCGGACGTCCCGGACCTGATCCGGCACCACTTCAGGACGGGCAAGGGCCCGCGTTACTGGGGGCTGCTGGGCATCTCCACGGGCGGCTACTGCGCGGCCAAGCTGCCCTTGCAGTACCCCAAGGTCTTCGGGGCGGGCGCGGCGCTGGACCCGGACCCGCTGACCGGTGACCGGGGCGTCCTGGCGGACGAGCAGCTGCGGCTGCACAACAGCCCCATGTGGCTGGTGGCCCACACCCAGGCCGACGTGGGTCTCTTCCTCGCGACCTCGCGCCAGGACCGGGACAGCCCGCCCTCCTACATCGAGGAGTTCCAGCGGGCGTCGGCCGGCAGCAAGGTCCGGCTGAAGACGATGCTGACGCAGCGGGGCGGGCACAACTACAACACGTGGATCTCGATGTACCCGGCGGCGTTCGACTGGCTGGGCGAGGAGCTGGACAAGGGACCGGCGTAGGGGCCGGTCAGCTGTTGACGTCCTGCGGGAAGACCAGCTGCTTGCTCATCCACTCCAGGCTCGGCGAGATCTCCCGCCGCCAGGTGGTGAAGTTGTGGCTGCCCTCGTCCAGGATCATCTTGGAGGCGAACATCGGCTCCTTGACCGCCTTGAGGAACTTCTCGGTCTCCTTGAGGTTCTTCTCGCCCTTCTTGCTGCTGGTGACGAGCACGGAGACCTTGGGCGCGGGCAGGTTCTCCAGGCGCCAGATCAGGTCGTGCTCGCGCTCCCGCTGCTTGCCCTCGTCGCCGCTGCCGAAGAGGTTCCCGGTGGTCAGGTCGTTCTTGATCTTGTAGTCGGCGGAGAGGGCCGCGGCCGCGGGATAGACGGAGGGCTGGCGCATCGCCAGTTCCAGCGCGCAGGTGCCGCCGGAGGAATAGCCCATGGCGCCCCAGGCGCTCGCCTCGTGCCCGACGCGATAGGCGCTGCGCAGGGCCTCGGGCACGTCCTTGGTGAAGTACGTCTCCGACTGCGGGCCGCCCGGGACGTCCACGCACTCGGTGTCGCGCGGCGGCGCGATCGTCGGCCGGAGCATCACGATCACGGTCGGCTGCATCTTCTTCGCGGCCAGCAGCTCGCTCGCGGTCTTCGGGATCTGGAGGTATTTGGAGAGGTTGTCGATGCCGCCCGGATAGCCGCTGATGGCCACGATCACGGGAAAGCGCTGCCGCTCGTACTGCTTCTGGAAATACTGCGGCGGGAGATACACGAAGGCCGGCTCGACGACATTGGCGCGGCGGCCGACCAGGCGCACCGACTCGACCGTGCCGACCTGGTCCTTGGGGCCTTCCGGCAGGCCCATGCGGTCGCCGCTGTGCGTGCTCGCGGGCCGGATCAGGCCGCCGCCCTTGGCCGTGTCCACCGTGCCGTTGCCGGCGTCGGTGACCGCGGTGACCTGGCCCGGCGACCGGTCGTAGCGGCCGAGCAGCTGGCCCCAGGTGCCGTAGAAGCTGTTGGCGGAGTTCACCGCGAGCAGCACCACGGACATGATCGCCAGCTGGGTCACCAGGATCGAACCGAGCCGCCCCAGCACGGGCAGCGCGCCGCGCCCGGAGAGCCGCGGCCAGAGCCATACGGTGAGGCCGACGCACAGCACGGCGACGAAGACCACCGTGTACAAGAGTGACCGGCTGGTCAGGCCCATGCGTCCCTCATCTCCCTGCCCCCGTGGTGGGTACTCGTGTTCGGTAGAACGATGCTCACCGGTAAAGAGGCCGGATCGGGTGAAGAGGGTTGCCCTGCACCCATTTCTTACCCTTCTCTTGGTCTGCCCGTGTCCTGGACGTACCGCACCGTTACCGCGCCGGAAACCGCCCGCCCGGGGGGTGGGCCGCGGCCCCGCTGGGCAGGAAGGGCGCATGGGCGACGTCTTCTTGCGCAGGTTGAGCCGCTGGCAGTCCGACCAGTACCGCGAGCAGCTCGCGGATGTGCACGCGGCGGCGTACGGGGGCGCGCCCGGCGAGGCCCCCCGCACCCGCTCCCGCTTCCAGGAACGCCTCTCCGAGGACTCCGCGCGGCCCGGCTTCGACCTGGTGATCGCCGAGAACCGCGGGCCGGTCGGCTGCGCGTACGGCTATCCGCTGAGCCGTGACAGCGACCGCTGGCACGGCTTCGACGGGCCCGTCCCCGCGGACCTCGCGGAGCTGACGGCCGCCGGGCGGGTCTTCCTCGTCGCCGAGCTGATGGTCCTGCCGCGCCACCGCCGCCAGGGCATCGGCCGCCGCCTGCACGACCGGCTGCTCTCCGGCAGCGGGGCCGGGCTCGCCGCGATACTCCTCTCCCCGGCGGACGCGCACGGGGACGGCGCGCACGCGGCGCGGCTGTCGTGGGGGTGGACGGCCGCGGGCAAGCTCTCGCCTGGCGGCGGGCCGGTGCTGGAGGTTTTCGTGCGGGCGCTGCGGAGGTGAGTCTCGCCGGTGCGGTGCCCTCGCGGCGGGCGGGCCGCATGTGGCCGGTCCCGGACGGGGTCCGGGCCCCGGTCCCGCACGCCTCTGGTCGGGCGGGGCGTTCCTGAGGATGGTGGGAGCATGACGGAAACCACCGCGAACCCCTACCTCAGCGGACTCTTCGCGCCCGTCCACGAGGAGATCACCGCGATCGACCTCCCGGTCACCGGCCGCCTGCCCGACTCCCTGCGCGGGCGCTATCTGCGCAACGGCCCCAACCCGCTCGGCGCCCCGGACCCGGCCACGTACAACTGGTTCGGCGGCGTCGGCATGGTGCACGGTGTGCGGCTGCGCGACGGGCACGCCGAGTGGTACCGCAACCGCTGGGTGCGCTCCGACGAGGTCGCCGGGCTGCTGGGGGAGAAGCTGCTGCACGGCCCGCGCCACCTGGGCATGGACTTCGCGCCCAACACCCACGTGCAGTGCTTCGCCGGGCACCTCCTCGCGCTGGTCGAGGCCGGCTCGCTGCCGTACGAGCTGGACGAGGACCTGTTCACGATCGGCCCCTTCGACTTCCACGGCACCCTGCCCGGCGGGCTGGCCGCGCACACCGTCATCGACCCGCACAGCGGTGAACTGCACGCCGTCGCGTACTGCCCGGCGCTGCCGTACGTGCAGTACCTCGTCGCCGGGACCGACGGCCGGATCCGCCGCCGTGTCGACATTCCGGTCGAGGGCCGTCCCGTGATGCACGACTTCTCGCTGACCGAGCGGCACGTCCTGCTCTACGACCTGCCGGTGGTGGCAGCCGATCCGGCGGAGCCGGGCGCGGATCCCGTGCGCTGGGACGACGAGCGGCCCGCCCGGCTCGGGGTGCTCCCCCGGGACGGCCGCGCCCGGGACGTCCGCTGGCTGGAAGTCGACCCCTGCTACGTCTTCCACCCCATGAACGCCTATGAGCGCGACGGCGTCGTCACCGTCCACCTCGTCCGTTACGAGCGGCCCTTCGACCGACGGCCGCCGAACGCCGTGCAGCACCCGGCGCTGCTGGAACGCTGGACGGTGGACCTCGCGGCCGGGACCGTACGGCGCGCGCGGCTGGACGACCGCGAGGTGGAGTTCCCCCGGGCGGACCCCCGGCGGCTGACGGTCCGGCACCGCTTCGGCTACGCGATGGCGGAGGCCGCCGCCGGTGACGACCGGCACCGGCTGGGGGTGGGGCTGCTGAAGTACGACCTGGAGCGCGGCACGAGCGAGGAGTTCCGCGTGCCCCCGGGAGGCGACGTCGGCGAGGGCGTGTTCGTCCCCTCCGCCCCGGACGCGGCCGAGGACGACGGGTGGGTGATGGCGTACGCGTACGACCCCGGGCGGGGCGCCTCGGACCTGGTGGTGCTGGCGGCCCGGGACTTCGCGGCGGGGCCGGTGGCGCGGGTGCATCTGCCGGTGCGGGTGCCGGTGGGCTTCCACGGCAACTGGGTCCCTGACGGTATGTGAGGACGCCGCGCGGGTAGGCGTGGTGGGAAGCGCGGCCGCTCACGGGTGCTCAGGAGTGCTTACGGGTGAGCCCAGCTGGCGCAACCGGACGCGGGGGCCGTCCCCCGACGGTGTCGGGCGCGGGCCGGCTTACGAGGGTCTGAGCACGCCGGGAGGGGCGTGACGGCTAGCCTTACGTAGCCATCCGGACCCGGGATATTCCCCGACACTCCGGACATTTCATAGCTCCCGAGACACGTGAAGGACTGCTCCCCATGGGCATTCGGAGTCTGCTGCGGAACGCGTTCGGCCGGTCCAGGACAGCGACAGCCGAGCGCGACGAACCAAGCCTGCCCCAGCAGAACGCGGGACGGCCGGCCGGGACCGACGGCACGGAGCCGGCCGCCGGGGCCACCCCCGCGCCGGAGAAGGAGCCGGCGGCGGTCGTCCCGGGGCCGTCGGCGGAGCCGATGTCCGTGCTCGTGCCGAGCCCTGACGCCGCGTCGGCTTCCGTGCCGGCCCCCGCGCCGGAACCCGCGCCCGCAGCCTCTGTGCCGGCGCCCGCCTCGGAGCCCGCCCCGGCCGAGTCCCTCCGGGCGCCGCTGCCCGCGCAGCCCACCACGGAGCGCGTGCCCGACCGCGTGCCCGACCCCGGACCGCTCGGCCCCACCCCCGGCCCCACGCCCAAGCCGGACCCGCTCCCCCAGCCGGAGCCCGAGCCGACGCCGATGCCCTCCCCCAAGCCCATCCCGGAGCCGGACCCGGTGCCCACGCCGCGCCCCTCCCCGCCGGTGGAGCCCGAGCCGACGCCGCGCCCGGTGCCCAAGCCCGAGCCCGCCCCGGGCCCGTCGCCGGAGCCGCAGCCCGCGATGCCGCCCCGCGACGCGGCGACCGGCGCCGCGGTCAGCCTGGAGAAGGTGGAGCGGACCGCGCCCGCGCTGGTCAGCCTCTACAAGAGCGCGGCGGTCTCGCTGGAGAAGCAGGGGCTCACGGGCCAGCGTGCGGCCGTCTATCTCGTCCTCGACCGCTCGGGGTCGATGCGCGAGTTCTACAAGAACGGCACCGTCCAGCACCTCGCCGAGCAGGCCCTGGGCCTCTCCGCCCACCTCGACGACGACGGCACCGTCCCGGTCGTCTTCTTCTCCACCGACGTCGACGGCACGGCGGAGCTGGACCTCGGCAACTATGAGGGCCGGATCGAGGAACTCCACAGTTCCATGGGCCACATGGGCCGCACCAACTACCACTGGGCCATGGCAGCGGTGATCGAGCACTACGAGAAGTCGGGCGCCACGGACCCCGCGTTCGTCATCTTCCAGACCGACGGCGGCCCCTACAGCAAGCCTGCCGCGGAGCGCGCCCTGTGCGACGCCGCGAAGCTGCCCATCTTCTGGCAGTTCGTGGGCTTCGGCGACCCGGAGAGCAAGGGCTTCGACTTCCTGCGCAAGCTGGACAACCTCGCGGTGCCGGAGAAGCGCGTCATCGACAACGCGGGCTTCTTCCACGCGGGCCGAGACCCGCGCGCGCTCACCGACGCGCGCCTCTACGAGGAGCTGATGGTCGAGTTCCCCGAGTGGCTGACGGAGGCCCGCGCGGCGGGCATCGTGAAGTAGCCGTACAGCGACGGAAGAAGGCCGCCCCCTGCACCGGGGCGGCCTTCTTCCGTCTACGCGCCGAACCGTACGGTCACCCGCAGCCCGCCGCCCCGCCGCGGGACCGCGTCCACCGTGCCGCCGTGTGCCCGCGCGATGGAGCGGACGATCGACAGGCCCAGGCCCGCGCCGCCCCCGAGCCGTTCCCGCCCGGCACCCCGCCGGAAGGGCTCGAAGAGGCCCTCGACCTCCTCCGGCGCCACCTCCGGGCCGGTGTTCGCCACGGTCAACAGGCCGGGCCGCACGCGCACTTCCACGCTCCCGCCGGGACGGTTGTAGCCGACCGCGTTGCGCAGCAGATTGCCGGTCAGCTGCGCGAGCAGGACGCGGTTGCCGGTGAGCGCGGACGGCACGGCGTCCGTGTCGACGCGTACGCCCTCCCGCGCCGCGCGGTCCGCGACGGCAGCGGCCTCCTCCGCCACGACCTCCGCGAGGTCGAGCGGGTCCTGGCGCTCCAGGCCGCGTTCGCTGCGGGCCAGCACGAGCAGGCCGTCGATCAGGTGCTCCGAGCGCCGGTTCGTCTCCAGCAACAGCTCCTTCGTACGCGCCAGTTCCTCGGGGGAGACCTCGCCGTCCAGGCCGACCTGGATGGCGGCGCGCTGGGTGGCGAGCGGGGTGCGCAGTTCGTGGGAGGCGTTGGAGACGAAGCGGCGCTGGCTGTCGAAGGCGCCCTCCAGCCGGCCGAGGAGCGCGTCGATCGTGTCGGCCAGCTCCTTCAGCTCGTCGTGCGGGCCGCGCTGTCCGATGCGCTCGTGCAGATTGCGCGCGGAGATGCGGCGGGCGGTGGCGGTCATGGCGTGGACGGGCCGCAGCACGCGCCCCGCCGTCCACCAGCCGACGCCGACCGCCAGCAGGGCGGTGAGCAGGAGGGCGAGCGCGGACCAGAGCACGAGCTGATGGGAGGCGGCGGCGCTGACGTCCCCGGTGACCTGGTAGATCGTGGACGGGGCCGCCCCCTTGACCTCCTGCCCCCGGAACGGGACGGCCGTCCGGTCCGGCCGCAGCGTCTCCATCGGCAGGGCGGTGCGGGCGATGACGGTGGCCTGCTCGCGCGTGCCGGCGCGGGAGAGGACGTTGACCGTGGCCAGCAGCAGCGCGCCGAGCACGAGGAAGACCGCGCCGTAGGCGGCGGCGATGCGCGTGCGGGCGGTGAGCGCGGGCCTGGGGACGCGGAGCCTCACAGCGCGTATCCCACGCCCTGGACCGTACGGATCAGCGGCGGCTCACCGAGCTTGCCGCGCAGCTTGCTCATGGCCACGCGGACGGCACCGGTGAAGGGGTCGGCGTGCGCGTCCCAGGCGCGCTCCAGCAGCTCCTCCGCGCTGACGACGGCGCCCTCCGCCTCCAGCAGGATCTGGAGGAGGGCGAATTCCTTGGGCGAGAGATCCAGGTCCCGCTCGTCGCGGAACGCGGTGCGGCGCACGGTGTCCAGCCGCAGGCCGTGGCGCTCCAGCACCGGCGGCGCCGGGCGGGCACTGCGGCGGCGCAGCGCCCGTACGCGCGAGACGAGCTCGGGAAACTCGAACGGCTTGGGCAGATAGTCGTCGGCACCCAGGTCCAGCCCGGCGACGCGGTCCTCCATGCTGCCGGCCGCGGTGAGCATCAGGACGCGCGTGCGGGAGCCGGAGGCGACGAGGCGGCGGGTGACGTCGTCGCCGTGCACCCGTGGCAGGTCGCGGTCGAGCACGACGACGTCGTAGTCGTGCAGGTCCAGATAGGCGATCGCGGCGTCGCCGCTGTAGACCGTGTCCACGGCGAACCCGGCCCGGCGCAGGCCGGTGGCGACCAGCTCGGCCAGTATTTCCTCGTCCTCGGCGACCAGCACCCGCATGTCGTTGTCCATCCTTGTCGGCATTCACCCCCTTTCCAGCATGCATGCGGGTCTACCGCACCGGATGTTTCGCGGATGTCTCCGTCGCGCGCCCCCGCACGTCGGCCGCCTCCGCCATGGACCGGAGCGCGCGACTCCGGACCGCATGCCTCGCGCGCCCCGCGATCACCTCCGGGCGCCCCTCCCCGGTGGTGACGCCGGTGCGATCGAGTGACTACCCTTGGTAGTCGTAGGATCACTCTTCGGATCCGTCGGTCATCCCACGGGCTCGGCGAGGCGGCACGGCCGGGACGCGGGCGGGGTCCTGAGGCCTCTGAAAAGCCGCCGACAAGCCCGAGGCAGACCGATGCCGAGCCGACGAAGAGCCGATGAGAGGGGGAGGGGAGCTCGGGTGGCGGGAGAGGGTCGCACCTCCCGCCACCCGGGCAGACGTCTCCCCGGCCGCGCTAGAGCCAGGACCCCAGCAGGAACGGATACGCGTCGAGGATCTCCGAGGGCCCCTGGATCACCTCGCGCAGCGTGAAGACGACGTACTGATCGCCCTTCGTCGCGAAGAAGTGCGTCTCCTCCCCCACACCCGCCGACGTCACCGCGTCCGGCACACCCGTGAACGCCTTCGGCAGGTGCCCCAGTTCGACGTCGTGCACCTCGCGCTCGTACGCCGTCCCCGGCCGGTCGACGATCACGATCCCGCGCTCCCCGAACACCAGATAGGACGAGCCGTCCGGCGCCGCGGACACCGCCTTGAACCGCCGGCCGACCCGCGGCTGGAGCTCCTGGGCGGGGAAGTATTCGTCCGCGGGCAGCAGGTCCTCGCCCTCGCGGTCGGAGAACTCCACGGCGAGGTCGCCCTTCACGCCGAGATAGGGGTGCCGGTGGCCGCGCGGGGTGCGCGTCACGAAGTCGAAGCCGCCGTGGAATTCCTTGGCCAGGTGCGGGAACGCCTCGCTGATCTTCCTGCGCTCGGCCTCCACCCGGTTCCGCTGGGAGAACCGCACGACCTCGTCGTCCCGGAACCCGTCGAAGCGGATGTACGGCGTGCGGTCGGCCCCCGGCACCCACCGGGAGACCGTGCCGAAGACACCGCCGGTCGCCTCCAGCGTCGTCTTGAGCACACTGGTGGCCGTTGAGACGAGGCCCCCGGTGGCGGGCTCGACGAGCAGCCCGGCCAGCGCGTCGAACGCGCGCTTCTCACCGGCCGGTTCGACGGCCTCGAAGTGCCACCGCCGGTCCCCGAGCGGCGCCATCGTGCTCTCCGCCGTCTGCTCGATCGCCGCGCCCTCGGCGGTGGAACCACCGCGCACGGCCAGCCGCAGGTCGCTGCCCACGTTGACGACGGGCGACCCCTTGGCGTCGTCATTCGTGATCCGCCAGGTCTGGCCGCGGTACGCCGGCGCGCTCTCCTCCAGCGGCCCCTGCCCGACGGCGGCGCCCTTGCCGTGGCGGCGGACCTGGAGATACCGGCCGCTGCGCAGATTCCGCACCCGGTAGGTGTCCTTGCCCCCTTGCCCGGCCTCCAGCCGCCACGCCTGCCCCGCCCGCGCCGGCCACTCGCGCAGCCGCTCCTGCACCACCGCCGCGCCCTTCGCCGTCAGATACAGCCCGGTCTCGTCGTTCCTGATCAGGTACGTGGTCTTGGCGCTGACGCTCATGGACCCTCCTGTGAACGGCCGGAATCACTGCCTTGCTCCGGCGCCCCACGTTAGGAGCGCGCGGGAAAGGGTGCGACAGGAAACCCGGCCATCCGCACGGCCGTGGACCAAGCCTCCTTCAAGTGGCCTGATCAGGCTTCCGCATCAGTGGGCATCCTCCATGCGTGAGCAATGAAAATCCCCCCTCGCTCCCTGCCCCCGCACCCCCTCCTCCCGCACCCGTGAGCTATGCCGTGGACACGCGTACCAATCGCCTCGGCCAAGTCATGGACCGGCACGCCGGATACGTGCAGCTACGTCCTCCCCAGGGCGGCGTCGAGTGGGACTGCCCGCCCGAGTACGCCCGGCCCGCCTCGGAGGCGGAGGCGCTGCGCGCCCGCGTGGCCCGGCTGAATGCCGAGAGCCGGTGGGGGCTTTGACCGCCCGCACGGTCTTCCTGTTCGGGAACTGGACCCTCCAGCCCGACCGGGAGCCGGACGCGGAGCCGATCACATACGCGATGCAGTGCGCGGTGTGCGAGGCGTGCTCGGGCGCCGTGGAGGACGTCACGGCCGCCCAGGACTGGACGTTCAGGCACGCGGGCCGCAATCCGTCCCACCACACCTACCGGGAGGTGATCACCAGGCCGTGGCGGGCGTGGATGGCCGAAGCGCCGCCGGCCGCCGGGCCGGCTTGAGGCCCACGGGGGCCGCAGCGCACGGGTGACCCCCGCGGCGGACGCCGAAATCGCCGCGCGGGCACCCCCTGGCGCTCGGATACGCTAAAGGTCTCTGTAAACCGCGACCAGGGAGCAGCCGGAAATGGCTCGACACCTCATCACCAGCGCCCTTCCGTACATCAACGGGATCAAGCACCTGGGCAACATGGTGGGGTCCATGCTCCCGGCGGACGTCTACGCGCGCTTCCTCCGCCAGACCGGCCGCGAGACGCTCTACATCTGCGCCACCGACGAGCACGGCACGCCCGCCGAGCTCGGTGCCAAGGAGCTCGGCCTGCCCGTCGCCGAGTTCTGCGCCCAGCAGCACGACGCCCAGAAGGCCATCTACGACGGCTTCGGGCTCTCCTTCGACTACTTCGGCCGCAGCTCCTCCCCCGAGAACCGCGAGATCACCCAGCACTTCGCGCGGAAGCTCAAGGAGAACGGCTTCATCGAGGAGCGGGCGATCCGCCAGGTCTTCTCGATCACCGACGACCGCTTCCTGCCCGACCGCTACATCGTCGGCACCTGCCCGCACTGCGGCTACGACAAGGCCCGCGGCGACCAGTGCGAGAACTGCACCCGCGTGCTCGACCCGACGGACCTGATCGACGCCCGCTCGGCGATCAGCGGCAGCAGCGACCTCGAGGTGCGCGAGACCAAGCACCTCTTCCTGCTCCAGTCCAAGCTCCAGGGCGAGGTCGAGGCGTGGATCGACGAGCACGGCAAGGACTGGCCGGTGCTGGCCTCCTCCATCGCCCGCAAGTGGCTGACCGAGGGCCTCAACGACCGCGCCATCACCCGTGACCTGGACTGGGGCGTGCCCGTCCCGGCCGACACCTGGCCGGAGCTCGCGGCCGAGGGCAAGGTCTTCTACGTCTGGTTCGACGCGCCCGTCGAATACATCGGCGCCACCAAGGAGTGGGCGGACCAGGACCCGGCCGCCCGCGACTGGAAGTCGTGGTGGTACGAGGCCGACGACGTCCGCTACACCCAGTTCATGGGCAAGGACAACGTCCCCTTCCACACGGTGATGTTCCCGGCCACGCAGCTCGGCACCCGCGAGCCGTGGAAGAAGGTCGACTACGTCAAGGCCTTCAACTGGCTCAACTACTACGGCGGCAAGTTCTCCACCTCCCAGAAGCGCGGCGTCTTCACGCACGACGCCCTGGAGCTGCTGCCCGCCGACTACTGGCGCTATTTCATGATGGCCAACGCCCCCGAGTCGGACGACACGTCCTTCACATGGGAGCTGTTCTCCGCCACCGTGAACAAGGACCTCGCCGACGTCCTCGGCAACTTCGTCAACCGCGTGCTCTCCTTCTCCAAGAAGCGCTTCGGTGACGAGGTCCCCGCGGGCAGCGAGGCCGGCGAGGCGGAGGCGGCGCTGGGCCGCGAGGTCGCGGAACTGCTCGCGGAGTACGAGCGGCACATGGAGGAGCTCCAGTTCCGCAAGGCCGCGCAGGCGCTGCGCGCGCTGTGGAGCGCGGGCAACGCCTATCTGGAGACCAAGGCCCCCTGGCTGGAGATCAAGACCGACCCCGAGGCCGCGGCGCTCACCCTGCGCACGGCGATGAACCTCATCCACCTCTACGCCGTGGTGTCCGAGCCCTTCATCCCGGCGTCCGCCGCCGCGATGCGGTCCGCGTTCGCGCTGACCGACGACAACGCCACGTGGATCACGCCGGACGAGGCCATGTCCCTGTCCTTCGTCCCCGCGGGCACGGCCTTCACCGTGCCGCCGGTGCTCTTCGCGAAGATCACCGAGGACGACCTCGCGGAGTACCGCGAGCGCTTCGGCGGCGGCGAAGAGGCGTAACCCCGCCTCCCCCGCGCACCGCGGCCGGGCCCGGAACCGTAGTGGTTCCGGGCCCGGTTTTCTTCTGCATTGATCGATCGGCAATCGTTCGTTGACAGCGCCCCAGCAGGGTGGGACGCGTAGATACATGGGGGAAGACGAAGACGAGGAAAAGAAGTGTCCGACAAACGCATCACCGTGACCGTGCACGCGACCGACGAGCTCAACCGGGCGAGATTCGTCCGCCGGCTGCGGGAGCTGCCCGAGGTGCGCGTGGTCCGCGAGGACGGGGACGTGTCCTTCGTCCTCATGGGCGCGGACGACGCCCCCGCCGCGGCGGAACTCCGCCGCCGGTCCCGGGACGGCGCCGAACGCGTCGTCCTCGTGGCCGAGGAACTCGGCGAGTCGGAGCTCATGGCTGTGGCGGAATACGGGGTGCGGTCCGTCCTCTACCTGGGCCGCCTCACCGCCTGGCGGCTGGCCCGCGCGGTCCATACGGCCGTCGGCTGCTGCGCGAAGGCTCCGCTGGTGACGGCGCTGGTGTGACGGTTTGCTGTGTCCTCAAGCGCCGGACGGGCTGGACTGTGCGGGCGCGTTGCCGCCTGCGGCGGGGCGGCCGTTTCTGGGTGCGGGTTGTGTGCGCCTGCGGCGGGCGGCCTCAAACGTCGGCCGGGCTTGGGTTGTGGTGGGTGCGCTTTCCGCTGGGTGCGGGTCCGATGTCTTGTGCGGGTTGTGTGCGCCTGCGGCGGGCGGCCTCAATCGCCGGCCGGGCTTGGGTGGTGGTGGGTGCCGGGGGTGGCGCCTCCGGGCTGGGAACC
>NZ_JBIAWF010000020.1:0-144427 GCF_042895325.1 Streptomyces sp. NPDC001407
TCCCCAGCCCGGAGGCCCCACCCCCGGCACCCACCACCACCCAAGCCCGGCCGGCGATTGAGGCCGCCCGCCGCAGGCGCACACAACCCGCACCCGACAACGGCGAACCCCACAACCACAGCCCGGCCGGCGCTTGAGGCCACGCCCGAAGGGCGTCCCGCCGCAGGCGCGAACCGAGCCGCACCCAACAACGAACCGCACCCCCATCAATCCGCCGCCTCCCCCACCGGCTTCCCCGTAAGCGCCGCCAAAGAATGCCGCACATGCGCCATATGCGACCGCAACTCCTCCCGCCGTTCCTCGTGCTCACGAAGCACCCGCTCCGTGTCACGGACGATCCGCTCCTCACGCACACGAGCCTGCGCGATCAGAGCCGCGGCCTGGGCGTCCGCGTCCTCCTGCCCGTGGCGGGCCGCTTCCTCCGCCTCCGCGTAGCGGCGCTGGGCCTCGGCCAGGGCGTTGCGGCCGTACTCCTCCATGGCGGCGACGCGGACGTCGAGCGCGGCCTCGTGTTCGGCGATCTCGTGGCCCGCCGCGTCCCAGCGTTCCGCGTGGTCCTTCTCCTGCTCGGCGAGGGCGTCGGCGGTGCGCTCGCGCATCTCCTTCAGGGAGGTGACCGCCTCGGTGCGGCGGGCCTTCGCCTCGCGCTGGGCGACGGCCCGGACGTCGTCGGCGACGGAGTGCGCGGCCAGTCCGGCCTGCCGCGCCCAGTCCTCCGCCTCGGCGCGGACCTCCGTCGCGTACTCGTGGGCGGCGTCCCGCACCGCCCGCCCGTGGGCGTCGGCGGCGTCCATCAGGGACGTCGCCTCCGCCTCCGCCCGCTCCTGCAGGCCCGCCGCCTCGGCCTGCGCGGTGAACAGCAGGCCCTGCGCGCGGTGGCCCAGCGACTCGTACGTCTGCGGCGGCAGCTGCTGCACCAACTGCCGCAGGCGCGCGACCTCGTCCTCCATCTCGCGCGCGAGCACCGTCAGCCGCGCCGCGCGCTCCCACGCCTCGTCGCGGCGCCGCTCGCACTCGACGAGGGCACGGTCCACCTGTTCAGGGCGGTAGCCACGGCCCCGTACCACGGTGAAACCGTCAGGAGATACCGATGAACTCATCCTCGAAGCCCCTCATATCCCGGACAACCGAATGACGCGGTCCGGCGCACATCATTCCTGGACGGCGTGAGTGCCCAGAACCCGACACTCCGCCCGCTTCCTCCCGCAAGGTTGTGCCGACCGACGACGCGGGGCGCCCGCCCCTTCGTCCAAGGGTCGAACGCCCCGCGTCGTCGACACATCGGCCGGCCCCTAGAAGAGACCGTCCCACATCTGCTCCACCAGCACCGCCCACCAATTCTCCGGCGACGCCAGGGCGGCCGGGTCCAGCGCCGCCAACTGCTCCTGGAAGTCCACGGTCCAGCGGCCGGCCTGTTCCGGCGTCAGGCCGTAGCGCCAGCGCCACATCTTGCCGAGGAGCGCCAAAGAGCGAACGAACTGGGGGAGGCTCGTGTTGACGAACTGCGGCGCCACGGAACCGCCGTCCGCCCCCGCCTCCATCGGCACGGCCACGATGTGCGCCGTGCCGTACTGCACGCACAGCTGACGGCCGTAGTCGCTGCCCATCACCAGATACGAGCCGGCGTCCGGCGCCGGGCGCACCCCGCGCTCCGCCGCCAGCTCGGCCAGCGTCGGCACCGGGCGGCCGGGCTGTGCCTGGCCCCAGAAGAACGGGCCGAGGTCCATCGGCAGGCCCGCCCAGACGAGCGTCTGCGCCACGATGTCCGGCACGCCCTGCCGCGACACCGCGCGCTGCTCGAAGCGGAACACACCCTGCGGACCGAACGACTCCGCCAGCTCCCGGCCGATGACATCCGGCCCGACCGGCGGCAGTTGGGCCGAGCCGGACAGCGGCACCCGGTTCGGCGCCGGCCGCGCCGGGCCGTCGGCGACCTGGTGCAGCTCGCCCTGATGCTCAATCAGGTGCCGCATGCCCTGCTGCCGGGTCGCCAGGTCCCGGCCGTACGCGGCGGTGTGGCTGATCCGCACCTGCGGCCAGGTCTCCCGCACCATGCGGGCGCAGTAACCACCCGGCAGATCACAGGACTCCAGCTCCGTGTGCAGCTCCAGCACCTGCTGCGGCGGCACGTTCATCGCCCGCAGCTCGTGCAGGATCTGCCACTCGGGGTGCGGCGTCCCCGGCGCGCTGCGCCGGATCAGCTGCTGCTCCGAACCGTCGGCGGCGCGGTAGCGCAGCACGGCCATGTAGCCGGGCCCCACGGTGGGCACCCCGGCGGGCTGCGGCGGATAGCCGTAACCCTGCGGGGCGGCGGGTACCTGCGGGGCGCCGGGAGTGCCGGGGCCCGCGAGCATGGTGGCCGCGTGGTGCACGGGCGCACCGGGCGGCTGCCCGGGAACGCCCGGGGCACCGGGCGCGTGCGGTACGCCGGGGCCCGGCGTACCGGGACCGGCGAGCATGGTCGCCGCGTGGTGCACCCCACCGGGCCCCTGCGGCGGCCCCTGCGGGGCACCGGGAGGCTGGGGTGCGCCAGGAGCCGGCGGGGCGCCGGGAGGCCGGCCCGGTGCACCGGGAGCCCCCGGGGCGGCGGGCATGCCGGGGGTGCCCGGGGTGGCCAGCATCGTCGCGGCGTACGCGGCACCGGGGCCCTGCGGGGTGCCGGGGGGACCCGGGGGCTGCGGGGCGGCCGGGCCCTGAGCGGCACCCGGGGCGCCGGGAGCCCGAGGCGCCCCAGGAGGCTGCCCCGGAACACCGGGAGCACCGGGGGCATGCGGAACCTGCGCCGCACGCGCACCGGGCTGCCCGGGGGCAGCGGGAGCGCCGGGCATACCGGGCCCACCGGGCTCGGCGAGCATCGTGGCCGCCGCGTGCGCCGCACCGGCGCCGGGCGCGCCAGGCGCACCGGGAGGACCGGGCGGTACGGGCCCGCCGACGCCCGGAGTCCCCGGCGCTGCCGGGGCGTTGGGCGGCTGACCGGGCACGCCAGGCGCACCCGGAGGCCGCGGCACGCCCACACCAGGAGCCGCCGCTGGACCACCCGGAGCAGGCGCCGCCGGTCCCTGCGCACCCGGGCCCGCCGGGTCGTCGAGCGCCGGGGCGATCGCCGTACGCGGCAGCGCGCTGCCCGCGGGCATCAGCGCCGTCTTGGCGTCGGGACCGACGCCCGGCACCGGGAAGTCGTCCTCGTCCGTACCGGACAGGGCGGGGGCGAGCACCGTGGCGGGCAGCCCGACGGAACGGTCCCCGTCGTCCTCGCCCGCGTTCGTGTCGGCCCAAGGAGTCGCCGACGCGTCGGCGGCCCCGCTCGTGGCCGACGACGCACCCGCGTCCGGCCACACGGAAGCGTCGGAATCCGCCCCCGGGGCGGAGGAAGCGTCCGGCCAAGCGGCCGCACTGACCTCAGGCGCACCCGAGACCCCACCGGCCGCACCCGAAGCACCGTCAGCACCCGGGGCAGTCGCGGGCGCTGCCGCGCCCGGCGCGGAGGGGGCATCCGGCCAAGCGGAACCCGCCGCCACGGAAGCACCCTTCGAACCCGCGCCCGCCGCAGACGCACCGGCAGACACACCCGCCGACCCACCGGATCCGTCTTCCGACGCGGAGGCAGCATCCGGCCAAGCGGCCGCACCGGCCGCAGACGCACCCGGCACCGCAGGCGCACCGGCGACCCCAGCACCCGTCCCTGAAACACCATCAGCACGCGACGCAGGCGCAGGCGCCACAGGCGCACCCGGCACCGCAGGCGCACCCAAGGCCCCAACGCCCGCACCCGAAGCACCGGACGCCGCCGCAGGCGTGACCGCATCCGGCCCCGGCGCAGCCGAAGCAGCCGAACCCGCAGCCCCACCGGAACCCGCCGCCACAGCCGCGCCCTTCGAGCCCGCGCCCGCCGCAGGCGCACCCGCAGGCGTCACACCCCGCCCCTCGGACGAATCCGTTCCGGGGGCCGACGTCGCGTCCGACCAGGCCGGGGCCGGCCCGCTCGGCCCGCTCGGCGCGGCCGACGTGCTCGAAGACGACGGGCGGCGGTCCGGGATGCCGATCGCGTCGGCCGCGTCCTGGAGCCACTGCGGCGGGCTGAGCAGGAAGGACGTCGCCTCCAGGTCCAGCCGCTTGGGCGGCGCGTCGGACGGCGGCGGCAGTTGTTCGTCCACAGCCCCGTACTCCTCCTCGTACCGGCGGATCACCTCGCCCACCGGCAGACCCGGCCAGAGCGTCGTCTCGCCGCTGTCCCGGGCTATGACCAGGCGGGCCCGGCCGCCGTCCGACGTCGGGCCGTCCTCGCGGTC
Organism: Streptomyces sp. NPDC001407; assembly: GCF_042895325.1. NCBI lineage: Bacteria > Bacillati > Actinomycetota > Actinomycetes > Kitasatosporales > Streptomycetaceae > Streptomyces > Streptomyces sp. NPDC001407. The sequence continues at coordinate 4,290 of NZ_JBIAWF010000020.1, forward strand.
CTCCGCCCAGACCACGAAGCCCAGGTCGAACTCCCGTACCCGCACCTCGCGGTGCAGATACGCCGGCACGTCGCCGTTGACCCAGCGCTCCGCGCGCTCCTGTGCTTGCGCGAACGTCACCATCCCGCGCTCACCCCTCCACCGGGACGGCGTACGCGAAGCCACCGTCGACCATCAGGTTCGCGACGGTCTCCAGCTCCGGCGGGCCACCGGCCAGCCGGGAGAGAAACGCGTCGAAGTCCTCACCGCAGGGCAGCAGCAGCCGCTCCACCCGCTCCTGCACCGTCCAGCCGTCCCGGTCGCGGGCGTCGTCGAACGGGCAGAACCACACCGTGCCGAGCGACTCGCCCTTCACCTTCACCGCGAGGACGCCGCCCTGCACGAAGCCGACGCCCAGATAGTCCTTGGTGAAGTGGTCGCGCAGGCACTTGTTCACATAGACCAGGTCGTTGACGGCCGCTTCGTCGCGCACCGTGAAGAACGGCTGGTCGATCAGGAGCCCGAGCTCCGCGTCGAGCGCGGCGCCCACCGGCGCGCAGCCGCCCGCGGCCTTCAGGAAGGCGCGGTACGCGCCGGGCAGGCGGTAGCCGAGGTCCTCCTCGACGCCCTGGACCTGTTCCTCCGTCACCGCCAGGTCCCGCTGCGGCAGCGCGAAGTGCACCGGACGCGTCTCCTGCAACGGCCGCGTGCCGCGCTTGTCCTGGTCCACCGCCGCCGTCGCCAGCCCCGCGTGGTGCCGCAGCAGCGCCTTCACCTCGACCGGGACGAGCTCCAGCCGGCGCGTGCCCGCCACGTGGTGCCACGTCCAGCCGTGCGGCGTCGCCACGCTCGGCAGGCTCGCCCACAGCTCGTGTCCGGCGGCGTGCTGGGCGGCGTTGGCCGACACGTAGTCCGTCAGCCGCAGCTCGTCGACGCCGAAGCCCTCCGGCGGTTCCGCGATCTCCGCGGCCGCACGCGCGTACGGCGAGAAATCCGGGAAGCCGTCCTCGTCCACCCGCACGCCCTTGGGATGGCGCGCGGCACGGACCGGATCCGGGAAGTGCACGACCTGCCCGGCATAGGCCGTGTTCGGTGGCGCGGCGTGCTGCCCGAGCCGACCTGTCGTCATGGCGGATGCCCCCTGCTGACTCTGTCACCTGACGCCCAGGACACGTGCGGCGGACACCGCGGGCCACCGGGCCACCGGCCGCGCCACGGGGCGGCCCGGCCGGTCGGTGTCCCCATGGCCGAGAACACCCCGTTCGGCACAGCCTATGCGCTGCCGCGAGGCGGGGACCGCCCAGCGGACCGCACGCACCGCGCCACGCCGCCCGGGCGCCACTGGCCGCCCCCGGCGCCGCATCCCATAGTGATCACACGACACATGAACACCACACGGCACGCACCCAACCCCGACCTGACTTCCACACCCGCCATCCCATTTGGCAGGCTGATCCCCGCAACAGGGGGATTGCACGGGAGGGAAGAACCACCATGCACACGACTCAGGACCGCCAGCCCGTGGACGAACGCGCCTCCGCACCCGGAGACCCCCGGCTCAGCTGGAGCGCCACCGACGACGCGGACAGACCGCCGGCCCTGCTCCACCGCCGCGACGGCATCCTGCCCCTTGTGGCCGCCGCGCTCTCGGTCCGCGGCGAGACCCTGACCTGCACCGGGGGCAAGGCCGACCAGCCGCCGACGCTCCATCCGCTCGTCCAGGACTTCCTGGACACGCTCACCAGCGACCGGCGCGAACGCTTCACCGGCCGGTGCCCCGAGGCCGTGCTCCTCACCCGCTATCTGAGCGCCTTCGAGGCGGGCCGGAGCAAACGTGCCGCCCGCAAACCGCTCACCCACAGCGAGGCGAAACGCGCCCTGAAGCACGCCAAGCTCACCGCCCGGCACATCCGCGAGGACGGCGACCCCCGGCACGGCGGCTACGCGGCCCCCTGCCGCTCCTGTACGGCCCTCCTCACCCACTTCGGCGTACGGAGTGTCGACCCCGCCGCCCCGACCAACGGCAAGGGCTGACCCCATGCGCGCCTTCGAACGCACCGCCGCCACCCGCTTCCCCGTCGCCGTCGACGCCGCCCTCCGCGAGGCCGGCTGGCAGCCCGGCCGCTGGGACATCAAGGCCGCCGAGAACTGGGCCGACGCCCTGCGCGCCCACACCTCCCCGGCCGGGCACCGGCACACGGTCTTCCCCGCCGCGGTCGAGGCGTGGGCCGAATTCGGCGGGCTGCACGTCACCGCGCCCGGTCCCGGCCGCCACATCGCGCCGACGCCCTTCCACATCGACCCGCTGCACGGCCTCCACCTCGCCCGCACGGTCGCGGACCTCGGCCGCGCGCTGGGCGCCGAGGTGTGCCCGCTCGGCCAGGAGGCGGACGGGCAGGCCCTGCTCGCCATCGACACCCACGGGCGGGTCTACAGCCTCGACCACAGCGGCGACTGGTACCTCGGCTCGGACATCGACCGCGCCATCGGCACGCTCGTCACCGGCGCCCGTCCCTCCCGTCTGTCGGCGGGACCGCGCGCGTAGGAGTGCCGGGCGGCCCGGCGCACCGCCCTCACGGGGGTCGACTTCCGGCCAAAAGCAGGGCGGTAACCGGCCTAATTCAGGCCGCCATCCGGCCTTCCTCCGACGGGATCACCGCCGAGACCCGGAATCCACCCACATCCGTCACGCCCGCCACAAAGACCCCACCGAGCGCCGACACCCTCTCGCGCATCCCGACCAGGCCGTTGCCGCCGCTCGGCAGGCCCACGTCCGCGCCGCCGTCCGGGGGGCCGTTCTCCACCTGGAGGGCCACCTCGCCCTCCCGGTGCGCGACCCGCACTATGGCCTTCGCGCCCGGGGCGTGCTTGTGCACATTCGTCAGCGCCTCCTGCACCACGCGGTAGGCCGTGCTCTCCACCCGCGCGCCGTGCGAGCGCTCCTCGCCCTCGACACACAGATCCACCGCCATGCCCGCGGCCCTCGACAGACCCACCAGGTCCTCGAGACCGTCCAGACACGGGCCGTCACCGGCGGCGGCCTCGGCGGCCCCGGCTCCGGCCCCGGCGGCCACCACGCTCTCCGACACCCGTGCCGAGGCCACCGCGGCGACCTCCGCCAGCCGCTGCGAATCCGCGGCCGAGGACTGGGCGGCCACCGGGCCGTCCGACGACGTCCGCAGCACCCCCAGCATCTCCCGCAGCTCCGTCAGCGCCTGCCGGCCCATGTCGCCGACCAGGCCCGCGTTCTTCGACGCCTTCTCCGGATCCTTCAGCGCCACCGCCTGAAGCGCCGCCGCGTGCACCACCATCAGCGACACCCGGTGGGCCACCACGTCGTGCATCTCCCGGGCGATCCGCGTGCGTTCCTCGTTACGGGCCCACACCGCGCGCTCCTCCGCCCGGTCCGCCAGCAGCGCCAGCTCGCGCTCCAGGCCGTCGGCCCGCTCCCGCAGGCTCTCGACCAGCCGGCGGCGCGCCCCCACGTACAGCCCCAGCAGCACGGGCGGCGCGGACAGACCCAGCGCCATCAGCGCCGAGAAGAACACGGTGAGCCAGATGCCCGGGTGGTAGCCGTCCTGCGACATGTCCTGGTGGAAGCGCACGTACGTCACCACGAACGTGCCCGCCACCGACACCCCGGCCAGCACCACCGTCAGCCGCCGCGCCACGTCGGACGCCGCCAGGGTGTAGAGACCGACGATGCTCAGCAGGAAACCCATCTCGGCCGGTGTGATCGCGATCGACACCAGCACCACGGCTATCGGCCAGCGCCGCCGCAGCAGCAGCGACGCCCCGGCCGGCAGCCCGATGAGCAAGCCGACCGCAGCGGGCAGCCCCGCGTCGCTCGCGAAACCGATCCCCTCCAGCGCGCACTCCAGCGCCGACAACAGCGCGAGCGTCACGTCCAGCACCAGACTCCGACGCCGCCCCCACCACCACGGCCCCCCGGGCGCGCCCCGCGCGCCCGCCTCCGCGATTGCCCCCGTTGTGGTCATACCACCCAGACTACGGGCGCCCGCCACCGGTTTTCCCTCCCGCGCGGGAGCGCGGGCGGGCGCGAAGAGGGACCCGCACCGTCGCACCGAGGCCGTGCCGTACGGCATAGTGGTGGCTGCGCTCGTGCCCGATCCATGAAATTGGACACAGCGGACGAACCATCCCGGGTCGTCTAATGGCAGGACAAATGGTTTTGGTCCATTGAATGAGGGTTCGATTCCTTCCCCGGGAGCTCACAGGCCGCACATCCACGGGTCCTGACCGCCCAGGTCAGGACCCGCCCGCGTTTCGGCCCTCGAACGCACCGGTATCCTTCGGATGTCCACCACCCGAAGCCGAAGGGCACACCCGTGAGCGCCAACCGCCCGGCAGCCGTCGTCGTCCTCGCAGCGGGTGAGGGCACCCGCATGAAGTCGGCGACCCCCAAGGTCCTCCATGCCATCTGCGGCCGCTCCCTCGTCGGGCACGTCGTCGCCGCCTCCCGCGAGCTGGACCCCGAGCACCTCGTGGTGATCGTGGGGCACGAGCGCGAGAAGGTGTCGGCGCACCTGGCCGAGACCGACCCCGCCGTCCGCACCGCCGTGCAGTACGAGCAGAACGGCACCGGCCACGCCGTGCGCATGGGGCTGGAGGAGCTCGGCAACGGCGGCGTCGTGCTGGACGGCACCGTGGTCGTCGTCTGCGGTGACACCCCGCTGCTCACCGGCGGCACGCTGCGCAGGCTCAGCGACGTGCACGCCGCCGACGGCAACGCCGTCACCGTGCTGACCGCCGAGGTCCCCGACTCCACCGGCTACGGCCGCATCGTGCGCGACGCGGCCACCGGCGCCGTGACCGCGATCGTCGAGCACAAGGACGCCACCGAGGAGCAGCGCGCGATCCGGGAGATCAACTCCGGTGTCTTCGCGTTCGACGCGCAGCTGCTGACCGACGCCCTCGGCAAGGTCCGTACGGACAACAGCCAGGGCGAGGAGTATCTGACGGACGTCCTGGGCATCCTGCGCGAGGCCGGGCACCGGGTGGGCGCGGCCGTGGCGGGTGACCACCGGGAGATCCTGGGCATCAACAACCGCGTCCAGCTCGCCGAGGCGCGCAAGCTGCTCAACGAGCGCCTGCTGCACGTGGCGATGATGGACGGCGTGACGGTCGTGGACCCGGCGTCGACGCTGATCGACGTGACCGTGACCTTCGAGCGCGACGCGGTCGTCCACCCGGGCACCCAGCTGCTGGGCGCGACGCACCTCGCCACCGGCGCCGAGGTCGGCCCGAACTCCCGGCTGAAGGACACCTCGGTCGGCGCGGGCGCGGTCGTGGACAACACCGTCGCGGACGGCGCGGAGATCGGCGAGGGCGCGAACGTCGGCCCGTACGCCTATCTGCGTCCGGGCACCCGGCTGGGGACGAAGTCCAAGGCGGGCGCGTACGTGGAGATGAAGAACGCCGTGATCGGCGAGGGCACCAAGGTGCCGCACCTCTCCTACGTCGGGGACGCCACGATCGGCGAGTTCACCAACATCGGCGCCGCGAGCGTCTTCGTGAACTACGACGGCGTGAACAAGCACCACACGACGATCGGCTCGCACTGCCGGACCGGCTCGGACAATATGTTTGTGGCTCCGGTCACGATCGGGGACGGCGCCTACACCGCGGCCGGCTCGGTCATCACCAAGGATGTGCCCCCGGGTTCGCTGGCCGTCGCACGTGGACAGCAGCGGAATATCGAGGGCTGGGTGGCTCGTAAGCGCCCGGGAAGCGCAGCCGCACAGGCCGCTTCCGCCGCTCAGCAGGACGGTCGGGACACCGACGCCGAACAGTGACCGTGACACGGGCGCGTCGTGCGGGGCGTACCGTGATAAGCGCACACAAAGCGACATCCAAGGAGACTGTGCTGTGACCGGGATCAAGACGACCGGCGAGAAGAAGCTGATGCTCTTCTCCGGCCGCGCCCACCCCGAGCTTGCCGAGGAGGTCGCGCACCAGCTGGGCGTCGGCCTGGTCCCGACCAAGGCATTCGACTTCGCCAACGGCGAGATCTACGTCCGCTTCCAGGAGTCGGCGCGTGGCGCCGACTGCTTCCTGATGCAGAGCCACACGGCTCCCATCAACAAGTGGGTCATGGAACAGCTCATCATGATCGATGCGCTGAAGCGGGCCTCGGCCCGGAGCATCACCGTGGTCGTGCCGTTCTACGGTTACGCGCGCCAGGACAAGAAGCACCGCGGCCGCGAGCCGATCTCGGCGCGCCTGGTCGCCGATCTGTTCAAGACCGCGGGCGCCGACCGGATCCTGACGGTCGACCTGCACACGGACCAGATCCAGGGCTTCTTCGACGGCCCGGTGGACCACCTGTTCGCGCTGCCGATCCTCGCGGACTACGTGGGCGCCAAGGTCGACCGCGACAAGCTGACGGTCGTCTCCCCGGACGCCGGCCGGGTGCGCGTGGCCGACCGCTGGTGCGACCGGCTGGGCGCGCCGCTGGCGATCGTGCACAAGCGCCGTGACAAGGATGTCGCCAACCAGGTCACGGTGCACGAGGTCGTCGGTGACGTGAAGGGCCGGGTGTGTGTCCTGGTCGACGACATGATCGACACCGGTGGCACCATCTGCGCCGCCGCGGACGCGCTGTTCGCGAACGGCGCGGAGGACGTCATCGTCACCGCGACGCACGGTGTGCTGTCGGGTCCGGCCGCGGACCGGCTGAAGAACTCCAAGGTGAGCGAGTTCGTCTTCACCAACACCCTGCCGACGCCGGGCGAGCTGGAGCTGGACAAGATCACGGTGCTGTCGATCGCGCCGACGATCGCGCGCGCGGTGCGCGAGGTCTTCGAGGACGGTTCGGTGACGAGCCTCTTCGAGGAGCAGGCGTAAGTCGCCCGCTGACTGATCGATTTCTGGGCGGCCTCCCCGCCGGGTACACTGCACAAGTTGCTCGGCGAGGGAGGCCGCACTTTTTTTCGGTGCGGCGGTCCGTTATCGACGCGCTCTTCGTAGCAGGTCTGTCGTGGGCCGGGTAACGGCCGTCAGATCCTTTTTCTTATCTACGAGGAGTGCGTATGTCCGAGGTCAAGATCCCCGCACAGATCCGCCGCGAGTTCGGCAAGGGCTTCGCCCGCCGCGCCCGTGTCGCCGGCCAGGTTCCGGCCGTCGTCTACGGTCACGGTGGCGAGCCGGTCCACGTGACCCTGCCGGGCCACGACATGATGATGGCGCTCAAGACCCCGAACGTCCTGCTCTCCCTGGACATCGAGGGCCGCACCGAGCTGGTCATCCCCAAGGCCGTCCAGCGTGACGCGCTCAAGGGCTTCCTGGTCCACGTCGACCTGCTGGTCGTCGCCAAGGGCGAGAAGGTCACGGTCGAGGTCCCGGTCCACACCGAGGGCGAGCTGGCCCCGGGCGGCAACCTGCTCGAGCACGTGCTGAACACCCTGTCGGTCGAGGCCGAGGCCACCCACCTCCCCGAGGCCGTCGTCGCGAACATCGCGGGCCTCGAGGCCGGCGCCTCCGTCCTGGCCAAGGACATCGTCCTGCCGGCCGGTACCTCCCTGGCCGTCGACGGCGACACCGTCGTCCTCCAGGTGCTGGCCGCCCAGACCGAGGCTCCGGCCGAGGCCGCCGAGGGCACCGAGGCCTGATCCAGGCCCTTCCCTCGTTTTTCCCGCCGCCGCCCCGCTCTTGTCGAGTGGGGCGGCGGTCGGCTGTGGAGGAGAATGTTCGGATGACGGACGACACGAGCCCTTGGCTGATCGTGGGGCTGGGCAACCCGGGCCCCGAGTACGCGGCGAACCGCCACAACGTCGGCTTCATGGTGGCCGACCTGCTGGCGGAGCGGCTGGGGGCGAAGTTCAAGGCGCACAAGTCGCGGGCGCAGGTGGTCGAGGGCCGGCTCGGCGCGCCGGGCCCCTCCAGCCGCCGGGTGGTCATCGCGAAGCCGATGTCGTTCATGAATCTGTCGGGCGGCCCGACGGCGGCGCTGCGGGACTTCTACAAGGTGCCGGTGGAGCGGATCGTCGCGGTCCACGACGAGCTCGACATCGATTTCGGCCAGCTGCGGCTGAAGCTGGGCGGTGGCGACAACGGCCACAACGGCCTGAAGTCGATCACGAAGGCGATGGGTCCGGACTACTGCCGCGTGCGTTTCGGCATCGGGCGGCCGCCGGGTCGTATGCAGGTGGCCGACTTCGTGCTGAAGGATTTCTCGTCGCCGGAGCGGAAGGAATTGCCGTTCGAGGTGGACCGGGCCGCTGACGCGGTGGAGACGCTGATCGTTGACGGCCTGGAGCGGGCGCAGGGCACGTACAACTCGTAGCGGAACTCCTGCCTGCGGGCCGGTTGCCGCCTGCGGCGGGCTTTTTCCCCTACCCGCCCCTTCCCGGAACTGGGGCTCCGCCCCAGACCCCGAAGCACGCTTCGCGCGCTGTCCTCAAACGCCGGACGGGCTGATTTCAGCCCGTCCGGCGTTTGAGGACGCGGCCGCAGGCCGCTCCCGCCGCAGGCGCAGCGGGCCCGCGCCCAGAAGATCAGCCCGTGTTACGCAGGCCCGCAGCCACCCCGTTCACGGTAAGAAGCAACGCCCGCCCCAGCAACGGATCCGCCGTCTCCCCCCGCTCCGCAGCCTGCCGCTGGCGCGCGAGAAGCGTCACCTGGAGATACGAGATCGGGTCGAGATACGCGTCGCGGATGTGGAACGTCTGCCTCAACACCGGGCTGGAATCGAGCAGTTCCCGCTCCCCGGTGATCCGCAGGACCTCCTGCACGGTCAGCTCGTGCTCCGCGCGGATCGTGGCGAAGACGTGCTTGAGGCCGTCCGGGACGAGCGTGTCGACGTAGTGCTGGGCGATGCGGAGGTCCGTCTTGGCGAGGGTCATCTCGACGTTGGAGAGGAAGTTCTGGAAGAAGTGCCAGTGTTCGTGCATTTCGTCCAGGACGTTGTCGAGTCCGGCCTCGCGGGCGGCCTTGAGGCCGGAGCCGACGCCGTACCAGCCGGGGACGATCTGGCGGGACTGGGTCCAGCCGAAGACCCAGGGGATGGCGCGCAGGCCGTCGAGGCCGGCGCCGGAGTCGGGGCGGCGGGAGGGCCGGGAGCCGAGGTGGAGCTCGGCGAGCTGGTCCACCGGCGTGGAGGCGAAGAAGTAGGCCGGCAGGTCCGGGTCCTCGACCAGGCGGCGGTACGCGCCGTGGGCGGCGTCGGAGACCGTGTCCATGGCGGCGTCCCAGCGGGCGAGTGCCTCGTCGGACTGGCGCGGTGAGGTGTGCAGGGCGGAGGCCTGGAGCGTGGCCGCGACGGTCAGTTCCAGGTTCTCGCGGGCCAGGGCGGGGATGAGGTACTTGTCGGAGATGACCTCGCCCTGCTCGGTGACCTTGATCTCGCCTTCGAGCGTGCCCCAGGGCTGGGCGAGGATCGCGTCGTGGGTGGGGCCGCCGCCGCGGCCGACGGTGCCGCCGCGGCCGTGGAAGAGGCGCAGCCGTACGCCGTAGCGGTGGGCGACGTCGCGGAGGCGGCGCTGGGCGCGGTGGATCTCCCACTGGGAGGTGGTGATGCCACCGAACTTGGAGGAGTCGGAGTAGCCGAGCATGACCTCCTGGACGTCCCCGCGCAGCGCGACCAGGCGCCGGTAGGAGGGGTCGGCGAGCATCTCGTCGAGGATCCGGTCGGCTTCCTTGAGCTCGTCGGTGGTCTCCAGGAGCGGCACGATGCCGATCTTGGCCCAGCCGGCGTGCAGGTCGAGGAGTCCGGCCTCGCGGGCCAGGACGGCGGCGGCGAAGACGTCGTCGGCGCCCTGGCACATGGAGATGATGTAGGACTCGACGACCTCGGGGCCGAAGCGCTCCAGGGCCTGCTTGATCGTGCGGAAGACGCCGAGGGTCTTCTGCCCGCCGGCGTCCAGCGGCGCGGGCATGGGGGACAGCGGGCGGCGCGAGCGCAGCTCCTTGGCGAGGAGCTTGCGGCGGTAGTCGCGGGGCATGTCGGCGTAGCGCCAGGACTCCTCGCCGAGCCGGTCGAAGAGCTGGCCGAGGGCGTGGTGGTGGGCGTCGGCGTGCTCGCGGACGTCCATGGTGGCCAGGTGCAGGCCGAACGCGGCGAGCGTGCGCAGGGCGCGCTCCAGGCGGCCGTCGGCGATCAGGCCGCCGCGGTGGGCCCGCAGGGAGTCCTGGATCAGCTGGAGGTCGGCGAGGAGTTCGCCGGTGCCGAGGTAGTCGCGGCCCTCCTGGTGGGGGGTGTCGCGGGCGAGGCGCTCGCGGGTGTTGACGAGCTTCTGCCGGACGCAGGTGGCCTTGAGGCGGTAGGGCTCCTCGGCGTTGAGGCGCTTGTAGCGCGGGCTGATCTCGGGGAGGAGTTCGAGGTCGCGCTGGAGGGAGGAGAGGAGCTCCTCGGTGGCGCCGCTGTTGCGGATGGAGTTGGAGAGGGCGCTGCGCAGCTGGTCGACGAGTTCGAGGGCGTCGGTGATGCCGTGCTCGTGCTGGAGGATCAGGACGTCCCAGGTGACCTGGGGGGTGACGTTGGGGTTGCCGTCGCGGTCGCCGCCGATCCAGGTGCCGAAGGTCAGCGGGCGGGTGGTGGCGGGCAGGGCGAGGCCGACGCGGTCGAGCTCGGCGGCGAGGTCCTCCAGGACGTCGCCGACGGCGTTGGCGTGCAGCTCGTCGAGGTAGTAGATGGCGTTGCGGGCCTCGTCCGTGGGCTCCGGGCGGGCGACGCGGAGCTCGTCGGTCTGCCAGAGCAGGTCGATGTTCTCGGCGAGGCGCAGGTCGGTGCGGCGCTTGTCCCCGGTGACGCCGGCGGGCGCGTCGAGCAGCTCGGCGATGCGGCGGAGCTTGTTGAGGACGCTGCGGCGGGCGGCTTCGGTGGGGTGCGCGGTGAAGACGGGGCGTACGCCGAGGTGGTCGACGGTCTGCCGCAGGTGCTCGGGGTCGGCGTCCTTGAGCTGGTCGGCGGTGCGGGCGAGTATCGAGCCCTCGGCGTCGCGCTTGGCCTGGAGCTCGCGGCCGCGGTGCACCTGCTCGGTGACGTTGGCGAGGTGGAAGTAGGTGGAGAAGGCGCGGACCAGCTTGGCCGCCGTCTCCAGATCGGTGTCGCCGAGGAGCCGCGCGGCGGCTTCGCCGTCGGTGCGGGTGAGGGCCCTGACGCGCTCGACAAGGTCGAGGAGGTCCTCGCCCTCCTGGCGGACCAGGGTTTCGCCGAGGAGGTCGCCGAGGCGCCGGATGTCGGCGCGCAGGGCGGCGCTGCGCTGTGCTTCGGCGTCGTTCCGCGGGGATTCCTCGGCGGCGAGGCTGATGGGGTCGGCACTGCTCACAGGTGCGGCTCCTTGCAGAGTTTCTGGCACGTCTGGAGGGTTTGCGGACCGCGCTGTCCGACGGTGACCAGCATAGGTCGCCACCCGACGCGCGGTTGTCCACAGCCCTCTTGCTCCGGAGCGCCGCCCTGCCATACTTACGTAGCCGTAGGTTACGGACCCGTAGCCATGCCCCGAGCCCCCTTAAGGGATCTCATGACTGCAAGCCCCGACGTGATCGAAGACGCGCCGAAGGCCCAGGAAACGCCGCTCCCCTCCGCCACTCTGGGCAGTGACAGCAAGCGCTCGGTGGAGCAGCTCGCGCTGTTGCTGTTCATCACCGTTCCGTTCGTCGCCCTGCTGGCCGCCGTCCCACTGGCGTGGGGCTGGGGGGTGAGCTGGCTCGATCTCGGGCTGATGGTGGCCATGTATTACATCGGCTGCCACGGCATCACGATCGGGTTTCACCGGCATTTCACGCACGGCGCGTTCAAGGCGAAACGGCCGCTGAAGGTCGCGCTGGCGATCATGGGGTCGATGGCGGTGGAGGGGCCGCTGGTGCGCTGGGTGGCGGATCACCGCAGGCACCACCGCTTCTCGGACGCGGAGGGTGACCCGCATTCGCCGTGGCGCTTCGGCGAGACCGTGCCGGCGCTGCTGAAGGGCCTGTGGTGGGCGCACGTCGGCTGGATGTTCGACGAGGAGCAGACGCCGCAGCAGAAGTACGCGCCCGATCTGATCAAGGACCCGGCGATCCGGCTGGTGTCGCGGCAGTTCGTGCTGTGGACGGCCGTGTCGCTGCTGATCCCGCCGCTGGTCGGCGGATTGATGACGTGGTCATGGCAGGGCGCGGTGACGGCGTTCTTCTGGGGTTCACTGGTGCGGGTGGCGTTGCTCCACCATGTGACGTGGTCGATCAACTCCATCTGCCACGCGGTGGGCAAGCGCCCCTTCAAGTCGCGGGACCGCTCGGGCAATGTGTGGTGGCTGGCGGTGCTCTCCTGCGGTGAGTCCTGGCACAACCTGCACCACGCCGACCCGACCTCGGCCCGGCACGGCGTGCTGAAGGGCCAGCTGGATTCGAGCGCCCGCATCATCCGCTGGCTGGAGAAGGCCGGCTGGGCGTACGACGTGCGCTGGCCCGACGCGGACCGCATCGACTCCCGGCGGAAGGAAAGCGCCGTTCACGCGGCATGATTGACAGCGTGGCGACCGACAGCAAATCCAGCAGTGACAAGAACCGGACCCCTGCTCCGGGAGCCCGGCGCACCCGCCGCGTGCGGATGACCGGCGCGGAGCGCCGGGAGCAGCTGCTGGACATCGGTCGCACCCTCTTCGCCGAGCGGGGGTTCGAGGGCACCTCGGTGGAGGAGATCGCGGCGAAGGCCGGGGTCTCCAAGCCGGTGGTCTATGAACACTTCGGCGGCAAGGAGGGGCTGTACGCGGTGGTGGTCGACCGCGAGATGCGGCAGCTGCTCGACATGGTGACGGGCGCCCTGACGGCCGGGCACCCGCGGGAGCTGCTGGAGCAGGCCGCCTTCGCCCTGCTGGACTACATCGAGACATACACGGACGGCTTCCGCATCCTCGTCCGCGACTCGCCCGTCGCGCAGTCCACGGGCACCTTCGCCTCCCTCATCAGCGACATCGCCACCCAGGTCGAGGACATCCTGGGCCTGGAGTTCAAGGCCCGCGGCTTCGACGCGAAGCTGGCCCCCCTCTACGCCCAGGCCCTGGTGGGCATGGTCGCGCTCACGGGCCAGTGGTGGCTGGACGTCCGCAAGCCGAAGAAGGCGGAGGTGGCGGCGCACTTGGTGAATCTGGCGTGGCACGGGCTGGACGGGCTGGAGCCTAAGCCTCGCCTTGTGGGCCACCGGAGGTCGTAGCGGCCGTCGTCGCCTTGCGGCGGCCTTCTTTTTCTTTCCCCAGCCCCGCCCCTTCCCGAACTGGGGGCTACGCCCCCAGACCCCCGAAGCACGCTTCGCGCGCTGTCCTCAAACTCCCCCAGCTACCGCTGGGGGAGTTTGAGGACGAGCGCCGCAGGCGCTGCGCGTCAGCGGACCCGCGCCACCACGAAAATCCTCCGGAACGGAAAGACCGTGCCCCGCGGCCCCGCCGCATACGCCTCGCGCAACAGCGACCCGTACGTCGCGAGGAACTCCGCCACAGCCTCCGCATCGGACCCCAGCGCCGTCAGGACCGGCCGCAGGGCCGTGCCCTTCGTCCAGTCGAGGACGGGGTCCGGACCGGGCAGCAGCTGTACGTACGTCGTCTCCCACGCGTCCACCTCCAGGCCCAGGCCCGCGAGCCGGTCGAGGTATTCGCCCGGCTCCAGGACGTGGCCGCCGCGGTAGAGGCCGCCCAAGCGGGCGCGCCAGCGCGGGCTTTCGCAGAGGTCGTGGAGCAGGACGTGGCTCGGTGCCGTGAAGTTGCCGGGGACGGTGAAGGCGAAGGTGCCGCCGGGCGCGAGGGCCCGTACCCAGGCGGGGAAGAGGTCCTCGTGGCCGGGGATCCACTGGAAGGTCGCGCTGGAGAAGATCAGGTCGTACGGGTCGGCCGGGGCCCAGTCGGCGAGATCGACCCGCGCGAAGTCGACCAGGCCGCCACCGGCGGTGCGCTCCGCCTCGGCGAGCATCTCCGCGGAGTTGTCGAGTCCGGTGATCCGCGCGCCGGGCCAGCGCTCGGCGAGGAGGGCGGTGACATTGCCGGGGCCGCAGCCGAGGTCCACGATGCGGGCGGGCTCGCCCGGCAGCTCGGGAACGCGGGCGAGGAGGTCGTGGACGGGGCGGGTGCGGTGGCCGGAGTGGCGGAGGTACTGCCGCGGGTCCCATGTGGGTGCGCTGGTCATGAGTGAAGCCTCCAGACAGGGGCGCGCGTACGGGCAGGGGGGCGCTCAGCGCCCCGTACGTACGGGTTCCGTACGCCGATGACTCCAGCATCCGCCCCAAAGTCTCTTGACGTCAAGAGACTTCATGTCGACAGACCAACTACACTGATCGTCATGGAGGACGAGGTCGATCGACTTGTGTCAGCGTGGCGCCGCGAGCGCCCGGACCTCGACGTGGAACCGCTCGAGGTGCTCAGCCGCGTCAGCAGACTGGCCCGCCACCTCGACCGGGCCCGGCGACTGGTCTTCGCGGAGCACCAGCTGGAGCCGTGGGAGTTCGACGTGCTCACTTCCCTGCGCCGCGCGGGCGATCCCTATCAGCTCTCCCCCGGCCAGCTGCTCACCCAGACGCTGGTCACCTCCGGCACCATGACCAACCGCATCGACCGGCTCGCCAAGCGCGGCCTCGTCGAGCGGCTGCCCGACCCCAGCGACCGCCGGGGCGTGCTGGTGCGGCTCACCGCCGAGGGGCGCGACCGCGCGGACGAGGCGCTCGCCGGGCTGCTCGCCCAGGAGCGCGCCATCCTCGCCCGGCTGCCCGGCGGGCAGCGCCGCGAACTGGCCGATCTGCTACGTCAGTTGACCGCCCCGTTCGACAATGTGCCCGGCTAGGTCGACCGGCCCCACCCCGGCCCGCCGGGCCAGCGCCACCGCCGCGAGCGTGGAGTGCACGCCCAGCTTCCCCAGCACGTTCTGCATGTGCGTGCGCACGGTGTGCGGGGAGAGATAGAGCCGCTCGGCGACGGCCTTGCGGCCCAGTCCGGCGACCATGCAGCGCAGCACCTCGCGCTCGCGCGGGGTCAGCGACTCCACGAGCCGCTCGCTCTCGGTGCGGTGCTTGCGCGCGGCCGTGAGCTCCCGCAGCACCCCGGTGAGCAAGGCAGGCGGGAGGTGCGTCTCGTCCCGCAGGACGCCCCTGATGACGGCCAGCAGCCGGGACAGCGAGCAGTCCTTGGCCACCCAGCCGCCCGCGCCCGCCTGGAGCGCGGCGGCGGCCCGTCTGGGGTCGTCGCGCTCGGCGAGCACCACCGTCCGCACGGCGGGCTGGCCGCTGCGGACGCCCGCCACCAGCGAGATCCCGTCGACGACGCCCTCCGCCGGCGCGCCCTCGTGCCCGGGCACGCGCTGGCCCGGCACGACGTCCGCCGCCACCGTGCCCAGATCGGCGTCGATCAGGAGCACGTCGAAGCGACGGCCCTCGCCCGCCGCGCGCTCCAGAGCGCGCATCGCCGCCGGACCGCTGCCGGCCGCCGAGACGTCCACATCCTGCTCGGCCGCGAGGGCAGCGGCGAGCGACTCGGCGAAGATGCGGTGATCGTCGACCACCAGAACCCGAATTCGTGCCACAGCCACCCCCATGTCCCGGGTAGGCGGGCAGTGCGGGTACGGCGCCCGGTGCCGGGGTCGCCACGCGCGCACGGCCGCCGCCGTGCCATGACAACTACCCCGCCCCCGGGCGTCGTACCTGACTGTCTCGCCCCCTGATCAGCGTCGGCCCCCACCGGCGCTGTGCATCAGCGTACGGCGGGGGTCCGGCGACGGAAGCCGATTGGCAAAACTGCCTGACCCGCGTGTTTATGGTGAGCTTTCTGTTCAGTATTGGGGCAGTGAACGACATGGAACGACTCGATGTTGTCCATGTACCCGCCGGTTTTCGCACTCCGGCCTACGCCAGCCGACGGGCGCCCGCCCCCGCGACCACCGCAAACACCCGCGGCCGGGCGTGGCCGGCTCGCGCGAAGGCGCCCAGAACGGCGCGTTCCACATCCGCCGCACGCTCCGCGGGCGCCAGCGCCACCACCGATCCGCCGAACCCCGCGCCGGTCATCCCCGCGCCCAGCGCCCCCGCGGAATTCGCAACCGCGACCGCCAGGTCCAGCTCCGGGCAGGAGACCCGGAAGTCGTCGCGGAGCGAGGCGTGCCCGGCGTCGAGGAGCGGTCCGACGGCCCGGACGTCGCCCGCGTCGAGGCGCTCGACGACCTGCCGGACGCGCTCGTCCTCGGTGACGACATGACGCACCAGGGCCCGTAGCCCTGAGTCCGGCAGCCGGTCCAGGGCGTCCTCCAGGCGGTCGTGGGGCACATCGCGCAGCGCGCGTACGCCCAGCGCGCGGGCCCCCGCCTCACAACCGGCGCGCCGCTGCGCGTACGCGCCGTCGGCCAGCGCGTGCTTCACGCGGGTGTCGACGACCAGCAGCCGCAGCCCGGCGGCCTCCGGGTCGAAGGGCACCTGGCGGTGGGTGAGGTCGCGGGTGTCCAGGTGGAGCGCGTGTCCGGCGACGCAACTGACCGACGCGGTCTGGTCCATGATCCCGCAAGGGACGCCGACGAAGGCGTTCTCGGCCCGCTGGCAGATCCGGGCGGTCTCCCGTGGGTCGAGGCCGAGCCCGGCCGTCCCCGCGAGGGCGAGGGCGACGGCGCACTCCAGGGCCGCCGAGGAGGACAGCCCGGCGCCCTGCGGGACGTCGCCGTCGATCTGGAGGTCGGCGCCGCCGAGTTCGTGGCCGGCCTCGCGCAGGGCCCACAGCACCCCGGCGGGGTAGGCGGCCCAGCCGGTGGTGCGGCCCGGTGCCAGGTCGGCGGGGCCGAGTTCGGCCCAGCCGGTGGCGGGGTCGTCGCCCCGGTGCAGGCGCAGCCGGCCGTCGTCGCGGGGCGCGGCCGCGGCCCGTACGGTGTGCGGGAGGGCGAGCGGGAGCACGAACCCCTCGTTGACGTCGGTGTATTCACCGATGAGGTTGACCCGGCCGGGGGCGGCCCAGACCCCGGTGGGCGGGTGCCCGAAGGCCCGCTCGAAGGCGTCGGCCGCGGCGCGGGCGCTCATTCGGCCGCCACGCGCCGGGCGAACTGCCAGGCGTCCCCGATGATTTCGGCCAGTGCGGTGCGGCGCGGGCGCCAGCCGAGGGTCTCGGCGGCCCGCGCGGCGGAGGCCACCAGGACGGCGGGGTCGCCGGGGCGGCGGGCGGCGGCGGTCTGCGGGACGGGGTGGCCGGTGACCTTGCGGGCGGTCTCGATGACCTCGTGGACGGAGAAGCCGTTGCCGTTGCCGAGGTTGCAGATCAGGTGCTCGCCGTCGCGGGCCGCGGAGAGGGCCAGGAGGTGGGCCTCGGCGAGGTCGGCCACGTGGATGTAGTCGCGGACGCAGGTGCCGTCGGGGGTGGGGTAGTCGTTGCCGTAGACGGCCACGGACTCGCGCTCGCCGAGGGCGACCTGGAGGACGAGCGGGATGAGGTGGGTCTCGGGGGTGTGCCGCTCGCCGTGGTGCCCGTGGGCGCCCGCCACGTTGAAGTAGCGCAGGGAGACCGCGGCCAGGCCGTGGGCCACGCACTCGCCGCTGATCATGTGGTCGACGGCGAGCTTGGTGGCGCCGTAGGGGTTGGTGGGGGCGGTGGGGGCGTCCTCGGTGATCGGGACGGTCGCGGGCTCGCCGTAGGTCGCGGCGGTGGAGGAGAAGACGAGGGTGCGCACGCCCGCGTCGCGCATGGCGGCCAGCAGGCCGGCGGTGCCGCCGACGTTGTTGCGCCAGTACGGCTCGGGGTCGGCGACGGACTGGCCGACCTGGGAGTACGCCGCGAAGTGCAGCACCGCCTCGTAGGAGCTGTCCAGCCACTGCCCGGCGTCCTGCACGCGGCCCTCGATGAAGCGGGCGCCCTCGGGGACGCTCGCGCGGTGGCCGGTGGAGAGGTCGTCGAGGACGGTCACGCTGTGCCCGGCGGCCAGCAGGTGGGCGGCGACCACGCTCCCGACGTATCCGGCGCCGCCCGTGACCAGGTATGTGCTCATGTGCTGGCTACCTCTCGCAGTCGCTCGGCCGCGGCCTCGGGCGGCACGTCGTTGATGAACACACTCATGCCGGATTCGGAACCGGCGAGGAACTTCAGCTTGCCGGGAGCCCGGCGGACGGTGAAGAGCTCCAGATGCAGGGCGAATTCACTCCTGTGGGGGTGGCGGAACGGCGCCTGGTGCCAGGCGGAGATGTACGGCGTGGGCTCCGGGCTGCCGAAGATCCGGTCGAAGCGCCGCAAGAGTTCCAGATAGACCCGCGGGAACTCCGCGCGGGCCGCGTCGTCGAGGAAGCGCAGGTCGGGGACGCGGCGGCGGGGGTGGAGATGGACCTCGTACGGCCAGTGCGCGGCGTACGGCACGTAGGCCGTCCAGTGCTCGGTCTCCAGGACGATCCGGCGGCCGTCGGCGCGCTCGGCGGCCAGGGTGGCGTCGAAGAGGTTCTCACCCGTCTCGCGGCGATGCCCGGCCACGGAGGCGAGCACGCACTCGGTGCGCGGGGTGGTGAAGGGGTAGCCGTAGATCTGGCCGTGCGGGTGACCGAGGGTGACACCGATCTCGCGGCCGCGGTTCTCGAAGCAGAAGACCTGGGCCACCGAGGGGAGTTCGGCGAGCTCGGCGGTGCGGTCGGTCCAGGCGGCGAGGACGAGCGCGGCCCGTTCGTCGTCGAGGCAGGCGAAGGAGGCGTCGTGGTCGGGGGTGAAGCAGACGACCTCGCAGCGGCCGGAGTCCCCGGCGAGGGAGGGGAAGCGGTTCTCGAAGACGACCACGTCGTAGTCGGCCGCGGGGATCTCGGTGTCCCGGCCGTCGCGCGAGGGGCACAGCGGGCAGGCGTCGGGCGGCGGGTGGTGGGTGCGGCCCTGGCGGTGGGAGGCGATGACGACGCTGTCGCCGAGGAGCGGGTCGCGGCGGACCTCGGAGGCGGTGGCGACGGCGTCGAGGCGCCGCCGGTCGGGGGCCTCGCGCACGGTGTCGTCGCGGAGGTCGTAGTAGAAGAGCTCGCGCCCGTCCGCGAGCCGGGTGGCCGTCCGCTTCATCCGGAACCTCTCTCACCGAACAGTCCGAACACCTTCACACACAACTCAACACAAGGAAGCATGACCCAACAACGCCGTCAACAGCGAGCGATTGAGGTGACCCATGCGCGAACTGGCCGAAGGGCTGCGCCTTCCCGTCAACGGACTCGACTACACGATCCTCGCCCTGTACTTCGCCGTGGTCCTGGGCATCGGCTTCGCGGCCCGCCGCTCGGTCCGCACCAGCCTGGACTTCTTCCTCTCGGGCCGCTCGCTGCCCGCGTGGGTGACCGGCCTGGCCTTCGTCGCCGCCAACCTCGGCGCCACGGAGATCCTCGGCATGGCCGCCAACGGCGCACAGTACGGGGCGTACACCGTCCACTGGTACTGGATCGGCGCGATACCGGCCATGGTCTTCCTGGGCCTGGTGATGATGCCGTTCTACTACGGCTCGAAGGTGCGCTCCGTGCCGGAGTTCCTGCTGCACCGCTTCGGGCCGTCCTCCCACCTGCTGTCGTCCGTGATCTTCGCGGTGTCGTCCGTGCTGATCGCGGGGGTCAACCTCTACGCGCTGGCGCTGGTGCTCCAGGCGCTGCTGGGCTGGCCGCAGTGGGTGGCGATCGTGCTGGCGGGCCTGTTCGTCCTCGCGTACATCACGCTGGGCGGGCTCTCCTCGGCGATCTACAACGAGGTGCTCCAGTTCTTCGTCATCCTCGCCGCGCTGATCCCGCTCACGGTCGTGGGCCTCCAACGGGTGGGCGGCTGGCACGGGTTGTCCCACACCCTCGAGGACAGCCGCGGCGGCGACTATCTGAGCGCCTGGGGAGGCACGGGAATCGGCCACGCCAACCCGCTGGGCGCCAACTGGCTGACCATCGTGCTGGGTCTGGGCTTCGTGCTCAGCTTCGGCTACTGGACCACCAACTTCGCCGAGGTGCAGCGCGCGCTGTCCGCGAAGAACCTCGGCGCCGCCCGGCGCACCCCGCTCATCGCCGCCTTCCCCAAGCTCCTCATCCCGCTCGCCGTGGTGCTGCCGGGCCTGATAGCCGCCGCCATGGAGCCGGCCCTGGGCCGCTCCGGCGGCGACCTCAGCTACAACGACGCGATCCCCGTGCTGATGCGCGACCTGCTGCCGAACGGCGTGCTCGGGCTCGCGGTCACCGGGCTGCTCGCCGCCTTCATGGCGGGCATGGCGGCCAACGTCTCGTCCTTCAACACGGTCTTCACCAACGACATCTGGGCCGCCTACATCCGCAAGGACCGCCCGGACGCGCACTATCTGGCGACCGGCCGGTGGGTGACCGCGATCGGGGTGATCGCGGGCATGGGCACGGCGTTCATCGCGTCGTCGTTCAGCAACATCATGAACTACCTCCAGACGCTCTTCTCGTTCTTCAACGTGCCGCTGTTCTGCGTCTTCATCATCGGCATGTTCTGGAAGCGGGCCACGGCGGCCGCGGGCTTCTGGGGGCTGCTGTCCGGCACGGTCGCCGCGATGCTCAACTACTTCTGGCTGTACAAGCAGGGCGTCGTCGCGATCCCCTCCGACCAGGGCGCCAACTTCGTCTCCGCGATCGTCGCGTTCGCGGTCGGCGCGGTGGTGACGGTGGCCGTCTCCTACGCCACAAAGCCCAAGCCCGTCTCCTCGCTGGCGGGGTTCGTCTACGGCACGACCGCGCCCGGCGTGCCCGAGCCGCCCGCCGAGGGCGACGACGCGTGGTACCGCAAGCCCGCGCTGCTCGGCTGGGGCGCCGTCGTCCTCGCCGCCGCCTGCTACGTCCCGTTCTCCTTCTGACCCCGCCCGGGACGCCTGGATTCCTACGGAGTTGCCATGAAGCGCAAACAACGGCTGTTCGACCTGCGGCTGATCATCGGCGCGCTGTTCGCGGTGTACGGCGTGATCGTCACCGGCGCCGGGATCGCCGCCTCGGACGCGGACCTGGACAAGGCCCAGGGCATCAACATCAACCTCTGGACGGGCCTGGGCATGCTGGCGCTCGGCGCCTTCTTCCTGGTGTGGTTCAGGCTCCGCCCTGTGGCCCCGCCGGAGGACGGGGAGGGATGACGCGGCCCGTGACCGCGGGGGCGGCGGTCGCGGTGGCGGTGGCGCCCGCCGCGCGGTCGAGGAGGCCCGTACGCGCCGCGAGGGCCGCCGCCTCCAGCCGGGAGCCCACGCCCAGCTTCATCAGGACGCGCTGCACGTGCGTGCGCGCGGTGCTGGGAGCTATTCCCATGCCCGCCGCGATCAGCCGGGTGTCCTCGCCCTCGGCGACCCGCACGAGCACCTCGACCTCGCGCGGGGTGAGCAGCTGGAGCAGCCGGGCGCCCTCGTCGTCGGGCTGGGCGGCGGGGTTGAGGAGCTCGGCGAAGGCGCCCTGGAGCAGCTGCGGGTCGACGGCGGCCTCACCGGCGCGGGCCTTCATCATGGCCCGCTCGACGCCCTCGATGCGTTCGTTGTGCCGGACGTAGCCGGAGGCGCCCGCGGCGAAGGCTGCGGCGATGCCCAGCGGGCTCGGCACCGGGCCGAGCACCACGACGGCCACCTGCGGCCGCTCGCGCTTGATCCGCACGACCGGGTCGAAGGCCCCCGGCTCGGCGGGCGTGGCGGTGCCCAGCAGGCACACCTCGGGAGCGCGGCTGACCACCAGGTCGGCCGCGCCCGCGCTCGGCGCCGCGGCGGCCAGCACCCGGTGCCCGCGCAACTTCAGCGCGGAGGCGAGCGCCTCCGCCAGCAGTCGGTGGTCGTCGACCACCATGAGCCGCACGCCCATGCGCTTGCCCCCTGTCGCCCGCGTACGTCTCTATGTCGACCCCTCTTGCCCCCGGAAGCTACACGCTTGTTCGACGTTCCGCGCCCCTTACCGGTGAGAAGTCCCCCGGAATGCCGAAATCCCTGCCAATCACGTGTACTTCGAGACTGAAACGGATCGTTCAGGCACGGAGGCGTGACGGGCAGGGATACGACTTTCAGCGTGCTTCCTCGTGCGCCAAGCGATCGGAAACGACTACGGCACGGGCGCTACGACGAAGGGCCGGCCGGTACCGGCGTCAACTTGCGGTACCGGCCGTTCCGCACGGTGGGATCAGCTCCCGCCGAAGACCGCCATCATGTTCTCGCGGTCCAGGCCGGGCGACTGCTTGTGGACGTAGTCCGAGCCGAGGAAGAGCCGGCCCTGCGCCCAGAGCCCCTGCTTGAACTGCGGGGAGAGGTCCTGCTCGATCTTGGCCGAATCATCGGCGTTCTTCAGCAGCACATCGGCCTTGTAGGTCTTGGGGTCGATGCGCAGCACCTGCCCGCCGCCCTTGTACGTCGCGTTCTGGTAGCCGATCGGGAAGCCGTCCTTGTCGACGCCGAGCGGGACCAGCTGGGCGCCGGGGACGCCCTCGGTCTTGCCCTTGGTCTGGCCGGTGTTGAGGTCGAAGGCGACGATCTCGTTGACCTGGCCGGGCTGGTCGGAGTCGCCCGAGGAGTGCTGCTTGGTGGGGAGGTAGAGCGAGTCCTTGGTGATGGAGATCTTGGTGCAGCCCTCCACCTCCGTGGACGGGCACTTGGGCTCGTAGTTGCCGTTGCCCGTGGAGATCTTCGACTTCAGCTTGCCTTCCTTGGCGCTGTCGTCGATCACCATGAAGTCCGAGGCGCCGTTGCCGGTGGAGTCACCCGCGGAGACGGCCACGACCAGCGGGTCGGTGGACGCGATGTGCGGGTAGTTCAGGCCCATCGGCATCTTGTACTCGGACTTGACCCCGCCCGACTTGGGGTCGAGGGTCTGGATGCTCAGCTGCGGCCGCTGGTAGTCGCCGCAGCGGCGCACGGCCACGAGCTTGTCGCCGCCGCCGTAACCGGCGTCCTTGCAGTCGTCACCGTCGACCTTGGGCTTCCACAGCTCCTTGCCGCCGTCCAGCGACCAGGCCGCGCCGCCGCTGAGGCCACCCGCGGCGACGGTGCCGCCGCCGATGGTGACCTCGCTGAAGGTCATGTCCTTGTCGCCGGTCTTGGCCGACTTCTGCCAGAGCTTGGTGCCCTTGTTCAGGTCGAGGGCGACGACCTGCGTGCAGGGACCGCCGTACGGCTTGTCGTCCGTCTGCTTGCCGTCGCTGACCAGCACGACGGCCTTGCCGTCCGCCGTGGCCTGCGGGTTCGCCCAGCAGACCGCGCCGTCGAGCGGGATCTCCCACTTCTTGCCGCCGGACAGGCCGTAGCCGGTGACCTTGTAGACGTCCGACTTGGCGACGACCTGGTCGGTGGCCCACATGCCCTGGGCGCTGACCATGTCCTTGACGTCCTGCGACGGCACGCTGAACAGCAGCTTCCCGTCAACGGTCTTGGGCTTGGGACCGCTGCTACCGCCGCCGCCCGTCTGCGAACTGCCGGAGCCCTTGGTGGCCTGATCGTCCTTGCCACCGCCACCCGAGGTGGCGTACCAGATGCCACCACCGACGACGAGCGCCAGGGCTACGGCGGCGGAGACGATGATCGCCATACGCCGCTTGCCGTTCCCGTTGGCGGCGGGATTCGGGGGGCCAGGAGGGTAGGCGCCGAAGCCTTGGCCCGTGCCGGGCTGGCCGAATCCGTGCGGCGGGCCGGGCTGACCGAAGCCTTGCGGCGGGCCGGGCTGCGGGCCGGGCTGGCCGGGATAGCCGTAGCCGCTCGGCGGCGGGCCCTGCGGTACGCCTGGCGGCGGGCCCTGCGGGGCGTTCGGCGGGGGCGGAGGCGTCTGAGGCTTCTGGAATGCCGGGGGCGGAGGCGTCTGCGGAGCCTGTGGGGCCTGCGGAGCTTGCGGGGCCGGGGGCGCCGGGGGGTAGCCGTAGCCCGGCTGCCCGCCCTGCGGCGGCGCCGGCGGGTAGCCGTACGAGGGGTTCGGCGCTCCGAAGCCTCCGCCTGGCTGCGCCGGGGGAACCCCTGGCGGCTGGTTGGGCGGCTGGGGCGGCTGTGACATCAGCTTTCCTCTTTACGCGGGTGCGTCACCCGTCCGTTCTCCCCCGCGCTCCCGGCGACCGTGGCCGAAAACGACCGAAAATCCACCGGGAAGGAGCGAATCGGGCGCGCATCCCGCCAGTCGGGCGGCAGGCGAGCGGATGTCTTTTGTATCACCCGATTCCGGGGTCCCAGGTGCGGTTGAGGGGGTTCGGGGGGTTGCCGTGACGAGACCGTTGCGAGGTCTTTCGCTGGGGCGGTTTCCGGCCATGCGCCGTTGTCGCCTGCGGCGCTTGTTCCCCAGCCCCGCCCCTTCCCGAACTGGGGCGCTGCCCCGGACCCAGATGTGCGGGTCCGTCGGCTGACGCGCAGCGCCTGCGGCGCTCGTCCTCAAACTCCCCCAGACTTCGTCCGGGGGGACCCCCAAGGGCGCTGGGGTCCGGGGTCTCCCCGGTTTCGGGAAGGGGCGGGGCTGGGGAACAAGCCCGCCGCTGGGGGCACCTCCCAGCGTTAGCTGGGGGAGCACTCAAGCCGCACCCGGGCACGGGTCCGGGGCGGAGCCGCGCATCAGATGCTGCGGGAAGGGGCGGGGCTGGGGAACAGACCCCGCCGCAGGCGCCAGCCGCTACGCGTCCTCCGCCAACTCCAGCCAGCGCAGCTCCAATTCCTCCCGCTCCCCCGCCAACTCCCGCAGCTCAGCGTCCAGCTTCGCCAC
This sequence comes from Streptomyces sp. NPDC001407, assembly GCF_042895325.1. Taxonomy (NCBI): domain Bacteria; kingdom Bacillati; phylum Actinomycetota; class Actinomycetes; order Kitasatosporales; family Streptomycetaceae; genus Streptomyces; species Streptomyces sp. NPDC001407. Next base: position 28,849 of record NZ_JBIAWF010000020.1, read on the forward strand.
CGCGGCGAAATCCGTCGCCTGATCCGCGATGGAAGCGTGCAGCTTCGCCTCCTGGTCGGAGATCCGGTCCAGCCGCCGCTCGATCTTCTGGAGCTCCTTCTTCGCGGCGCGGGCGTCCCCCGCGGACTTCGCGGACTTCGCGGGAGTCGAGGCCGGCGCCGGAGCGGCAGCGGGAACCGCAGCCTCGATGACCCGCTGCCGCCGCTCGAGGTATTCGTCGAGGCCGCGCGGCAGCATCCGCAGGGCCTTGTCGCCGAGCAGGGCGTAGACGCGGTCGGTGGTGCGCTCGATGAAGTAGCGGTCGTGGCTGATGACGACCATGGAGCCGGGCCAGCCGTCGAGGAGGTCCTCCAGCTGGGTCAGGGTCTCGATGTCGAGGTCGTTGGTGGGCTCGTCGAGGAAGAGGACGTTGGGCTCGTCCATCAGCAGCCGCAGGATCTGGAGCCGGCGGCGCTCACCGCCGGAGAGGTCGCCGACCGGCGTCCACTGCTTCTCCTTGGTGAAGCCGAACTTCTCGCAGAGCTGCCCGGCGGTCATCTCCCGGCCCTTGCCGAGGTCGACCCGGTCCCGCACCTGCTGGACGGCCTCCAGGACCCGCTTCGCGGGGTCGAGTTCGCCGACCTCCTGCGAGAGGTAGGCGAGCTTGACCGTCTTGCCGACGACGATCTTCCCGGCCGCCGGCTGCTTCTCGCCCTGCGTACGGGCCGCCTCGGCGAGCGCCCGCAGCAGCGAGGTCTTGCCCGCGCCGTTCACACCGACCAGACCGATGCGGTCGCCCGGACCGAGCTGCCAGGTCAGGTGCTTGATCAGCTCCTTGGGGCCGGCCTGCACGGAGACGTTCTCCAGCTCGAAGACGGTCTTGCCGAGCCGGCTGTTCGCGAACTTCATCAGCTCCGCGGTGTCGCGCGGCGGCGGCACGTCCGCGATCAGCTCGTTGGCCGCCTCGATGCGGAACCGCGGCTTGCTCGTACGCGCCGGGGCGCCGCGCCGCAGCCAGGCGAGCTCCTTGCGCATCAGGTTCTGCCGCTTGGCCTCCTCGGTCGCGGCGATCCGCTCCCGCTCGGCACGGGCGAAGACGTAGTCGCTGTAGCCGCCCTCGTAGTCGTGCACGGTGCCGCGCTGGACGTCCCACATGCGGGTGCAGACCTGGTCCAGGAACCAGCGGTCGTGCGTGACGCACACCAGCGCCGAGCGGCGCGCCCGCAGGTGGGCGGCCAGCCAGGAGATGCCCTCCACGTCGAGGTGGTTGGTGGGCTCGTCCAGGACGATCATGTCCTGCTCGGCGATCAGCAGCTTCGCGAGCGCGATGCGGCGCCGCTCACCGCCCGAGAGCGGGCCGATGACCGTGTCCAGACCGCCCTCGAACCCGGGCAGGTCCAGGCCGCCGAAGAGCCCCGTCAGCACGTCCCGGATCTTGGCGTTGCCCGCCCACTCGTGATCGGCCATGTCGCCGATCACCTCGTGCCGGACGGTCGCCTTCGGGTCCAGCGAATCGTGCTGCGTGAGCACACCGAGGCGGAGGTGACCCGCGTGGGTGACCCTGCCCTTGTCGGCCGTCTCCAGCTTGGCGAGGATGCGGATGAGCGTGGTCTTGCCGTCGCCGTTACGGCCGACGACGCCGATCCGGTCGCCCTCGTTGACACCGAGGGAGACGCCGTCGAGGAGGGCACGTGTCCCGTACACCTTTTCGACGGCTTCCAGATTGACGAGGTTGGTGGCCATTCCGCTCCTTTGGGTGATCGGCTTTCCAGGGTAGTCGGAGTGGTTTGGGTGCAGGTCCGCTGCGCCTGCGGCGAGCGGCCTCAAACGCCGGCCGGGCTGGGTGTGTGGTGGGTGCGCTTTCCGCTGGGTGCGGGGGCGGTTTTTGGGTGCGGGTCCGTTGCGCCTGCGGCGAGCGGCCTCAAACGCCGGCCGGGCTGTGGTTGTGGGTGCCGGGGGCGGGGCCTCCGGGCTGGGAACCTGGAACGCGGTGCGGGCACTGTTCTGCGTATCGGGTGCTGTCAAGACGCACCGCGTTCCAGAACCCCACCCTCCGACCCCACCCCCTCCCACCGGAGGGCAACATCACGCTTCGGGGCACGCCATGCTTTTGTTTTCAGCCCGTCCGGCGTTTGAGGACGCGGCCGCAGTGCGCTCCCGCCGCTGGGGGGCACCTCTGGGGGCACCCCCGGACGGAGTCTGGGGGAGGTAGCTGGGGGAGGCAACGGACCCGCAGGTCGGGGTCTGGGGCAGAGCCCCAGTTTCGGGAAGGGGCGGGGTAGGGGAACAGGCCCGCCGCAGGCGCAACGGGCCCGCAGCCGGGGGCCTGGGGCGCGTGCCCCGGTTCGGGACGGGGTAGGGGAACAAGCCCGCCGCAGGCGCCCCCTACCCCGCCACCTCCACCGGTCGAGAACGAAGCGCCCACCCCACCGGCACAAGAGTGGAAAGCAGGGTCACCCCCAGCCCCCCACAAACCACCGCCGCATAGATCCACACCGGCCCAGACACACCGCAAGACGCCGCCACCCCGAAAGGAACAAGCGTCGTCGCCGCCGCGACAGTCCCCAGCAGCAGGCCCACGACCGCCACCAGCACGCCCTCCACCGTCATCATCCGGAGGACCTGCCACCGCGTGGCCCCCACCAGCCGCTGGAGCGCGAACTCGCCCCGGCGGTTGCCCACGGCGACAGCAGTCGTGTTCACGACGGAAAGCACCGTGTAGCCGACGAGCATCGCGATGATCAGGTAGTTGACCGACGCCTGCGTGCGGTTGTCGTGGGCGTGGGCGGCCAGCACCGTGTCGCGGCCGCTGATCTTCATGCCCGGCCCCGCCACGGCGGAGAGGTCCGTGCCCGGAGCGGTGCGTACCAGGATCTGGGACGGCAGGCCCGTCGTCGTGTGCGGAGCGAGGAGTTCCGCGCTGGTGAGCAGAGTCTCGAAGCCCTCGCGGCCCTTGAAGAGGGCGACGACGCGTACGTCCACCACCGCCCCGTCGCCCAGGCGCAGCCGCATCTCGTCGCCCACCGCGCGGTGCAGGCGGTGCGCCACGCTCTCGGGGAGGGCGACGGCCGCGCCGCGCAGGTCGCGCAGGCTGCCCGCGCTCGCCTCGGTGGTGAGGGTCTGCGTGACGCCGTCCGCGCTGACGCCCCTCAGGGGGAGGCCCTTCTTGGGATCGGCCTTGGCGTCGGTGTAGCCGGTGCTGGTGACGTACGCACCCGCCGCCGTGACACCCGGCACCGCGCGCACCCGGTCGAGCAGTGCCGGGTCCACGCCGCCCGCCGCGGTCGTGATCACCGCGTCGGCCCGCAGGTCCTCGCTGAACGCCTTGTCGGTCATGGCGGCCTGCGTGGTCTGGAGGTAGAGCATGCCCGTGGCGAGGGCGCTGGCCAGCATGACGGGGGTGGCGATCGCCGCCATCTTGGCAGCGCGCGCACGGCAGTTGATGGCGGCCAGCCTGCCGGGCGCGCCGGTGAGGAGGCGTACGGGCCAGTGGAGCAGCACGGTGACGGCCTTGGTGAACCACGGGCCCAGCAGGGCCAGCGCGATCGCGCAGCACATCACCGTCGGGCCCGCCGTGCTGGCGGCCACCGGGCCGCGCAGCACGAGCGAGGTGACCAGCGTCAGCGCGACCGTGCCCGCGAGGAACAGCAGCCCGACGGCGATGCGCACGGGATGCAGCCGGTCCTTCGGTACGGCCGTCTCCCCCAGCGCCTCCACCGGCTTGGCCTTGACCGCCCGCGTGCAGCCGAGGAGACCGCCGGCCACGGCGGTCAGCAGCAGCGCCCCGTACGCGGGCATCGCCGGGATCCAGCCCTGGCTGAACTCGACCGTCTCCGCGATCATTCCGCTGTCGACGAGCGTGTCGTAGAGCCACCGCCCCGCCAGCGGCCCCGCGGGCCAGGCCGCCGCCGCGGCGAGGACCATGACCATCAGCGTCTCGCCCAGCAGCATGCGCCGCAGCTGGCGCGGGGTCGCGCCGATCGCCCGCAGGAGGGCGAGTTCGCGGCCGCGCTGCTGCGCGGACAGCGCGACCGTACCGGCCACGACGAACACCGCCACCAGCACGACCAGCCCGCCGACCACCCCGGAGAGCGCGACCAGGTCCTCGCCGCCCTGGACCACCTCGGGGTGCTCGACGCTGCCGCGGTCGTCACCGGTCAGCAGGGTCACGCGCTGACCCGCGAGCGCCTCGGCGACCCCCTTGCGCACGGTACCCCGGTCCGCGCCGGGCGCGAGGGCGACCGCGATGTCGGCGACCGTGTCCGGCCGCCCGGACAGCCGCACGGCGTCGGCCATGGAGAAGAACAGCGTCGGCCGCGGCACGTCCCGCGCGGTGGCCACACCGCTCACGCGGTACGTGGCCGAGCCGCCGTGCGCGACGATCCGTACGTCGTCCCCCACGCCGACGCCCGCCCGGCGGGCGGTCCCGCCGTCGAGAACGACCTCCCCCTGCGCGGGCGCGCCGCCGGAGGTGAGGGCGTACGGGGTGAGCGCCGCGGATTCCCAGCCGTGCGCCTCCGCCTTCGCGGGTTCCCCGCCACCGAGCACCGCCGCGTCGAAGGTCCGCTCCCCGACGGCCGTACGGACCCCGGGCACGGCTCCTACCTTGTCGGCCAACTCGGCCGGAATCTCGACCCGTTCAGGAAGCGTGGTGGTCTTCTTGTGCTTCTTGCTCGTCTTCACCTCGTGCGTCCGGTCACCGGCGACGAGGATGTCGGCGCCCGCGAGGCGCTGCGGCGGGACGTTATTGCGGATGCCGGTCTCCATCAGCCCGCCGCACGCCATGACGAGCGTGGCGCCGATGAAGAGGGCGAGGAAAGTGGCGGTGAATCCGCCTATCCGATACCGCAGCGACCGCGCTGCGAGCTTCCCCATCATCGACGGCCACGCCCCTATTTCTTGCTGTCCGGCTTACGGGTCCACGCTAGGGAGCGGCGCGGTTCCGGCCCATGGGAGCAGCAGGTCGATGGGGGGTGGGGGTAGCCCTACCCGTCGGTCGTGTCAGCTGCGGCGTAGGTGATGAAGGCCGCCCAGGCATGGGCCCCTATGGCGATTCTGGGGCCGTCCTTGCGCTTGGAGTCACGTATGTGGACGGTGTGGGAGAGGGCGACTTCGACGCATTGGTCGCCCTCGGTTTGGCTGTAGCTCGACTTAGACCATGCTGGTTCACTGCTCACAGCTCTTCCGCCACCTTTCTGATGAATTGGGCTGAGCCTTCGGCGTCGAGCGCACACATACGGATCATGGAATGGCGTTTCGCGAGCTCGCCTACCTTCTCCGGATCCGTATACAACATGCTCGTCCCCTGCGCCTCTTGATAGCCGTAGTGCCTGTGCCCGGGGACCTCCAGCAGCGAGAACGAGCCACCGATCGCCGGGCCGGCGCCCTGCCCGAGGGGCAGCACTTGGATGGATACGTTGCGCAACTCGCCCACTTCCAGAAGGCGGTTGAGCTGACTCTTCATCACCTCCGGGCCGCCCACAAGCCCCCTCAGTGCGGCCTCATGGATCACGAAGCTGAACAGCGTGGTCGGCCTCATCAGCAGCGCCTGACGCTCCATCCGCCCCGCAACTCGCGCCTCGACGGTGCTGTCGTCCACGGGTGGGCAGTGACTGGCCATGAGCACGCGTGCGTATTCCTCGGTCTGCAACAGCCCGGGGATGAGCAGCACGTCGTACCAGCATTGGGCGACCGCTTCGGCCTCGATAGCCATGTACTCGCGCACCCGACTGACGAACTTGTCCGGCTCCAAATACGGATGGACCGCCGCCAACTTCCCGTTCGCACCGCACATTTGGTCGGCGATCTCCAGGAGACGCTGGGTGGGCCGCCGCCTGCCCTGCTCCATGGACTTGATGGTTTCCGGACCGTACCCGGCCTCTTCGGCCAGTTCCTCGCGGGAGATGTTCGCTTCCGTGCGCCACAGCTTGACTTGGTTCCCGGACAACCGCCACGCCATCGGCGGCTGGGAGAGTTCACCCATCTCGCACCCTGCCCCTTCGTACCTCTGTCGGTACCAACGGAGGCTAGGCACAAGCAAGCCGCATACAGGCCCAATTCGAAGGAATTCTCCCCGCACGGGTGAACGGGGCTACAACACAGTCGCACCCTGCACCGGGCCGGAGGTAACGCGTACGGCCCGGCACGTACCGGAGGCACTGAGGGCGGCGGCGACCTTCTCGGCGGATTCGGCGTCCTGTACCAGGAATGCCGTCGTCGGGCCCGAGCCGGAGACCATCGCGGCCAGCGCGCCCGCTTCCGTACCCGCGTCCAGGGTGTCCACGAGGGAGGGGCGGAGGGAGACGGCGGCGGCCTGGAGGTCGTTGGAGACGGAGGCGGCGAGGGCGAGCGGGTCGCCGGTGCGGAGGGCGTCGAGGAGGGCGGGCGAGGGCTCGGGGTCGGGCACGTCGGCCGACGTGGCGCCCGTGCCGGAGGCGACCCGCAGGCGGTCGCACTCGGCGTAGACGGCGGGCGTGGAGAGCCCGCCGTCGGCGACGGCGAACACCCAGTGGAACGTACCGCCCACCGGCAGCGGCGTGAGGATCTCACCCCGGCCACGCCCGAGCGCGGCCCCGCCGACGAGGCTGAAGGGGACGTCGCTGCCGAGCTCGGCGCAGATGTCGAGGAGTTCCTCACGGGAGGCACCCGTGCCCCACAGGGCATCACACGCCAGCAGCGCGCCCGCGCCATCCGCACTGCCGCCGGCCATGCCGCCGGCGACGGGGATGTCCTTGGCGATGTGAATGTGCACCCGGGGCTCGCGCCCATACCGCGCGCCCAGGGCGAGCGCCGCGCGCGCCGCGAGGTTGGTGGCGTCGAGGGGGACCTGCGCTGCGTCCGGGCCCTCGCAGGTGATCTTCAGGGTGTCGGCTTCGGTGACGGTGATCTTGTCGTGGAGGCCTACGGCGAGGAAGACGTTGGCCAGGGCGTGAAAGCCGTCTGGGCGGGCGCCGCCTACTGCTAGCTGGGCGTTGACCTTGGCGGGTACGCGGACGGTGACGGCGGTCACTTCGGCTGGCTCCTCGGGTCGGTGTGGGAGTCGATGTTATCGACGGGATCCCGACCGGGGCTCACGCCCCGGGCCCCCGGCCGCGGGTCGGCTGGCGCCTGCGGCGGGCTTTCCCCCAGCCCCGCCCCTTCCCGAAACCTGGGCTGCGTGCCCCGGCCCCCCGGCTGCGGGTCAGTTCACCGCCTGCGGCGGGGGCGGCCTGCGGCCGCGTCCTCAAGCGCCGGACGGGCTGTCTTGTTCCCCAGCCCCGCCCCTTCCCGAAACTGGGGGCAAGCCCCCAGACCCCCACGACGCCGCGTGCCCCGGAACTGGGGCTGCGCCCCTGGCCCCCAGCAACACGCTTCGCGCGTTGTCCTCAAACGCCGGACGGGCTGAAAAGCAAAAGCGGCGCGCCCGGCTGAAAAGAAGAGACCGGCGGGCCCGGCGAGAAAGGCAAGACGGGCACGTCCCACGGCCCTGATGTTGCCCTCCGGCGGGAGGGGGTGGGGCCGGAGGGTGGGGTTCTGGAACGCGGTGCATCGTCACAGTGCTCAATGCGCATTACCGCACGCACCGCGTTCCAGGTTCCCAGCCCGGAGGGGCCCCCCCCCGCCCCCGCCCCCCCCCCCGCCCCGCCCGGGGGGGGGGGGGGGGGGTTGGGTGGTTTTTTTATCGGGGGTAATACTAAACTGTAAAATTGGCCACCCCCCCCCCCCCCGGGGGCCGGGGCCCCCCCCCGGGCGCCCCCACCCCCGGCCCCAGCCACCACCCGAGCCCGGCCGGCGATTGAGGCCACCCCACCCCAGCGCACAAGCAACCCGCACCTACACCTTGCGCTCAGCAATCGCCACGAACTCGTCCACCGTCAGAGACTCCCCCCGCGCCTGCGGCGAAACCCCGGCCGCGACCAGCGCCGCCTCCGCCGCCGCAGCAGACCCCGCCCAACCGGACAGCGCCGCCCGAAGCGTCTTCCGCCGCTGCGCGAACGCGGCGTCCACGACCGCGAAGACCTCTTCGCGCGAAGCCGTCGTCTCGATCGGCTTCGCGCGCCGCACGAGGGACACGAGCCCGGAATCGACGTTCGGCGCGGGCCAGAAGACGTTCCGCCCGATGGACCCGGCGCGCTTCACATGGGCGTACCAGGCGGCCTTCACGGACGGCACGCCGTAGACCTTGGAGCCGGGGGCGGCCGCGAGGCGGTCGGCGACCTCGGCCTGGACCATGACGAGGGTGCGCTCGATGGTGGGGAACTGGGCGAGCATGTGGAGCAGGACGGGCACGGCGACGTTGTAGGGCAGGTTGGCGACGAGCGCCGTGGGGGCCGGGCCCGGAAGCTCCCGCACCTGCATGGCGTCGCTGTGCACGAGTGCGAAGTGGTCGGCGCGGGCGGGCAGCCGGGCGGCGATGGTCGCGGGGAGGGCGGCGGCGAGGACGTCGTCGATCTCGACGGCGGTGACCCGGTCGGCGGCCTCCAGCAGGGCGAGGGTCAGGGACCCGAGCCCGGGGCCGACCTCGACGACGACGTCGTCGGGCCGCACCTCGGCGGTCCGGACGATGCGCCGGACGGTGTTGGCGTCGATCACGAAGTTCTGGCCGCGCTGCTTGGTGGGGCGTACCCCCAAGGCTGCGGCCAGCTCGCGGATGTCCGCGGGGCCGAGGAGGGCGCCGGAGTCGTCTGTGCTGGGGCTGGAGCTCACCCGTGAAGTTTACGGCCGCACACGGGCCACGGGGTCGCCCCCCGGCTGACGTACAGCTTCTTGGCCCGCAGGGTCTGCTCGGAGGCGGGTGCGTCCTGGGGGCGGCCGCTGCCGCCGAGGGACTGCCAGGTGTGGACGTCGAACTGGTAGAGGCCGCCGTAGGTGCCGGAGGGGTCGACGGCGTCGGGCCGGCCACCGGCCTCGCACTGGGCGAGGCCGCTCCAGTTGAGCCCCTCGGCGCCCTGGACGGTGGTGGGGCGGGGCTTGGTGCCGACCCGGACGATCTCGGTGCGGGGTTCGCGGACGGTCTCGGAGGAGATCTTGGTGGGCTTCTGCCTGACGCCGTTGACGATGCGCAGGGCGTAGGTGGTGCGCTCGACGCCCTTCTCGCCGCGCTGGGAGACGACCTCGGTGCCCTTGTAGAGGGTGGGGTCCTCGTGGCGCTCGGTGTCGAAGTCGATGGGGGTCTCGCGGGTCTCCTCGGTGCCGGTGATCCGCATGACGGAGATCGTCTGGCCCTCGCGGGGGAAGCTGTCGGGGTCCACGGAGGTGGTGTCCTGGCCGTGCAGGGTGATGCCGGCGGCCTCGACGGCCTCGTGGACGGTGGCGGCGTTGGTGCGGATGGTGCGCTCGCGGCCGTCGGCCATGAAGGTGACGGTGCGCTCGGTGCGTACGTCGAGGTCGAGGCCGTGGCGGGAGATGGGGGCGGTGCGGGCGGCGGAGAGGTAGGCGCCCTCGGCCCGTACGCCGAGCTCGCGCAGGGCGCCGTCGACGGTGCGGGCGTGGGTCCACACCTGGTGGTGGCGGCCGTCGAGGGTGAGGGCGAGGGGGCGTCCGTAGCGGACGGAGATCTCGTCGCCGGCGGTGAGGCCGTGGTGGTGGCCGGGGGTGACGGCGTCGTGTTCGCCGAGGGCGACGTGCTGGTCGGCGAGGAGTTCGTCGACGCTGTCGGCGAAGGTGTGCAGGGTGCGGGCCTTGCCCTCGACGTCCAGCCGGACGGTCTTGTCGGCGGCGACGAAGGAGGACGTGCCGCCGGCGAGGAAGGCCACGACGAGGGCCTGCGGGATCAGCTTGCGCAGGGCGTCGGGGCGCTCACCGGCCCGCTTGCGGCGCCCGGCGCCCCGGTGGGAGGCCCCGCGGTCACCACGGTCGCCGCTGTCCCCGCTGTCCCCGGTGGACGGCTCGGAGGCGTCAGGGCCGGCGGCGGGCTCGTCCGGGCCCTGCGGGGCGAGCGGCTGGCGGGGCAGGTGCGGCGGCTCGTGGAGGTCCTGCGGCTCGTACGGCCCGGCCTCCCGGGGCTCGGGCAGGAAGGGGTCGTAGGGGCCGGTGACCGGCGGCTCGTATATCCCGTAGCGGTCCTCGGGCCCGGGCACGTCATAGGGCACGTACGGGGCGTAGGTGCCGTACGGCGTGGCCGGCTCGTACGGGTTGTACGGGTCGTAAAGCGGCGGTGCTTCCGGCGCACCGCGACGTGCGGCACGGGGGCTGCCCGGTGCATGAGTCACGCGACACTCCCCTGGGTCGAGCTATCGGCCCGGGACTGTAGCGGAGGGAGGGTCACTCTCCAAAGTCAGATAGTCACACTGTGTCGCACACTCATCCGTCAGTAGCCGAACGCCCTTGCGGTGTTCTCGGCGACCGCCGTGGCCAGGGCGTCCTCCGCGACGCCGCGGTAGCCGGCCATCGCGCGCAAAGTGACCGGAATGAGGTACGGCGCGTTGGGCCGTCCGCGATACGGCATCGGGGTCAGGAAGGGCGCGTCGGTCTCCACCAGGATGCGGTCGAGAGGGGCCACGGCGAGTGCGTCGCGGAGGTGCTGGGCGTTCTTGAAGGTGACGTTCCCGGCGAACGACATGTAGTAGCCCGCCTCGGCGCAGACCTTGGCCATCTCGGCGTCGCCGGAGTAGCAGTGGAAGACGACCGTCTCGGGCGCGCCCTCCTCGCGCAGGACCCGCAGGACGTCGTCGTGGGCCTCGCGGTCGTGGATGACCAGGGCCTTGCCGTGCCGCTTGGCGATGTCGATGTGGCGGCGGAAGGAGCGCTCCTGGGCGGCCATGCCCTCGGGGCCGGTGCGGAAATAGTCCAGGCCCGTCTCGCCCACGCCGCGGACGTGCGGCAGCGCGGCCAGGGCGTCTATGCGCTCCAGGGCCGCGTCGAGGGCGGCGTCGCCGCCGGGCTCGCGGGCGCCCTGCCGGGACCAGCCGTCGGGGTCGCCGAGCACGATCCGGGGGGCTTCGTTGGGGTGGAGGGCCACGGCGGCCCAGACGCTCTCGTGTGCGGCGGCGGTCTCGGCCGCCCACGTGGAGCCCGCCACGTCGCACCCGACCTGGATGACGGTGGTCACGCCGACGGACGCGGCCTTGGCGAGGGCTTCTTCCACAGACCCCTGCTGCATATCCAGGTGGGTGTGGGAGTCGGCGACGGGCACCGCCAGCGGCTCCGGGAGCGGCGGAGGGACGTCCTTGTCGTTCTGATTCCGCTTACTGCCGGAGTTGCCGCTGTTCGATGCTGTTGCCGCCATGCACGCGATTCTAGAGATCGCGGCGGACCGGGCTCACTTCCGGTGGTGGAAGGGGTGCAGCAGGTCCGACAGGTGCCAGTGGTGCTCGTGCTCGTGTTCCGGTGTCCCGGTGGCCTCACCAGGCTCGCCCGGCGCGGCCGCGAGCGGGCCCGCGGGCGCCTGGCCGGTGGCCGGCACGGCCGACTTCGCCGGGCTGTGCAGCACATCGGCGATCTTGGAGACCCGGCCGGAGCGCATGATGCGCACGACGTGCTCGCCGCAGTTCTCGCAGGTGGGGTTGGTCAGCGGCGACGGAACGCGCGAGCCGTCCGCGTAATAGACCACGAAGGGCCGACCCTCGGTGTCGGTGTGGTGCTGGATCTCGTACGACTGCTCCCAGCCGTGCCCGCATCGCATGCAAGCGAAGGAGTACGACTCGTGGGCAGGCTCGGCTGTGCCCTGCGCGGGCACCGGGGGCCGGGTGGCTATCGGCCGGACACCGTTCGAGGTTCCTGCGATCTCGCTCATGGCAGCTCCTCTTGTCCTGAGGACAAGTTATCTCCGGGATCGGACGTCCCACGTACAGGGAACGCCTATCCCGGCGATGACGCAGCAGCCCTGCCCCGAATTGGGGCAAACTTGGCGGCGCACTGTCCAAAGTGCCTGGCCACAAGGCCTAAGCTTTGCTTTTCACGATAGTCCTTTACCCGTGGATGGGCCCTGCTGTGCGGCATTCTTTGCCGCCACGACGGCATCGAACACCTCTCGCTTGGGTAGGCCTGCTTCGGCGGCCACGGCCGCGATGGCCTCCTTGCGGCGCTCGCCCGCCTCCTCCCGCACCCGCACCCGGCGCACCAGCTCGGTCGCGTCGAGATCCTGCGGGCCGGGCTCGGCGGCGCCCTCGACCACGATGGTGATCTCGCCGCGCACGCCCTCGGCCGCCCAGGCGGCGAGCTCCTTCAGGGGGCCGCGCTTGACCTCTTCGTAGGTCTTCGTCAGCTCGCGGCACACGGCGGCGCGGCGGTCGGCGCCCAGCACCTCGGCCATGGCGGCGAGGGTGTCGTCCAGCCGGTGCGGCGCCTCGAAATAGACCAGCGTCCGGCGCTCGTCCGCGACCTCGCGCAGCCGCCCGAGCCGCTCGCCCGCCTTGCGGGGCAGGAACCCCTCGAAGCAGAACCGGTCCACCGGCAGCCCGCTCACCGCGAGCGCCGTCAGCACCGCGGAGGGCCCCGGCACGGCCGTGACCTTGATGTCCCGCTCCACGGCGGCGGCGACCAGGCGATAGCCGGGGTCGGAGACGGAGGGCATCCCCGCGTCGGTGACCAGCAGCACGCGCGCCCCACCGGCCAGCGCCTCGACGAGCTCCGGGGTGCGGGCCGACTCGTTGCCCTCGAAGTACGACACCACACGGCCGGTGGTGTGCACGCCGAGCGCCTGGGTGAGGCGGCGCAGGCGGCGGGTGTCCTCGGCGGCGATCACTTCGGCGGCGAGGAGTTCTTGGGCGAGGCGGGGTGGTGCGTCTGTGACGTCACCGATGGGGGTACCTGCGAGTACGAGCGTTCCGGTCACGGCTCCATCCTCTCAGGGGTGGGGGGTGCGGGTGGCGGCCCCGGGCTCGGCTGCGGGTTGTCCGCGCCTGCGGCGGGCTTTGTTCCCCTACCCCGCCCCTTCCCGAAACCGGGGAGACCCCGGACCCCAACCGCGCTTCGCGCGGTGTCCTCAAACTCCCCCAGCTACCTCCCCCAGACTCCGTCCGGGGGTGCCCCCAGAGGTGCCCCCGGACGGGCTGGATTTGGCTGATGTGGGCACGCAATTTCAGCCCGTCCGGCGATTGAGGACTAGCGCCGCAGGCGCTGCGCGTCAGCCGACGCACCCCCACAACGGGGTCTGGGGCAGCGCCCCCACGCGGCGGAGCCGCAAATTCAGATGCAGCCGGGAAGGGGCGGGGCTGGGGAGCAAAAGCCCGCCGCAGGCGAAAAGCCGAAAACAAAAGATCAACCAGCCCGAAGCACCGCAGCCACAATCGGCCCAGCCGAATCCCCGCCATGGCCACCGCCCGGAACGACCGCCGCCGCGGCCACATCCCCCCGATACCCCGCGAACCAGCCATTCGGCTTCGGCTGCCCGTCGATCTCCGCGGAGCCCGTCTTCGCCCCGATGTCGTCGCCGAGCCCCGACATGGCCCGGCTGCCCGTGCCGGAGACGGCGGTGAGCCGCATCATCGAGCGCAGCTGCTGGGCCACGGTGGCCGGCAGGGCGCGGGACGCCTGTGCCAGTGGGCGGTTGTCGAGGGACGGCGCGACGACGTACGGCTGGTGGAAGGAGCCGGCGCGTACGGTCGCGGCGACCGAGGCCATGTTCAGGGGCGACATCTGCACCCGGCCCTGGCCGATCATCGCCGCGGCCTTGCCGGAGTCGGGGTCGGCGGGGACGCTGCCGTCGTAGCTGGGCAGGCCCGTCTTCCACTCCTGGCCGAGGCCGAAGACGTCCCGGGCCTCGGCGGCGAGGGCGCCGTCGGGGACCTCGCCGGCGAAGGAGATGAAGGCGGTGTTGCAGGAGGCGGCGAAGTCCTGGGCGAAGGTGGCGCCGGGGTTCTCGCTCTCCTCGACGTTGTGGAACTTCATGCCGTAGGTGGCGTACTTCGGGCACGGCACCGGCTTGTTCGGGGTGGCCTTGCCCTGTTCCAGCAGCATCGCCGCGGTGATGATCTTCATCGTGGAGCCGGGTGGGGTCTGGCCCATGAGGGCCGCGTTGAACTCGGTCTTCTTGGAGTTGGCGATCGCCAGGATCTCGCCGGTGCTGGGCTTCACGGCGACGACGGACGCGTCGGTCTGCCGGTCGACGGCGGACTCGGCGGCGCGCTGCGCGGACGCGTCGATGGTCGTACGCAGCTGCGCGGGCTTGCCCTTGGAGAGAACGTACAGGGTCTTCGGCGCCTTGCCGGGGCTCGTGGGGTCCACGGCCCGTACCTCGACGGCCGGTTCGCCGCCGGCCTTCTGCCCGTACCGCTTGCGCAGCTCCGGCAGTACGGAGGCGAGCGAGGGGTAGTCCTTGGCGTCCAGCGTCGTGCCGTCGCGGTCGACGGCGGTGATCTGCGGGTCGCCACTCACTTCCGTGGTGAGTGATTCGCCCTGGGAGAGCTGCGGGTTGACGACCGCGGGCTGCCAGTCGACGAGGGCGGCCCCGGTGGACCTGCCGCGGACGACGCCGAGCGAGGACTCGTAGCTCCAGGTGGCGCGCTGCGTGCCGTAGACGACCTCGGCGGTGACCGAGAACGGCACCTTGGTGCCGGTGGCGGCGCCCTGCCTGAAGCTGACCTTCTCGACGTGGGCCGTCTTGCGGTAGCCCGTGAGGGCAGCAGTGGCCGCCGCGGCGTTGTCGGTCAGGGCCGCGGCCTTGCTCGCGTCGCCCGACTCCCAGGCCGCGAGGAAGTCGCGCGCGGTTCTGTCGACCTCGGCCTCCGTGGGCGGCCCGGTCTTGACGGGCGCCGCCGCCTCGGCCTGGCCGCCGGAGGTGTCCGTGACCGCGTTCACGACGTTGTACGCGCCGAGCCCCGCAGCCCCCGCCATCGCCGCGGCCACGACCCCGATCGCGACCTTCGCTCCCTTGTGCATGTCCCATCCCCCTACAGGTCCCCACCCACGGTTTTAATCAGGTGATTAAAACCTCTGGACGGCGACTCTACGGGACAGGGGTGACAACAGGGGCCCAGATGGCCGGAATCCACCGTTCCGGGTCTGACACTTCGTCACATGCGGTGCTTTCGGATCCAGCCATCGGGTCCAGTCGTCAGATCCAGGAGTCGAACCACATCCGGTTGCGCCATGCCTCGATGGGGATGGGGCGGCCGGTGTAGAGGGGGTAGAAGTAGACGAAGTTCCAGGCGATGAGCAGGACGAGCGTGCCCGCGCCGATCGCGCCGAGCACCCGGCGCCGCTCCGTGGATCCCGGCGGCCCCAGGATCGCCCCGATCATCATCGCGAGGGCCAGGCACAGGAACGGTACGAAGACGACCGCGTAGAAGACGAAGATCGTGCGTTCCTGCCACATGAACCACGGCAGATAACCCGCCGCGACCGCGCACAGCACCGCGCCCGCGCGCCAGTCGCGCCGGAATCCCCAGCGGTAGATCAGATACAGCAGCGCGAAACAGGCCGCCCACCACAGCAGGGGCGTGCCCAGCGCGAGCACCTCGCGGGCGCACTTGTCGGCCGCGTCCTTGGGGCAGCCGTCGGTGCCGGGCGCCGGGGACTCGTAGAAGTACGACACGGGGCGGGCCTGGACGAGCCAGCTCCAGGGGTTGGACTGATAGGTGTGCGGCGAGGAGAGGTTGGTGTTGAACCTCCACACCTCGTGCTCGTAGTGCCACAGGCTGCGCAGCGGGTTGAGGACACCGGCCAGGAAGCCGTCCGGGCTGTAGCCGCCGCTGGTCTCCGCCCAGTGCCGGTAGAAGCCGCTGTGCTGCCAGCCCTCCTTCTCGCTGTACGTGCCGCTATTGACGAACCACCCCGTCCACGACGCGAGATAGACGGCCAGGGCCACCGGCACGGTCGCCAGGAACGCCCACGGGGTGTCGCGCCGGAGCGCGGCCAGGGCGGGGTGGCGGGCGCCCGCGACGCGGCGCGAGCCCATGTCCCAGAGCACGATCAGCAGGCCGAAGGCGGCCAGATAGACGGCGCCGTTCCACTTCGTGGCGCAGGCCAGGCCGAGGCACACGCCGGCGGCGATCCGCCACGGCCGCCACCCGAGCCTCAGCCCGCCGCCGACGTCCGCGTCCGGGCGGGCGAGCCCGTCCTCGTCCACGGGCAGCGCGGCGGCGAGGCGGGCCCGCGCCTTGTCGCGGTCCACCAGGACGCAGCCGAAGGCCGCCAGCACGAAGACCATCAGCACCGAGTCGAGCAGCGAGGTGCGGCTCATCACGAAGTGCAGGCCGTCGACGGCGAGCAGGGCGCCCGCGAGGCAGCCGAGGAAGGTGGAACGGAAGAGGCGGCGGCCGATGCGGCACAGCATCAGCACCGACAGCGTGCCGAGCAGCGCGACCATGAAACGCCAGCCGAAAGGGTTCAGCCCGTACAGCCACTCACCGACGCCGATGACCCACTTGCCCATCGGCGGGTGCACGACATAGCCGGGGGCGTCGGCGATCTGGTCGTGACCAGCGATGATCTTGTCGTTGATGTTGTCCGGCCACTTCGCCTCGTAGCCGTACTTCCACAGGGCCCAGGCGTCCTTGGCGTAGTACGTCTCGTCGAATATCACCGCCTTGGGGCTGCCGAGGTTCCAGAAGCGGAGGATTCCGGCGAAGAGGGCGACGAGCAGCGGGCCGGTCCACCCCGACCAGCGCGCGAGCAGCCGCGCACGCCCCGGCCCCGCGCCGAGCCGCGCCCACACCCGCGTACCGGGCTCGGGGAACGCCGGCACGAGCCGCTCCCGCACGTCCGGCTGCGGCCCGCGCGCATAGCCGAACCGCCCGAGTCTGCGCTGCCACGCAGGCTGCCACTCGTCTGCGGTCTGGCCCTGCCGGGCTTGGGTCGCGGTGTCACTGGTCACCGCGCCATCGTAGGGAACGCCCCTGTGGGAGTGCCGGGGACGGCGCGCGGGGGTTTGCGGGGAGGGGGCCCGGCCCGGAAAGCGACTCTTGACCTCAAGCTCACTTGAGGTACCAGAGTGCGCAGGCATGACGATCAAGAACCCCCGCCTGCACGACATCATCCGGCCCGATACCGGGACCTTCCTGCTCAGCCGCTGGGGCACCGGGACCCCCGAGCGGACGCGGCTCGCCGCCGATGCCGTCATCGAGGAGTGGCGGAGCGGGGCGAAGCCCGCCGGGCATCTCGCTCAGCACGCCTATCTCGACGTGGACGGCAGCGGGATCCTGCATTACGCGCAGTGGCGGAGTGACGAGGAGCACCTGGAGTTCGCCCGGGCGCTGCGGCCCGCGGTGATCAGCCGGGTCGACCGGCTCGTGCCGGGCATCGAGCGGCCCGGGCTCAGCCGGACCCGGCTGCACCGCAGCACCGTGCTGGATGCCGAGCGCCCGGCGGGGATCCTCGCGGTCTCCACGCTCGCCCACCCGGACGTCGAACCGCAGCCCGGCGCGCTGGCCGCGCACGTGCACGTCACCGCGGACGGCGGCCGGGCGATCGAACTCGCGGAGTGGGCGGACGCGGCGGCCTACGAGGCGGCGGAGCGGCGGCCGGGCGCGGACGTCAGGCTGTACACGTACTTCCGGGCCGTCTGAGGGTCATGGGCAGGTGTGGCCCTCCGGCGGCTGACCGATCGAGAACAAGCCGCCGCCCGTGTCCGAGGCGCACATGTTGACCGTGGAGTCGCCGTTGGGTGCGTTGGTGCAGCCGGTGCCTCCGGCGGCGTTCGAGGGGACCGTGATTCCGGCCGCACCGACGAGCGAGCTGAAGGCGGGGTCGGTGCCGGTGGCCATCCTGGTGCAGTGCTGCGGGATGGTCGTGGCCGCGTGCGCCGTACCGGCCATGGCGCAGGGCACGGCGGCCAGCGTGAGCACGGCCACGGACACGATGCGGGCGAGGCGGCGGACGGTGTCTCTCATGGTGTGACTCCCTCGTCGAGGCTGCCAAGTGCCGGTTCCCCGGCGGCGTTTCGAGTATGGGCGGACGACACGGGCCCCACGAGGGCGCGTGGGTGCGGCGGGCGCGCGAGCCGTACGGCGTATGCGGCGGGTGATGATCAGCCCGACGATGGAGGGTGCGGGGGCGCGAGAGGGTGACACGGTTGTCCACAAGCACGCAGCTCAGCACTCGTGTTCCACAGCCGGGCGGCGGCCGGGCGTATCCGCCCCTAGGCTGGCGAAATGCGACACAGTGATGCGGTGGCCGGCGGCGAGGGGCGGCCGTCCTTCGCGTACGTGCTCTACATCGAGAGCTCCGCGGCCGACGTCTGGCGCGCGCTCACCGACGCCGAGCGGACGGCCGCGTACTGGGGTCACGCCAACGTCTCCGACTGGCAGCCCGGCTCCTCCTGGGAGCACCGGCGGACGGACGGCACGCACGTCGCCGACGTCGTCGGCACGGTCCTGGAGGCCACGCCGCCGACGCGCCTGGTGACCACCTGGGCGCTGCCCGGCGGGGAGCGGCCGGGTGGGCCGTCCAGGGTGACGTTCGGGATCGAGGAGTACGGCGAGATCGTCCGGCTCACCGTGACCCACGAGGACCTCGCGGACGAGGCGGAGCGGGCGGAGGCGGCGAGGGGGTGGGCTGCGGTGCTCTCCAATCTGAAGACGTATCTGGAGACGGGGCGGGGGCTGGCGAAGGCGCCTTGGCTTATGCCGTGAGCGGGCGCCTGCGGCGGCGCTTTGTTCCCCAGCCCCGCCCCTTCCCGGCTGCGTCTGATGTGCGGCTCCGCCGCGTGGGGGCTTCGCCTGCGGCGCTTTGTTCCCCTACCCCGGCCCCTTCCCGAAACTGGGGCTTCGCCCCAGACCCCCTGACCGCGCTTCGCGCGGTGCCCTCAAACGCCGGACGGGCTGAATCGCACGGACCGTGAGTTCGTAGCCTGCGGCCCGCCACCCGCCGCAGGCGGCCCGCTCACCCGCCACGCATCGCCCGTTTCAGGCCCAGGTCGGTCGCGAGCAGGCCGCCGTCCACCGGCAGGGTGATGCCCGTGATCCAGGACGCGTCGGGTGAGGCGAGGAAGGCCACGGCGGCGGCGATATCCTCGGGGCGGCCGACGCGGCCCAGGGGGTAGAGCGGGGCGGCGCGCTCCAACACGTCCTCGCGGCCGTCCCAGTTGGGGGTGTGGACCGTGCCGGGCGCGACGAGGTTGACGCGTACGCCGCGCGCCGCGCAGTGCCCGGCCAGGGTCCGGGTGAGGCTCGCGAGGCCCGCCTTGGCGGCGCTGTAGGCGTGGTTGCCGAAGTCCCGCTCGCCGTTGACCGAGCCGACCGCGACGACGCAGCCGCGCCCGTCCGCCGCGGCGAGGTGCGGCATGGCCGCGCGTACGCACCGGAAGGCGCCGGTCAGCGTGACGTCGAGGTCGCGGAACCAGTCCTCGTCCAAGGTGTCCTCGACGTACCGCTCGTCGGGGTGGCAGGACAGGGCGTTGTTGACGAGGACGTCGAGCCGGCCGAAGCGGTCGACGGCGGTGGCGACGGCGGCCTCGACCGCCGCCCGGTCGGCGACGTCGCAGGGGAAGGACTCGGCGGCCAGGCCGTCGGCGCGCAGGGCGGCGGCCGCCTTCCCGGCGCGCTCACCGTCCAGGTCGGTGACGAGGACCCGCGCGCCCTCGGTGGCGAACCGCCGCGCGGTGGCCGCGCCGATGCCGCGCCCCGCGCCGGTGATCAGTACGGCGTAGCCGTCGAAGCGTGCTGCCATGCGGCAAGCACTACCCGGGCCGGGGCCCGGCAATCACGCGAGGGCGGCGCCCACCGCGCGGACGAGCGCCTGGGCGCGGGGGTCGGCGGTGACGTTCTTCTGCATGCCGTTGGTGACATAGCCGAAGGAGATGCCCGACTCGGGGTCGGCGAAGCCGAGGGAGCCGCCGCGGCCGGGGTGGCCGAAGGAGCCGGGGGCCAGCAGCGGGGAGGCGGCGCCGTGCAGCATGTAGCCGAGGCCGAAGCGGGTGCCCACCACCAGGACGCGGTCCGGTCCGGCCGACTCCTCCGTACGGGCCAGGGTGAGCGTCGCCGGGGCGAACAGCCGCCGCGTGCCGTCGAGGTCGCCGAGGAGCGCGGCGTAGAAGCGGGCCAGGCCGTCGGCGGTGGCGACGCCCGCGGAGGCGGGGAGTTCGGCGGCGCGGTAGGCGGGGGCGTTCTCGTCGGCCTGGGGCTCGATGGCCGCGAACGCGCGGCGGGTGAGGGAGGCCGGGTCGCGGTAGGCGTCGGAGACGGCCTTCTTGGGACGCATCCGCAGCCCCGTCGTGGCGGGGTCGGCGGGCGGCTCGACGTCGGCGATCCGCCCGGCGCGCGCCTGCTCGGAGGCGGGCAGGCCGATCCACAGGCCGGCGCCGTAGGGCGCGGCTATCTCCTCCGCGACCCAGCTGCCGACCGTGCGGCCGGTGACGCGCAGGACGAGCTCGCCGAGGAGCCAGCTGTACGTCTGTGCGTGGTAGCCGTGCGCGGTGCCGGGCTCCCAGGCGGGCGCCTGCTCGGCGAGGGCGGCCGGGCCGCTGACGCCGTCGACGGCCTGGGCCGGGGTGAGCGGGGTGTCGAGGACGGGCAGGCCGGCGCGGTGCGAGAGCAGGTGGCGGACGAGGACGCGCTCCTTGCCCGCCGCCTTGAACTCGGGCCAGTACGTGCCGACGGGCGCGTCCAGGTCGACGAGGCCGCGCTGGTGCAGGAGGAGCGGGACGGCGGCGGCGACGCCCTTGGTGGCGGAGCGTACGACCTGGGCGGTGCCCTGCTCCCACGGCGCGGTGGAGGAGCCGTCGGCGTCCTTGGTGCCGGCCCAGAGGTCGACGACCTTGTGCCCGTGCCGGTAGACGGCCACGGCGGCGCCGCGCTCGCCGCGCCGGGCGAAGTTCTCCGCGAAGGCGTCCCGGACCGGTTCGAAACCGGCCGTCACCGTGCCTTGGACGTCCACCGCTGTCTCCTGCTCCGCTGTTTGTTGCGTATAAGGGCTCACACCATGGTGCCGTGCCGCGCTCAATGCGCGTAGACCGGGGTGGATCGGGGCGTTCTTCCGGCTCCCCGCCGGGGGTCCTTCCGGGGGCTTCGCCCCCGGGCCCCCTTTGGGGTGCGTCGTCGGGTGCGAGCCGTCTTGGGCTGGTCGCGCAGTTCCCCGCGCCCCTGACGGGGCACGTCTGGACGTTGACCGCCCCCACCGGGCCGGCGGCCGACGATGAAACATGGCCCACATCAGGGGCGCGGGGAACTGCGCGAGAAACCCCCACCGGCCCGCAGGCACCGCACCGCGCCAGAGCGCAGGCGCAGGCGCAGGACAAGAGGCGCACACCGCGCCGCACGCGCAGCCCCGTGCCCCCGCCCACTAATGCGACCCACTTGCAGCTGCGCGCGCCCCGCGCCTACCTTGTGCCGTCAATTGCGCACCATCAGGAAGGGGCCGTCATGGTCTCCACGACCGCCGTCCAAGATCCAGCCCTCTCCCGTTGGCAGCGGATCACCGGCGTGATGACGGCGGCCGAGTGGCGGCGGATGGGCGGCATGGTCGCGTTCATCCTCGCGCTGCACGTCGTCGGGTGGTTCGTCCTGGTGGCCATCGTCGCGCCCGAGCACTACAGCCTGGGCTCCAAGTCCTTCGGGATCGGCATCGGCGTCACCGCGTACACGCTCGGCATGCGGCACGCCTTCGACGCCGATCACATCGCGGCGATCGACAACACCACCCGCAAGCTGATGCACGAGGGCAAGCGCCCGCTCTCGGTCGGCTTCTGGTTCTCGCTGGGGCACTCCAGCGTCGTCTTCGGCCTGACCTTCCTGCTCTCGCTCGGCGTCAAGGCGCTGGCCGGGCCCGTACAGGACGAGAACTCGCGGCTGCACGAGATCACCGGCTGGATCGGCACCACCGTCTCCGGTGCCTTCCTCTACCTCATCGCGATCTTCAACATCGTGATCCTGGCCGGGATCTGGAAGGTCTTCCGCAAGATGCGCGCCGGGCACTTCGACGAGGCCGCGCTGGAGGAGCAGCTCAACAACCGCGGGCTGATGAACCGGCTGCTCGGCCGGGTCATGAAGTCGATCACCAAGCCGTGGCAGATGTATCCGCTGGGCCTGCTCTTCGGCCTCGGCTTCGACACCGCGACCGAGGTCGCCCTGCTCGTCCTCGCCGGTTCCGGTGCCGCGTCGGGTCTGCCCTGGTACGCGATCCTGTGCCTGCCGGTGCTGTTCGCGGCGGGGATGTCGCTGCTGGACACCATCGACGGTTCGTTCATGAACTTCGCCTACGGCTGGGCCTTCTCCAAGCCGGTGCGCAAGGTCTACTACAACCTCACCATCACCGCCCTGTCCGTGGCCGTGGCGCTGATCATCGGCACGGTCGAGCTGCTCGGACTGATCGCCGACAAGCTCGGCCTGCACGGGGCGTTCTGGGACTGGATCGGCGGCCTCGACCTGAACACCGTCGGCTTCGTGATCGTCGGTCTGTTCTTCGCCACGTGGGTGCTCGCCCTGGTCGTCTGGAAGGTGGCCCGCATCGAGGAGAAGTGGAGCGTCGCCGTCCGGCCGGCGCGGGCGGAGGCGGCCGCCGAGGTGACCACCGGCTGAGCCGAGGGGCCCGTCACCCGCGCGCCGTCTGCGGTGGCGGGAGGTCGCGGATGGCCGAATGCTGAGCTTCGGGGGAGCCGCGGGGGAGAGCCGTAAGGAGGCCCGCCGATGCCCACGGCCACCGCGCAGCCCACCGCGGACGTCCCGGCGCCGCCGGAGCTCGGCAGGCGCCGCACCAATCTGGTCTTCGTCACCATCGTGCTCGGCATGCTGCTGGCGGCCCTCGATCAGACCATCGTCTCCACCGCGCTGCCCACGATCGTCGCGGACCTGGGCGGCGGCGGGCACATGGCGTGGGTGGTGACCGCCTATCTGCTGGCGGAGACGGTCTCGACCGTGCTGGTCGGCAAGTTCGGCGACCTCTTCGGGCGGAAGGTCGTCTTCCAGCTGAGCGCGGTGGTCTTCGTCGGCGGCTCGGTCTTCGCGGGCGCGGCGAACTCGATGCTCATGCTGATCGCCGCCCGCGCGCTCCAGGGCATCGGCGGCGGCGGGCTGATGGTGACGGCGATGGCGCTGATCGCCGACGTCATCCCCTTGCGCGAGCGCGGCAAGTACCAGGGGGCGCTCGGCGCCGTCTTCGGGGTGACCACGGTGGTCGGGCCGACGCTCGGCGGGATCTTCACCGACCACGCCACCTGGCGCTGGTGCTTCTACGTCAACGTGCCCGTCGCGATCGTCATGGTCGTGATGGCGGCCCGGACGATCCCGGTCGTCCGCTCGCCGGTCCGGCCGGTGATCGACTACCTCGGCATCGTGCTGGTCGCGCTCGGCGCCTCGGGGCTGGTGCTCGGCCTGGAGTGGGGCGGCAACGAGTACGCGTGGGGCTCGGCGGTGATCGTCGGCCTGTTCGCGGGGTCGGTGGTGCTGCTGGGCCTGTTCGTGCTGGTGGAGCTGCGGGCCAGGGAGCCCATGCTGCCCATGCACCTCTTCCGCAACCCCGTCTTCGTCGTCTGCTCCGTGCTCAGCTTCATCGTGGGCTTCGCGATGCTCGGCGCGATGACGTATCTGCCGACCTACCTCCAGTACGTCGACGGGGTCTCCGCCACCATGTCCGGCGTCCGCGCGCTGCCCATGGTGGCCGGGCTGCTCGGCGCGTCCATGCTCTCGGGCATCGTGGTCAGCCGCACCGGGCGCTACCGCGCCTTCCCCATCGCGGGTACGGCGGTGATGGCGCTCGGCCTCTTCCTGATGTCGACCATGAACGCGTCGTCGGGGCCCTGGCTGGAGTCGCTCTACATGTTCGTCCTGGGCGTCGGCATCGGGCTGGCCATGCAGGTGCTGACGATCGCCGTGCAGAACACGGTGGCGTACCACGAGCTGGGCACGGCGACCTCGGGCGTGACGTTCTTCCGTACGCTCGGCAGCTCCTTCGGCACGGCCATCTTCGGCACGCTCTACAGCAACCAGCTGCGGCCGAACCTGACGGAGGCGCTGCTGCGCTCACCGGGCGTGCCGCCCGCCGCCGTGCAGAGCCCGCAGGGGCTGAAGCAGTTGACGCACGCGCAGGCGGCGCCGGTGATCGACGCGTACGCGGACACCGTGAACTACGTCTTCTTCTGGGTCGTGCCGGTGGCCCTCGCGGGGTTCGTCGTGGCGTGGTTCCTGAAGGAGGTGCCGCTGCGGGACAGCGCCCGGGCCGGGGCCTCCGACATGGGCGAGGGCTTCGCGGCCCCGGACTCGGCCGAGGCGGAGCGGCAGTTGGAGCGGGCCGTGGCGAGCGTGATGCGCAAGGAGCAGGGCCCGCCCGTGAGCCGGCGCGTCCTCGCCGAGTCGGGCAGCCCGCTGGGTCCGGCCGAGGCGTGGACGCTGGGCCAGATCCACTGGCGGCTGCGGGTGCGCGGCGAGGCGACGCTCTCCTCGGTGGCCCTCGCGCACCGGATGCCGCCGGAGGTCCTCGAACCGGCCTTCGCCCGTACGGCGGGCGCGGGCTACGCGTTCGCCGAGGGCGACCGGCTGTTCCTGACGCCCGCGGGCGAGGCCGAGATCGAGCGGCTCGGCGCCGCGTGGCGGTCCTGGCTGTCGGCCCGGCTGGAGGACTGGGACGTCGGCGACACCGAGGACCGCGCCCTCCTCGACCGGGCCCT
Source organism: Streptomyces sp. NPDC001407 (assembly GCF_042895325.1). Classification (NCBI taxonomy): domain Bacteria; kingdom Bacillati; phylum Actinomycetota; class Actinomycetes; order Kitasatosporales; family Streptomycetaceae; genus Streptomyces; species Streptomyces sp. NPDC001407. Next base: position 53,285 of record NZ_JBIAWF010000020.1, read on the forward strand.
GGACGCGATGGCGGCCCGGCTGCTGGAGGAGGACGAGCAGGGGCAGGAGCGGATCGCGGTCTGAGTCAGAGGGCCGCCCGCGTTCCCGTGCTCACCGGGGCCGTGGCCGTGCGGGCCTCGTCGGCCGCTGCCGCGACCTGGCCGGCGGTGAGGGCGTAGCCGGTCTCTGGGTCGGAGGTGGAGCGGGCGAAGACGACGCCGTAGACCTTGCCGGAGGGGGTGAGGAGGGGGCCGCCGGAGTTGCCGGGGCGGACGGTGGAGCGCAGGGAGTAGACGGTGCGGGTGGTGACGCCGTCGCCGTAGATGTCCTGGCCCTTGGCGCGGACCTCGTTGGCCACGGTCGCGGCGCGCAGGTCGAGGCCGCCGTTCTCGGGGAAGCCGGCGACGACGGCCGCGTCACCGCGCTTGGCGGTCTTGTCGAAGGGCAGGACGGGGGCGTCGAGGCCCGGCACGTCGAGGACGGCGACGTCGGTGCGGGGGTCGAAGAGGACGACCTTGGCCGGATACGCGCGGCCGACGCCGCCCACGCGCACGGTCGGGCTGTCGACCCCGGCGACGACGTGGGCGTTGGTCATCACGTGGTGGGAGGCGTAGACGAAGCCGCTGCCCTCCTGGCCGCGGCGGCCGTCGCGGACGTTCGCGACGCCCTCGACCTTGACGACGCTCTCGCGGGCGGCGCGGCCGACGGCGGGGGTGACCGCGTCGCCGGAGGGCTTGGTGACGGCGGTGGCGGGTTCGTTCTCGAAGGGGTTGAAGACCTGGGGGAAGCCCGCACCGGCGAGGGCGTCGGTGGTGCGGCTGAACCAGGTGGGGGCCTGCTCGGGCATGGCCTTCTGCACGGCGCCGAGCAGGGCGGAGTCCTTGATCTCGCGGGTGAGGAGGGTGGAGTTCGCCGAGACGAGGACGCTGGCGGCCACCCAGCCGACGAGCAGGACGGCCAGGGAGTTGACGGCGGCGCCGCCTATGCCGTCGACGCCGCGCACGGGTGCCCAGGTCAGGTGGCGGCGCAGGCGCCAGGCGAGCCGCCCGGCGAGCGCGTGCCCGAGGGCGGCGGGCAGGAGGACGACCAGGACGGCGACGACGGCCGCGGTCGAGGTGCCCGCCTCGAAGGGCTCCAGGGCATAGGGCAGCGCCCAGACGCCGAGCACGGCGCCCCCGAGGAAGCCCGCGAAGAGCACGAGGCCGGCGATCAGGCCACGCCGGAAACCCGATACGGCGTAGGCGACGACGATCAGCATGAGAAGCACATCGAGCAGGTTCAACGCGGAGCCCTTTCCATCACACGCGCCCCCGACCGCGCCCACAAGGTATGTGGACTAGAGAAAACGCCCGTACGGGGACCAACGGTTCCCTCGCATGGCGCAGCCCACAGGCGGCCGGGGGTGTGCGGGGGCGCGAAAGGCCCGGCGGCGGGCCCCCGGTGCCGGGGGCCCGCGCCGGGCCTTCGTGGGCGGACGGCCGTCAGACGCCGACCAGTTCGCGCTTCTCGTCGGGGTCGGCCGAGGGGGTGGAGAGCTGCTTCTGGAGCTGCTCGCCCTCGACGTCGACGTTCGGCAGGATCTTGCCGAGCCAGCCGGGCAGCCACCAGGCGGCCTTGCCGAGCAGGGCGAGGACGGCGGGCACGATCGCCATGCGGACGACGAAGGCGTCGAAGAAGACGGCGATGGCCAGGCCGAAGCCGATCATCTTGATCATCGATTCCGAGGAGCCGATGAAGCCCGCGAAGACGCTGATCATGATGACCGCGGCGGCGGTGACCACGCGGGCGCCGTGCCGGAAGCCGGTGACGACCGCCTGGCCGGGGCGCTCGCCGTGGACGAACGCCTCGCGCATGCGGGTCACGAGGAAGACCTCGTAGTCCATCGCGAGACCGAAGACCACGCCGACCATGAAGATCGGCATCATGCTCATGATCGGGCCGGTCTCCTCGACGCCGAAGAGCGAGCCGAGCCAGCCCCACTGGAAGACCGCGACGACCGCGCCGAGGGCGGCGACCACGGACAGCAGGAAGCCGAGGGCGGCCTTGAGCGGGACGAGCACGGAGCGGAAGACGACCATCAGCAGCAGGAAGGCCAGGCCGACGACGAGTGCCAGATAGGGCAGCAGGGCGTCGTTGAGCTTCTGCGAGACGTCGATGTTCATCGCCGTGGAGCCGGTGACGAGCACCTTGGCGCCGGTGTCCGAGGTGATCCTGCCGCCCTTGTCGCGGATCGCGTGGACGAGGTCCTCGGTCTCCTTGCCGGTCGGCTTGGACTTGGGCACCACGGTGATCGTCGCGGTGTCACCGGCCTTGTTGAAGTTGGCCGGGGAGACCATGGCGACGTCGTCCATGCCCTTGATCGTCTTGACCACGGTGTCGGCGGCGGCCTTGGGGTCGCTCGCCTTCGCCGCGTCGGTGACGATCATCAGCGGGCCGTTGAACCCGGCGCCGAAGCCGTCGGCCAGCATGTCGTACGCCTTGCGCTGGGTGCTGCTCTTGGGCTGCGCCCCGTCGTCCGGCAGGCCGAGCTGGAGGGAGGCCGCGGGCACGGCGACCGCGCCGAGGCCGAGCACACCGGCGGCCAGCACCCAGATGGGCTTGCGCAGCACGAAGCGGGCCCAGCGGGTGCCCATGTTCGGCTTGCCGGTCTCCGCCGGGCGGCCGTCGCGCTTGCGGTCCTTGCGGGCCAGCACCTTGCGGGGCGCGAAGCCCAGCAGCGCGGGGATGAGGGTGAGCGCGATGAGCACCGCGATGGCGACCGTGCCGGCGGCGGCCAGGCCCATCTTGGTGAGCATCGGGATGTTGACGACCGCGAGGCCGGCCAGCGCGATCACCACGGTGAGGCCGGCGAAGACCACCGCGGAGCCCGCGGTGCCGACGGCCCGTCCGGCCGCCTCCTCGCGTTCGCGGCCCTCGGCCACTTCCGCGCGGTAGCGGGAGACGATGAACAGCGCGTAGTCGATGCCGACCGCGAGGCCGATCATCATCGCCAGCGTCGAGGTGTTGCTCGACAGGTCGAGCACCGGCGCGAGCGCCGCGATCGAGGAGACGCCGATGCCGACGCCGATGATCGCGGTGAGCAGCGGCAGACCCGCGGCGACCAGCGAGCTGAAGGTGATCAGCAGGACGACCGCGGACACCGCGATGCCGATGATCTCCGAGCCGCCCTCGGGCATGGACTGGAGCGCGCTGCCGCCGATCTCGACGGTCAGCCCGGTGTCACGGGCGTGCTGGGCCGCGCCCTTGAGGGTGTCGCGGGAGGCGTCGGTGAGGTCCTGCGCCTTGGCCTTGTAGCTGACCGAGGAGTACGCGGTCGTGCCGTCCTTGCTGACGGCGTGCGCCTTGAAGGGGTCGGCGGCCGAGGCCACCTGGGGACCGGCGAGCTCGGCTACGGCCTTCTCGACCGCGGCCTGGTTCTTCACGTCGGTGATCTTCTGGCCGTCGGGGGCCTTGAAGACGACGCGGGCGGCGGCCCCGTCCGGGGTCTGCCCCGGGAAGCGCTGCTCCAGCAGGTCGAAGGCGGCCTGCGCCTCGGTGCCCGGGATGGAGAAGTCGTTGTTGGTGGACTTGGACGCGGTGGCGGCACCCGTGCCGGCGAGCACCAGCAGCAGCACCCATATGAGGGCTGCGTACCAGCGGCGCCGGAAGGCGAGCCGGCCGAGTCTGTAGAGGAACGTGGCCACGAGGCGTTGTGCTCCCGTCGTGTCGAGATATGGCGGAACAGGGCGTGAGGTACCGGCCCGACGACGAGAGCGGCGCGTCAGGTGGGAGGTGGTGGTGGGATCAGAGGCCGAGTGCGGGGACCATCACGGCATCGATGTAGTGGGCCAGATACGCGCAGTCGGCGGTCCGGTCCTCGATCAGGTGGCGGGTGACGAAAGCGCCGATCATCATGTGCCCGACATAGTCGAGCGCCGGATTGTCGGCGGCGATCTCCCCCCGCTCGACGCCGCGGCGCATCATCGCGCGGAGCCCCTCGATCTCGGGCTCGATCAGCAGTTCACGCAGCGCGCGGCGCAGATCGGGGTTGGTGTGGACGGCGTGGCCCAGCCCCCGCATGAGGGCGGCGTCCTTCTCCATCTGCGCGTCGTCGGCGACGCACAGCATGGCCTGGAGGTCACCGCGCACCGTGCCGGTGTCGATGGCCGACACCTGGACCGGCTTCTGATGCCGCAGCGCGCTCGCGACCAGCTCGGGCTTGCCCTTCCACTGGCGGTAGAGGGTCGCCTTGCTGGAGCGCGTACGGGCCGCCACGGCGTCCATGGTGAGGGCGTCGTAGCCGACCTCACGCAGGAGCTCCAGGACGGCGGCGTAGAGCTCGCCTTCGCGTTCGGGCGTCAGCCGGGTGCGGCGCGGCACCGTCGGCTCGGGTCTGTCCACGGTCATGCGTCACTCCCTTCAAGGCTCACGTGGGTGTCCGACTCGCGGATACGGGAACCGCCCCGGCTCCGGGCGGGCCCGGAACGAAACGGTTTCGTACACCACGAGCGTACGTGCCCCCTCATCGAAACGACGTCGTTTCGATGGTGTTCTCCGTCACGGCCCCGCCGCGGCGCGCCCGTGTCCCGGACCGAGTTGCCGTGGCCTGCCGGGGCCGAAACGATGAGGAGGTGAGTGATGCGTATCTGCGGTTCCCTCATCTGCACGGAGATCTGCTCTGCTTCACGGCCGAGGACGACCTCTGGATCGCGCCCCTCGACGCCGACGGCGCGAAGGACGCCGCCCGCGCCTGGCGGCTGACCGTCGACCGGACCCGGGTCGGACACCCCCGCTTCTCCCCCGACGGCCGGCACATCGCCTTCACCACCTGGCGCAGCCTGGACCCCGAGATCCACCTGGCGCCCGTGGCCGGCGGGCCCGCCCGGCGGCTCACCTACTGGGGCAGCAGCGACGCCCGCGTCTGCGGCTGGGCGCCCCCCGACCAGGACGGCCACTGCGACATCCTCGCCGTCTCCTCGCACGGCCAGCCCTTCTCCTATTTCTCCTGGGCCTACCGGCTGCCCACCGACGGCAGCCCCGGCGGGCGGCTGCCGTGGGGGCCCGCCTCGGACATCGCCATCGGCGGGGCCGAGCACCGGACGCTGCTGCTGACGGGCAAGCCGCCGCACGAGCCCGCCGCCTGGAAGCGCTACCGCGGCGGCGCCACGGGACGGCTGTGGCTGCACGGCACCCGGCTGGTGCCCGATCTGCGCGGCCACCTCGACTCGCCGATGTTCGTCGGCGACCGCGTCGCCTTCCTCTCCGACCACGAGGGCGTCGGCAACCTCTACTCCTGCCTGCCCGACGGCACCGGGCTGCGCCGCCACACCGACCACGCCGACTTCTACGCCCGGCACGCCGCGACCGACGGCTCGCGCGTCGTCTACCAGTGCGCGGGCGACCTGTGGCTGGTGGACGACCTCGGGCCGGAGGGCGTCCCGCGCAAGCTCCGGGTGCGCCTGGGCGGGCCGCGGGCCGGGCGGCGCCCGTACCAGGTGCAGGCCGCCAACAACGTCGAGGCGCTCGCCGTGGACACCACCGGCCGGGCCAGCGCCGTCGAGGTCCGCGGCAGCCTCTACTGGCTCACGCACCGCGACGGCCCGGCGCGGACCATCGCCGACACCCCGGGCGTGCGGGTCCGGCAGCCGGAGATGCTCGGCTCGACCGGCCAGGTCGCCTACGTCACCGACGCCGAGGGCGAGGACGCGATCGAGATCGCCCAACTGCCGCGCGCCACCGGCCCCGCCGAGCCTCGGCGGCTCGCGGCGGGCCGGATCGGCCGGGTGCACGAGCTGATCGCCTCCCCGGACGGCGAACGGCTGGCCGTCGCCGCGCACGACGGACGGCTGCTGCTCGTGGACGTCCCCGGCGAAGAGGAAGGTGAACCCGCCGAAGAGGTGCTGGAGCTCATCCGGTCCACCAACGGGCCCGTCCGCGACCTGGCCTTCTCCCCCGACTCGGCGTGGCTGACCTGGTCGCACCCCGGCGTCGGCCGCTCGCTGCGCCAGATCAAGATCGCCAGGCTGTCGGACCGGATGGTCGTCGACGTCACCAACGGCCGTTTCGAGGACGAGCAGCCCGTCTTCACCCGCGACGGCCGCTATCTCGCCTTCCTGTCGTGGCGCGGCTTCGACCCGGTCTACGACGTGCACACCGGCGACCTCTCCTTCCCGCTGGGCTGCCGCCCCTATCTGGTGCCGCTGTCCTCCGCGACGCCCTCGCCCTTCGCGCTGACGACGGAGGGCAGGCCGGCCGCCGGCGGACTCGACTCCGACGACAACGGCGGCGGGGACGGCTCGACGCTCATCGAGGTGGAGGGGCTGGAGAGCCGGGTGACGCCCTTCCCGGTCGCGGCGTCGAAGTATTCCGCGCTCAACCCCGTCAGCGGCGGCGGCCTGGTGTGGCTGCGCTGGCCGATCTCCGGCGCCCTCGGCGAGACCTTCGCCAACCCCGCCGACACCTCCGGCCGCCCCACGCTCGAACACTTCGACCTGGCCAAGGCCAAGCGCACCGAACTCACCAGCTCCCTCGACTGGTTCGCGGTCAGCGGCGACGGCACCCGCCTGGTCGTCAACGACGAGGGCGAGCTGCGGGCCGTGCCCTCCGGGGACGTCGGCGACTCCGACTCGACCGTCTACATCGACATGCGGCGCATCCTGCACGACGTGGACCCGGCGGCCGAGTGGCGGCAGGCGTACGAGGAGGCGGGCCGGATCGTCCGTGCGTACTTCTGGGAACCGGGCATGTGCGGCATCGACTGGGACGCGGTCCTCGACCAGTACCGCCCGCTGGTCGAACGCGTCGCCACGCCCGACGAGTTCGCCGACCTGCTGCGCGAGCTCCTCGGCGAGCTGGGCACCTCGCACGCCTACGTGGTCCCCGCCCGCCGCAACGAGGGCCCGCCGCACTACCAGCGCGCCATCGGCCTGCTGGGCGCCAACCTCGTGCACGACAAGAACGGCTCCTGGACCGTGCGGCGCATCCTGCCCGGCGACTCCTCCGACTCCAAGGCCCGCTCCCCGCTGGCCGGTTCCGGCATCCGGGAGGGCTCGGCCCTCACCCACGTCGACGGCCGTCCCGTGGACCCGGTGGCCGGCCCGTACCCCCTGCTGGCGGCGGCCGGCGGCACCACCGTCGAGCTGACCTTCCGGCCGGCGGAGGGCGAGGGCCCGGCACGCCGCGTCGCCGTGGTGCCGCTCGTCGACGAACGTCCCCTGCGCTACCAGGACTGGGTGGCCAAGCGGCGCGCGGTCGTACGCGAGCTGAGCGGCGGCAAGTGCGGCTACCTCCACATCCCCGACATGGGCGGCTCCGGCTGGGCACAGTTCAACCGCGACCTGCGGATGGAGATGTCCCGCCCCGCGCTGATCGTCGACGTACGCGGCAACGCGGGCGGCAACATCAGCGAGCTGGTCGTGGAGAAGCTGACCCGCACCATCGTCGGCTGGGACCTCACCCGCGACGCCCAGCCCGTCTCGTACGCCAGCAACGCCCCGCGCGGCCCGGTCGTCGCCATCGCGGACGAAATGACCTCCTCCGACGGCGACATGATCACCGCCGCCTTCAAACTCCAGGGCATCGGACCCGTGGTGGGCCTGCGCACCTGGGGCGGCGTCGTCGGCATGACCGGCCGCCACCGCCTGGGCGACGGCTCCGCGATCACCGTGCCGATGAACGCGGCCTGGTTCGACGCGTACGGCTGGGGCGTGGAGAACCACGGCGTGGAACCGGACATCGAGATCGACCGCACGCCGCTGGACTGGGCGGAGGGCCGCCACAAGCAGATGGACGACGCGGTGCGGCTGGCTCTGGACCTGCTCGAACGCCATGGCTGCGCGGAGCCGCCGGATTATTCGGGGGTACCGGATCGGCGCCGGCCGAAGCTTCCGCCGAGGTAGGGGGTTTGTTCCCCAGCCCCGCCCCTTCCCGAAACTGGGGGCAAGCCCCCAGACCCCCGCAACACGGCTTCGCCGCGTTAGTCCTCAAACGCCGGACGGGCTGATTGTGCTGGTTACGGTCCGCACCATTCAGCCCGTCCGGCGTTTGAGGACGCGCACGCAGTGCGCTCCCGCCGCAGGCGGACAAAGGCGAAAGCGGGCCCAGGGGCGAACCCCGGACCCGCCCCGCTCAGCGCAAGCGTCAGGTGCGGTCGTCCAGTTCGTCCTGGATGTCGTCGAAGGACCGCTGACCCTGCTGCCTGGCCTGCTCCGCGCGCTGCCGCAGCCGCTCCTGCTCGCTCTGGCCACGCTGCTTCGCCTCGTCCTGCTTGCCCTGCAACTTCTCCTTGGCCTGCCGCGCCTTGCCCTGCATCTCGTCCTTGATGCCCATGTCGTTCTCACTCCTCGGCGAGGGGATGGGGGCGATTCGCCCCGATTCAGCGTGGCACGCACCCCAACTCCCCGCACATCGGACGATTACCCTCCGCTACCCCGCCGCGCGGGCCTTCTCGTCGGCCGCTCCCCCGGCACCCACAAGTCCCGCGCGAGGCACGGGCGTCCGCGCTCCGAGGCGCCGCATCTCGCGCGGGCCGAAGGTCCCTATGAGGCCGGGCAGCAGGCCGCGCACGGGCTGCATCGCGCGCAGCCACCCCTGGGCGTAGATGTGCGAGGAGCGGCGTTCGATGCCCGCGACCAGCCGGTCGACGGCCGGGCCCAGGGGGTAGACGCGGCCGACGGGGCCGCGCAGCCGGGAGCGCATCTCGCGCATCGCCTCGTCCTGGTCGGCGCCGCGCACCATGTCGGTGTCCGTCCAGGTCAGATAGCCCACCCCGACCCGTACGCCCCGGTGGCCGACCTCGGCGCGCAGGCAGTGGGCGTACGCCTCGACGCCCGCCTTGGACGCGCAGTAGGCGGTCATCATCGGCGCCGGGAAGAGGGCGGCCGCCGACGCGATCTGGAGGAGATAGCCGCGGCTCTCGGCGAGTACGGGCAGGAAGGCGCGGCCGGTGACGGCGCTGCCGATGAGATTGACCTCGACGACGCGCCGCCAGGCGTCGGGGTCGGAGCCCTCCAGCGGGCCGCCGGTGGCGACGCCCGCGTTGGCGACCACGATGTCCACCTTGCCGAAGCGGGCCTTGACCTCGCGGGCCACCGAGGCCATCGCCTCGTGGTCGGTGACGTCGGCGTACCAGTGCGCGGCGTCCTCGTGGAGCGCGCCCGCGACGCGGCGCAGCTCGTCCTCCTCCAGGCCCACCAGCGCGACGCGGGCGCCACGGGCCGAGAGTTTGCGGGCCAGTTGGGCGCCGATGCCCCGCGCGGCGCCGGTGACGACGGCGACCTGTCCCGCCAGCGGCACGCGGCTCATCGGGCGGCCTCCGCGACGGTACGGGTGCGGCCGGCGGTGTCCGGGACGCGCAGCACCTGGTATTCCATGAGGTCCACCTGGCGGGTGACCTTGCGGAATTCGGTGGTGGTGCCGGGCCAGACGGTGGTGTTGCGGCCGGCGGCGTCGAGATACCAGCTGTCGCAGCCGGTGTTCCAGACCGAGGGTGCCAGCCGTTCCTGGAGTCTGCGGTTCCAGGCACCCACCGCGGACGGTCGGGCGTCGAGCGCCGCCTTGTGCGAGGGGCCGCCGAGGATCTCCAACTGCCGCATGTAGTCGACGAGATAGTTCAGGTGCGATTCGATGATGAGGATCATCGAGCTGTTGCCGAGGCCCGTGTTGGGGCCGATGACCATCATGAAGTTGGGGAACCCGGCGATGGTGGCGCCGCGCAGCGCGGCCATGCCGTCCTGCCACGCCTCGGCGAGCGTACGGCCGTCGGCGCCGGTGACCATCCTGCCGATGGGCTGGTCCGTGACCTGGAAGCCGGTGCCGAAGACGATCGCGTCGGCCTCCGCCTCGGTGCCGTCGGCGGCGATCAGCGTGGAACCGCGCACCTCGGCGAGCCCGGACGTCACCACGTCCACATTGGGGCGGGTGAGCGCGGGGTAGTAGTCGTTGGAGAGCAGGATGCGCTTGCAGCCGATGCGGTAGCGGGGGGTCAGGGCCTCCCGCAGCGCCGGGTCCTTGACGGCCTTGTGCATATGGGAGAGCGCGAGCCGCTCCAAGAAGCGGAGTCCGGACGGCCACTTGGCGAACAGGCCGACCTGCGACTCCCTCACCCCCCACTGCATTCCGCGCCGCAGCACGCGCGTGGCCGGGACCCTTGCGTGCAGCCACTGCTCGGCCTTGGTGATCCCGCGGTCGGCACGCGGCACGACCCAGGCGGGGGTGCGCTGGAAGAGCGTCAGCCGCCGTACGTCCGGCTGGATCTCGGGCACGATCTGGATGGCCGAGGCGCCGGTGCCCACGACGGCGACGCGCTTGCCCCGCAGGTCGTAGTCGTGGTCCCAGCGGGCGGAGTGGAAGACCTTCCCGGGGAAGGTGTCCAGGCCCGGCACGTCCGGGATCCTCGGCTCGGAGAGCGGGCCGGCCGCGGAGACCACGACGTCGGCGGTGAGCGGGCCACAGGCGGTGTCGAGCTCCCACAGCAGGCGGCCGGTGTCCCAGCGCATGCCGCGCACCTCGGAGTTGAAGCGCAGGTGGGGGCGGATGCCGAAGGTGTCGGTGACCCGCTCCAGGTAGGCGCGGATGTGCGGCTGGCCGGAGAAGTTGCGCGGCCAGGCGGGGTTGGGGGCGAAGGAGAAGGAGTAGAGGTGCGAGGGCACGTCGCAGGCGCAGCCGGGATAGGTGTTGTCCCGCCAGGTGCCGCCCACGGAAGCGGCGCGCTCCAGGACCACGAAGTCGGTGATCCCCTCGCGGCGGAGCCGCACCGCCGCCCCCAGCCCGCCGAATCCGGACCCGATCACCGCCACCCGTACGTGTTCGCGCTGGCGCTCGTGCTCGGCCATGCCGCCGCCTCCCGAAGCCGCTCCACCACGCCAGCGTTCACTGGCACAGTCGTGAGCGTAAGCGAGTGCCCCGGGCGAGCGATAGGGGTGCGTGGCAAGGAAGTTACCGCCGGTCGCACATACGCGGACGCCCTCGCCGAGCCGTTCACAGGGTGGGGCCGAGGCGGGCTTTTTCCCCTGCCCCGCCCCTTCCCGGCTGCGTCTGATTTGCGGCTCCGCCGCGTGGGGGCGCTGCCCCAGACCCCGAGGTGCGGGTCCGTTGCCTCCCCCAGACTCCGTCCGGAGGTGCCCCCAGCGGCGGGAGCGGCCTGCGGCCGCGTCCTCAATCGCCGGACGGGCTGGATTGCACGGACCGTAGTCCGTTGTCTGCGGCTCGCAGACGAAAGACCACAGTCCGCCAAATCCAGCCCGTCCGGCGATTGAGGACAGTGCGCGAAGCGTGCTTCGGGGGGCTGGGGGGGGAGCCCCCGCGCGGCGGAGCCGCACATGAGATGCAGCCGGGAAGGGGCGGGGTAGGGGAACAAAGCCGGCCGCAGGCGAAGCGAACCCGCACCCGACAGCGGCGAGCAACCAAGACCCCCGCCGACTACAGCTCGTACACCGCCGTAACAGGCGCATGGTCCGACCACCGAAGATCATGGCTCGCCGCCCGCTCCACCACGGCCTTGAGGGCCCGCCCCGCCAGCCCCGGCGTCGCCACGTGGTAGTCGATGCGCCAGCCGGTCATCTTGACCGTGGTGGAGATGAAGCGCCTTGCTCGCAGCGCGGCGGAGCTCATGACGCTGTCGTCCACCCTCCAGGCGGACGGCATCCAACTGGAGCTCTTGTCCGGCCCGCTCCAGGGCGTCTACGACCCGAACGGCGCTGGTGCCATCGTGTTCGCCGTGCTGGCTGTCAGCGCTGAGGTGGAGAGGGAGGGGATACGGGAGAAGACGTTGGAGGGGCTGGAGGCTGCGGCCCGCAAGGGCAACCACGGTGGACGGCCGACCGTGATGGACGCCGACAAGCTTGCCGTGGCCCGCGCCCGGCACGCGAAGGGAGAGAGCGTCACGGCCATCGCCAAGGCGCTCGAGGTGTCCCGTGCGACGCTGTACCGGGCGTTGGGTGAAGCGTCGTAATCTGCTGCGCCCCGAGACCTGAGAGACCGCCTGTCGCGTGGACAGGCGGTCCTTCGCTGTGTCGGCACAGGGAGGGGGCAAGGCACCGCTGAAGTAGGGGCTCGGTTCACGCAACGCCCTCAAGTACGGCGCGCACCTCTGGCACGTCTCGGAACTCCTCCAGCCTTGCGAGCACGACCCTCACCCGCTCCGCCGTGCGTTCGCTCGCCACGTCAGCGGACAGGGTGATGACGCGCTCCGCCGTTGCCGCTGCTTCCTCCGGCTCGTTGGCGTCCGCGAGAGCGACGGCAAGCCACGACAGGTAGAGCGCAAGTTCCCGCGTGTGTGTGGCGTCGTACCGGCTGAGCACGTCCCGGAGCAGCGGGACGGCGCGCAGGGGTCGGCGCAGCTCTGTGTAGACGCGGGACTCCATGACTTGGAGTTCTCCGGCATCCACCCAGTACAGGTAGCCGGGCTCCTCTTCCCCGCCGTGCCCCGTCAGTGCCTCGCCTGCCTCGCTGAGCGCCCGCATGGCGGGCTGAGGTTCCCCGGCTTTTGCGTGGGCCCATGCCACCCGGTCGAGATACAGGGCGTGCGCCCGGGGGGGTGCTCCGTCGGCGTTCTCCAGCGCTGCGCGGGCCATGACGAGACCTTCGCGTACGTCGCCCGTGTTCGTTCGCTGGTAGGCCAGGCAACCCAGCAAGTTGCCCGCCAGCGTCGCGTCTCCCGCCGCGTGTGCTGCCGACAGGCCAAGCCGATAGATGCGTTCAGCTTCCGCGTGCTGCCCAGCGTCACTCGCGATCCATCCGGCGATCTGCGCCAACTCCCCGATGGCCCGCAGAAGCGACCTTCCGACGATTTCCGTGTGACTGCCCTCTCTGAACAGCCTTACAGCAGAGCGGAGTTCACGGAGGGCGGGGCGCAGCAAGTCGCCGCCCGCGATCACGTCGTCGGCAAGCCTCAGCCCATGCACACGCTGCTGTAGGTCGCCCACGACACCTACGCCGACGCGACGCCCCTCACAGCCGCTGAGCGGGGCGAGCGGGTTACCTTCGGGCAAGTAGTCGGCCAGTGTCGGCGGGGGCGGTTCTGCGGGCTCCAGGGGCGTCCTGAGCGTGTCCACGGGCACGTCGAGAGCGGCAGCGATGAACGGCAGCCACTCACGAGGAGTGCGCTTGCCCGTCTCGTACCGGCTGATCTCCTGCCGCCCGATCGGCTCGCCCTGGACACCAGCGGCACGGCACGTCTCCCGCGCTAAGCGCGCCTGGCTCCACCCGCGCTGTTCGCGCAGGCGACGGATGTTGGCCCCGATGCTGCCTGTCATGTCGCAAGTCTGGCCGACAGTTGGCCTGCACGGGGCCGCTAGTCCTAGATCACGAACGGGCGGACGCTGGTCGCCACACCGAGTCAAGTTGGCGGAGAGGGCGGTTCAAGCGCATGGACGGCGAGAGATCCCACTGGGGTACAGGCGCCACGACGACGCTTTGGGGCAGCACCGGGTACCGCTCCGGGGCGCTGGTGGTGGACATGAGGACCAACACCATGGGTGTGATGCACGGGCCCCGGGATGACGGGTTCCTCATCCGGGGAGTGGGTGACCACCACGGCGAGGAGTGGACCGCCCCCATGAGGCGTCTGCGCGTCGCGACATCAGCGGAGCGCCGAATCCTTGGTCTCGCCCCTCGGAGCACGGTCTGATGGAAGCGTCGGACGGAATCGCACGCATGGCCAAGTCGCATCCTGCTGACGCTGAGAGCGTCCGCCCGCCCTTCGTGGTCACGCCGGGCGGGTCGGCCGAACCTCCCGCGCCCCCTGCGGGTGACATGACGGCGGACGCGCTGACCCCCGCCTACAGTCCGGCCGTCTACGACACCCAGGAATTCCGCGATCAGTTCGCACAGGTCGTCATCGCGCGGTTGCGCGGGTGGCAGGAGGACATGGACGAGTTGCGCGCGCTGGTCGACGCCGCTGCGCGCCTCGAGGCGTTCTGTCTGCCGCACCAGCACGGCGCCCCCTAGACCGCCTGCCCCTTTGCCGGATGTCCCCACTCCCGTGGGGTTGGCTCTTCCTCCTCCCGGCACAGGGGCGGGCCTCAAACGCCCGTCCGGTCGATCCTGGGGAGTTTTGGCCGGGCGGGTGCACCACCGCACGACGACAGAGACGTGGGGTTCCAAGCACCCACCCCAACCCGCTACAACCGAAGGAGGCCCGTCATGGGCAGGGACGAAGTCAACGGGTACGACCTGGGGGCGAACGAGACGATCACCCCCGTCGATCCGCCCGAGGACACCAGCGGCGACGAGGACAACAACGGAGATGACAAGTAGCAACACCCCCGACGGCGACGGCGTGCGCGCCACGCTGAGGCAGTTCCTCAAGCACGACTTGCCGGAAGACACCGAGCTGTCCTGGCTCTGCCCCATACATCGGGACCCGCAAGCCATGCGGCTGGTGCTCCGCTCCCGGTACGTCTGCGACAAGTGCACGCACGAGACGGCGCGCCCTCGCTAAAGGGTCTGCCCCGATCTGACGCCTCCGCTGCGCCGGGTCGGGGCTTCCCGCTGCTGTGCGCTAGACGTCGAAAACGGCCGTCACGGGCGCGTGATCGCTCCACCGCTCGGCGTGGCTGGCGGCCCGCTCCACGTACGCCTTCACCGCCCGCTCTGCCAACTGAGGCGAACTGACGATAAGGTCAATCCGCCAGCCCGAGTCGTTGTCGAACGCGCGGCCCCGGTAGGACCACCAGGAGTACGGCCCGTCGACGCCGGGATGCAGGGCGCGGACCACGTCCACGTACTCCCCGAAGACCTCGGTCAGCCAGGCCCGCTCCTCGGGGAGGAAGCCCGCGCTCTTGCGGTTGGCCTTCCAGTTCTTGAGGTCGGCCTCGGTGTGGGCGATGTTCCAGTCGCCGCAAACCAGCACCTCGCGGCCGTCCGCCGCCGCACGCGCGCGCAGCGCGACGAGGTAGGGCAGGAACTCGGCCATGAAGCGTTCCTTCTCGTCCTGGCGCTCCGTGCCGACCTCGCCGGAGGGGAGGTAGAGGCTCGCGACCGTGACGCCGGGCAGGTCGATCTCCGCATAGCGGCCGCTGCCGTCGAACTCGGCCGAGCCGAAGCCGACGCGCACCGCGTCCGGCTCGCGCCGGGAGTAGATCGAGACGCCCGCGCGCCCCTTCGCCGCCGCCGGGGCGTGCACGGTGTGCCAGCCGGCCGGCTCGCGCACGTCCTCGGGGAGCTGGTGGGCCTCCGCGCGTACTTCCTGGAGGCAGACGACGTCGGCCTCGGTGGCGGCCAGCCAGTCGACGAAGCCCTTCTTGGCGGCGGCACGCAGGCCGTTCACATTCACGGAGGTCACGGTGAGCATTCCGGCACGATACCGACTTCCCCGGCACACCTGTCGCGGGGCGCCCGTCCGTGCGTACGATCCGTTGAATGCGCATACTTCCCGTCGCCTACGACCACCCGGACGCCGTGAAGCTCGCTGACCAGGTGCAGCTGGAGTACGTGGAGCGCTACGGCGACGGTGATCTCACTCCCCTGGACGCGGCCCAGTTCGACCCGCCGCGTGGCCTATATCTCATCGCCTACGAGGACGACGGCACGCCGGTCGCCACCGGCGGCTGGCGCTCGCAGGAAGCGAACGACGAGGGGTACGCGGACGGTGACGCGGAGCTGAAGCGGATGTATGTGGTGCGGGGTGCGCGGGGGCGCGGCCTGGCGCGGCGGATCCTCGCGGCGCTGGAGGAGGACGCGCGGGCGGCCGGGCGACTGCGGATGGTCCTGGAGACGGGCACGATGCAGCCGGAGGCGATAGCCCTTTACGGCTCCTCCGGCTATGTCCCCGCGGAGCGGAAATTCGGCCTGTACCGCGATCACGAGGGCAGCCGCTGCTTCACGAAGTGGCTGGGCTGACGGCTGCTTTTTCCCCAGCCCCGCCCCTTCCCGAAACTGGGGAGACCCCAGACCCCCTGACCGCGCTTCGCGCGCTGGTCCTCAAACTCCCCCAGCTACCTCCCCCAGACTCCGTCTGGGGGAGGTAGCTGGGGGAGTTTGAGGACCAGCGCCGCAGGCGCTGCGCGTCAGCCGGCGTACCCGCACATCGGGGTCTGGGGCAGAGCCCCCACGCGGCGGAGCCGCACATCAGATGCAGCCGGGAAGGGGCGGGGCAGGGGAACAAAGCCCGCCGCAGGTGACAACGGCGAGCAACCCCCTCACGCCCCCTCCCCCGGCCGCTCAGCCATCGCCTCCTCCACAAGCTCCCGCACCCGATCCGCCGGATACCTCTCCAGCCCCCGCCCGAAGGGCAAGAGCGCCGAATCCAGCACGTCCGCCCGCGACTCCCCCACCTCGGCGAGCAGCACCGTACTCCCCGGCGGAACCTCCGCCGCAAGCATCTCGACCGCCGCGTTGGCCGCCGTAGCCTCGCGCGCATCGTGCGCACCCCCGACGAGCCCGCCCGCGCCGAAGCCGATCATGATGCCGAGCGGGCCGCCGAGGATGCCGACGAGGCCGCCGACCAGGCTGCCCACGGCGAAGCCGCGGGCGGTGCCGGTGTTGTCCTCGGTGTCGGGGAAGTCGAGGTTGCCGTCCGCGTCCCGGCTGATCACCGTGGCCTCGCGCAGCTTGATGTCGCCGTCGGCGTGCGCCTGACGGAGGGCGTCGAGGGCGCGCCGCCCGTCGTGCGGGCCGTCGACATTCATGAACAGAACGTGCTCGTCCATCGTGACCGCTCCCGTGCGTCGGCTCAGGTGGCAGCAGCCCCCGTGGCTTCGGTGGCTGCCGTGGCTTCCACTGTTGCGCCTGCCCGGTCCGGCCGCATTCTCACGGGCTCTGCCCGGGCTGCTCCTCGCGCACGGCCGAGGTGAGGTCGAGGACGGCCTCCGCGCCGCCGCTCCCGGGGTTGGCGAAGGTCAGCCGCGCGCCCAGGACGCGGGCCTGCCCGGCGGCGATGGTCAGGCCGAGGCCGAGGCCGCTGCCGGAGCCCGTACGGAAGCGCTGCGGCCCACGCTCAAGCAGCCGGGGCGGGAAGCCGGGGCCGCTGTCGCGGACGCGGACGACGCCGCCGTCGACCTCGGCGACGACCGGCGCGGCACCGTGCCGGAAGGCGTTGGTGACGAGGTTGGCGAGGATGCGTTCGACGCGCCGCCCGTCGGTCTCGACGAGGCTCTCGCGTACGACGCGGACCTCGACCACGGCGCCCTCGGGGACGGCGGTCGCGCGCACCGCCCGGCGGGTGAGCTCGCCGAGGGCGCGTACGTCGGTCTCCGCGTGCTCGGTGGAGCCGTCGAGGCGGGCCACCTCCAGAACGTCCTCCATGAGTCCGCTCAGCCGCCGGGCGCGGTCGCGGACCATGTCGGCGGGGCGGCCGGGCGGCAGCAGCGCGGCGGCGGTCACGAGGCCGGCCACGGGGGTGCGCAGTTCGTGCGCGATGTTCGAGGTCACTTCGCGTTCGGCCTGGAGGCGGGCGGCGAGGGCGTCGGCCATGGTGTTCACCGCGACGATCAGCCGGGCGATCTCGTCCTTGCCGCCCCGGGGTCTGAGACGGGCGGTGAGGTCGCCGTCGGCGATGCGCTCGGCGGTGCGGGCGGAGGCGTTGAGGCGGCGGCCGGCCACGGTCGCGAGGCCCACGCCGACGACGCAGGCGAAGGCGGTGCCGAGGCCGCCGGCCAGCCAGAGGACCTCGTCGAGATCCTGGAGGTTGCGCACCTGCCGGGTGTAGGGGTGCTTGAGGACGATGACATCGTTGCCGAGGCGGCTGCCCGCCCAGAGCGTCGGTTCGGGGCCGCTGCGGTCCAGATAGGTGGCGCGCTTGCCCCTGTCGATGGCCTTCCGCAGCGGCCCGGGTATCCCCTCGGGGTTGATCAGGGTGCGGGGCCGGTCGAAGCCCGCGGCGTGGTCCTCGACGGCGGCGCCGAGCCGGGAGTCGAGGGAGTCGCGTGCGGTCTCGAGCTGGGTGTGCGCGGTGCGGTGGTGCACGACGAGGCCCATGATGACGGCGACCAGTGCGGCGGTGGCGGTGATGGCCACGCCGATCTTCGTACGCAGTCCCATGGCTGACGACTCCTCGGCGGCTAACGCTTGGGTATGTGGAGCCGCAGGTCGCGCAGCTCCGCCCGCTGCTCGGCCGGCAGGCCCTCGACGTCGACCGTGGCACGGCTGTAGTAGGCGGACCGGTCCTGCCGCACGATGCCGCCGAGCGTGACCCTGGCGTCGTACGGCGTGGTGGCGCAGCCGGGCTCGCACCAGGCGCCGCCGACCTTGCCGCTGCCCTGCGCGGTCGGCCCGCCCCACGTGCTCCAGCGCAGCCCGCTGAGGCGGACGCTGCCGGAGGCGGTGAAGGCGGCGGGGCTGCGCAGCGAGGGCCGGCCCGCGCCCTCGGAGACGTAGACGGTGCCGGTGCCCGGGGAGGGGCTCGGGGCGGGGCCCTCCACCTTGAGGCCGCCCGGCTCCGCGCAGCCGCACAGCGCGCCCAGCAGGCCCGCGGCGAGGGCCAGGGCACCGAGGGTCGCGATCGGCGTTCGCAGCGGGCGCACGGGCTTCCTCGGGTCGGACGGGCGGGGACGGCCTAGCAGGTCGGGGCGGTCCGATGGGGCCATTCGTGCCAAATGTAACCGGCGTGGCTGGTTTGCCGACCGTGCCCTTGCCGCGTGTCGCTTGTCAGCTCGTAGGATCACCGGGCTCAAGTGGTCCGGTCCGGTCGCCGCGGTGTCACGGTGGAGGTCACTCATGCATGTCGCCCGTCGTACGCTCCTGTGCGCACTCGCCGGGTCCGCCGCGCTCGGCGCGGCCGGGCCGCCGGCCTCCGCCGAGGGCCGGGCCGGCGGGGCGTCCGGCGCCGCCGCGGCGCTCGCCCGGCTGCTGCCCCGCCACCACTCCCAGGTCACCTTCCGCACGGTGCCCCGCAAGGGCGGCGCGGACGTCTTCCGGGTCTCCGGCGGGACGGGCGCGCTCCTGGTGGAGGGCAGCACCCCGGCGGTGCAACTGACCGGATTCCACTGGTATCTCAGACACACGGCCCACGCCCACTTCTCCTGGAACGGCGCGCAGACCGCCCTCCCCGACCGCCTGCCCGGCGTCCGTACCCCTTTGGCCAAGGCCGCGAACGTCGCGCACCGCTTCGTCCTGAACGACACCAACGACGGCTATTCCGGGCCGTACAGAGGGTGGGACTACTGGGAGCACGAAATCGATGTACTGGCGCTGCACGGATTCAACGAGGTGCTGGTCTACGCGGGCGCCGACGCCGTCTACCACCGGACGTTCGCGGAGTACGGCTACAGCGACACCGAACTGCGTGAGTGGCTGCCCGCCCCCGCCCATCAGCCGTGGTGGCTGCTCCAGAACATGGCCTCCTTCGGCGGGCCCGTCTCCCGCGCGCTGCTGGAGGGGCGCGTGGCCCTGGCGCGGAAGATCGTGCGCCGCCTGCGCGAGCTGGGCATGACGCCCGTGCTGCCGGGCTACTTCGGCACCGTGCCACCCGGCTTCACCCGGCGCAACCCCGGCGCCCGCACGGTCCCGCAGGGCGACTGGGGCGGCTTCCGGCGGCCCGACTGGCTCGACCCGCGCACCGCGCACTTCGGCCGCGTCGCCCGGACCTTCTACAGCGTGCAGCGGGAGCTGTTCGGGGCCACGTCGATGTACAAGATGGACCTGCTGCACGAGGGCGGTGACCCCGGAAACGTCCCCGTCGGCACCGCCGCGCGGGCCGTCGAGAAGGCCCTGCGCACCGCCCACCCGGACGCCACGTGGGCCATCCTCGGCTGGCAGAGCAACCCGCGCCGCGAGATCCTCGACGCCGTCGACACCTCCCGGATGCTGATCCTCGACGGCATCAGCGACCACTACGCCAACGTCACCGACCGCGAGGCCGACTGGGGCGGCACCCCGTACGCCTTCGGGTCGATCTGGAACTTCGGCGGCCACACCGCGATGGGCGCCAACACCCGTGACTGGGCGGCACTTTACGACCGGTGGCGCACCAAGAAGGGCAACACCCTGCGCGGCATCGCCCTGATGCCGGAGGCCGCCGACAACAACCCCGCGGCCTTCGCCCTCTTCAGCGACCTGCCGTGGACGAACGGCCCGGTGGACCTGCCGTCCTGGTTCGAGGAGTGGCCCCGCTACCGCTACGGCGCCGCCGACGCCCACGCCGTACGCGCCTGGGACGTCCTGCGGCGCACCGCCTACGGCACCAGCCGTGCGGACGGCTGGAGCGAGCCCGCCGACAGCCTCTTCGCCGCCCGCCCCGACCTCGCCGTCAGCCACGCCGCCGCCTGGTCGCCCAGGCAACTGCGGTACGACGCCGCCGAGTTCGAACGCGCCCTGCCCGCGCTGCTCGCCGTCACCCCCTCGCTGCGCCGGAGCAGCGCCTACCGCTACGACCTCCTCGACGTGACCCGGCAGTGCGTCGCCAACCGCGCGCGCCTGCTCCTGCCGCGCCTGAAGGCCGCCTTCGACTCCGGCGACCGGGCCCGCTTCCGCGAGCTCGCCCGCGAGTGGCTCTCCTGGATGTCCCTGCTTGAGCAGGCCGTGGCCACCGACGGCGGCCATCTGCTGGGCCGCTGGATCGCCGAGGCCCGCGCGTGGGGCACGACGGCGGCCGAGCGTGACCGCCTGGAGTACGACGCCCTCTCCCTGCTGACCACCTGGGGCCCCCGCCCGTCGGCCGACCGGGGCAAGTTGCACGACTACGCCAACCGCGAGTGGTCGGGCCTGGTCGGCGGCCTCTACCGGCTGCGCTGGAAGACGTACTTCACGTCCCTGGACACAGCACTGGCCGCCCACCGCAAGCCGAAGCCGGTCGACTGGTTCACCCTGGAGGACCGCTGGACCCGCGACCACCCCGCGTACCCGGTGAAGCCGTCGGGCGACATCGTGCGGATCGCCCGCGCGGTGGCGGCAAGGCTGTAGCGGGTCCGCCCGGGCTCAGCAGTGGGTCGACGGGCCGTTCTGCCGCGTCAGGTTGTCGTTCGACATCCAGCCCGCCGTGCTGGTGCCCGCTATGCGGACGTAAGTCCACTTGTTGCCATAGGCGTTGGTGACGTAGCAGTGGTACCAGAGCTTCGTGCCCGCCTTGACCACGGACCCGGAGGAGCAGTTCATGTAGGGCCCGGATCCCAGGTGGTAGTCACCGCTCAGGTAGCCGTAGGTGCCCGGGTTCGGGTCGCGGTGGTTCCAGCCGCCGCAGCCCGTCGGCAGGGGGCTGGGCTTCGCCGAGGACGGCGCCGACACCCGGGGCGCGGCGCTCGCCGTGGCGGCGGGCGGCACGGAGGCGGACGGCGTCCCCTGGGAGCCCGAAGGGCTCGGGACGACGCGCGTGCCGTCGGCATCGCCGCCCGGCCCCGGCTGCCCGCTGGAGGACGCGACGGGGCCGGGCGCCGCCGCCTGCGCGCGGCCATCGCCGTGCTCGCCCACGAGGGCGTACGTGATGCCGCCGCCGACGAGCACGACGGCCGCTGCCGCCGCCGCGACGAGGGCCCGGCCGCGCCGCGCGGGAGCGGGCGGCGGCGGGGCTCCGACGTGCGGGGACGGCGGCGGGAAGGGCGCGCCGCCGCCGGTGCCGGCGGGAGGCGGCGGGCCGAAGCCGGGAGGGGCGGCGGCCGGGGCGACGACGGACGGCTCGGTGGGGGTCCGCAGGGTGGGGGCGGGGTTCGGCATCCCCGCGCCGGCGGCTATGCCCTCCAGCATCGCGCGCGCCTGCCCGGCGGTCGGCCGCCGCTCCGGGTCCTTCGCCATCAGCGCCTGGAGCACCGGCGCGAGCGGGCCCGCCCGCTGCGGCTCGGGCAGTGGCTCGCTGACGATCGCGGACAGCGTGGACCACACGGAGGTGCGGCGGAACGGCGAGGTGCCCTCCACCGCCGCGTACAGCGTCATGCCGAGCGACCAGATGTCGGAGGCGGGGCCGGGCTCCGTGCCCTGCGCGCGCTCCGGCGGCAGGTAGTCGAGGGACCCGACGATCTCACCGCTGCGGGTCAGCTTGGCCATGGCGTCGTCGCCGGCCGTCTCCATGGTGGCGATGCCGAAGTCGGTGAGCACGACCCGGCCGCCGCGCTCCAGCAGGACGTTCCCCGGCTTCACGTCCCGGTGCAGCACGCCGGCCCGGTGCGCCGCGTCGAGAGCGTCCATCAGCTCGGCACCGATCGCCGCGGCCTCGCGCGGGTCCAGCGCGCCGCGCTCCACCAGGACGTCGTCGAGCGAAGGCCCGTCGACGAGTTCCATGACGATGACCGGCAGGCCCTCTTCCTCCGTCACGTCGTGCACGGTGACGACGCCGCGGTGCCGGATACGGGCGGCGGCCTGCGCCTCCCGCCGCATCCGGGCCCGCAGGTCGGCCAGTTCGGGTGCGGACGCGTCGGTGTAGGCCCGCAGCACCTTGACGGCGACCTCACGGTTGAGCAGCGTGTCGACCGCCCGGGCGACGACTCCCATGCCGCCCCGCCCGATCGTCGCGGTCACCCGATAGCGTCCGCCGAGGAGCTTCCCTATGAGCTCTCCGTCCTTCGCGTCCCCCGTCGACACCGCACGCTCCGTTCCTCGACCACTCTTCGCTCACCTGTCCGGCGGACACAAGAGTAGAGGCGCGATCACGAACCGCCGGACGGGCCCGGCCCCGCTCGGACGGGCCCGGCGCGGTGCAGGGCAGGGACGGCGAGTGGAGACGGCCAGGCCCGCCTGAAGGCGCTGGTGCGGGAGGGCAGGCACGCTCGGCTCGGGGACCCCCGACTCTCCGTGCCCCAGCCCTTGTTGCCGGGGGTTGTCGGTAGCACACTGCCGTCAGCCGTACGCCAGTGCCGGCCGTCCCGGAAGGCGCGGCGAACGAACCCCAGCCACTCGAGGATGCCCATGACCGCTCTCCGCTTCGGCCGCAGGATGCGCAAAACCGCCATCGGCCTGGCCACCGCCGCCCTGTCCTGCACCATCGTCGCCACCACGACCGATACCGCCCGTGCCTACACCGCCTGGCCGGACGTGATCCTCATCCCCCGCAGCAACGGCAACGTCTGCCTGGCCCAGGACTGGGGCGCGAATGTCCCTCACCTGGAAGCGAACTACAACGTGTGCCAGAAAGGCGCCCGCCCGGTGCCCAGAGGGATGCAGTGGTCAGTGAAGTCCGAGGCGCCCGATACCGGTTACTCCAACGTGAAGGTCAAGAACCTGTGGAGCGGCAGTTGTCTCACCGCGGTGAACAGCGGCGGCTGGCGGGTCAAGATGTCGGGCTGCGATCCCTCCAAGAAGGGGCAGATCTGGGCTCTCACCTGGAGCTCGCAGCAGGACGGCTGGCAGTTCTTCAACTTCGACAGCCGCTCCTGCCTGGACGCCGGTCAGGGCACATTCATCCTCAGGCAGGAAGGGTGCAACCCCAACAACCGCTACCAGACCTGGTGGTCGGCGAACGCCTGAGCCGCCTGAGCCCGAATCGGACGACGCCTGAACTCGGCCTCCGCCGACGCACGGACCTCCCGAAACGAGAAGATCCCGCCCGATCGGAGTGATCGGACGGGATCCCGTCAACTGGTCCTGAGTTGACTCAAGAACAGTCATTGCTGTGGACCTGAGGGGATTCGAACCCCTGACCCCCTCGATGCGAACGAGGTGCGCTACCGGACTGCGCCACAGGCCCTTGCAACGAGTGAAACTCTAGCACCTCCATCCGGGTGCTCGGAAATCCGCTCCCCCGCTGGTCAGCGACGCGGGCCGCGGGGGGTGCGGCACTCACTCGTTGGCCGCGCGCGGACGCTCTTCGTCGGCGTACTGGTCGAACAGCGGAGTGCGGCCGCGCTCGCGGGGACGGCGGCGGCCGCGGCCGGAGCGGCGGTCCTCCGCGGGGCGGCGGTCCTCCGCGGGGCGGCGGTCCTCCGCGGGGCGGCGGCCGGTGGGTTCGGCGGTGCTGGAGCGGGCCGAGCTCCAGGTGTCCGGGGCGCCGAGGTCGACGCTGTCACCGGCGCGCGGGGCGACCGGCGCGGTGACGTAGGTCGGCAGCGGCACGGGCACGGGCTCCCAGCCCTCGCCGGTGCCCCGGTCGCGCTGCTGGTCGACCCACTCCGCGTGGTCGGTCTGCTCGACCAGCGCGCGGCGGCCCGCCGTGGCCGAGGGCTCGGCGGGCGGGACCGGCGCGGGCGCCGGGTGGGTGACGGTGTCCTCAAGGGGTGCGGCGGCGGCCACGGGGTCCGGCGCCGCCTGGCGAGGGCGTGGGCGGCCCTCGCGGAGCCGCTGCGCGGCGAGTTCGGCACGGCGCTGGTCCATGGTGAAGGCGAACCGGCGCCGCTCCTGCGTACGCAGATAGACGATGTACGCGCTGAGCAGCAGGGCGGGCAGGGCCGGTGCCCACAGGAAGGCCAGCCCGCCGACGCCCGCGACGATCGCGCCGAGCGTGAAGGCGAGGAAGAGCACCACCGTGGTGCGGCGGCGGCGCGCGAGGACCTTCGAGCGCCGGGCGCGCTCGGCGGCCGACGGGGAGGGGTGCGGCACCCCGGGGGGCGCGCCGGCCTGCTGGTGCGCGGGCGCGCCGAAGGGCCGGACGTCGACCGTCTCGGTCGGCGCTTCCGGCTCGGGCCCGCGGGCGTCCGCGGGCTCGCCGGGGTCCGGCGCGTCGTCGGTCGCGCGCCCTTCCAGACCCTTGGCGTAACGGCGCTCCATGCCCGCCCGTCCGGACAGCAGCCGGATGGCGGTGCTGAAGCGTTCCGTCGGACGGGCTTCATTGAGCTCGTCCTGCCTGCGGAGCCACATCGGCACCAGATAGGCGGCCCAGGCCCCGACGATGACTGCGTAGATGAGGCCACTGCTGCTCACACTTCACACCGTAGAGGGGCGCACGCGAGGGATTCCGCCAATTGGCCCGGTGTGTCGCACGATCCGGCTGATATCTCGAACTTTTTTTGTGATTGTTGGGACCGGAACTTCTCGAATACTGTCAATTGGCAGTCAAATTCGAACGTTTATTTCATTTGTGAGAGGTGCTGGGCCGGGACCGGTGCCAGCGCGCCAGCAGCCCGTCCGGGACCTCCTCGGCGGTCAGCGCGTAGACGAGGTGATCGCGCCAGGCGCCGTCGATGTGGAGGTAACCGGGGCGCAGGCCCTCCTCCCGGAAATCGAGCTTCTCCACCACCCGCCGGCTGGGGAGGTTCTCCGGCCGGATGCACACCTCGACCCGGTGCAGCCCCACGCGGTGGAAGCAGTGGTCGACGGCGAGCGCGACGGCGGTCGGCATGACGCCCCGGCCCGCGACGGCCGCGTCGACCCAGTAGCCGATGTGGGCCGAGCACATCGAGCCCCAGGTGATGCCCGCCACGGTCAGCTGGCCGGCCAGCCGCCCCTGGTACTCGATGACGAAGGGCAGCATCCGCCCCGCGTGGGCCTCGGCCCGCAGATGGCGGACCATCTGCCGGTAGGTGGGGCGCTGGGTGACCGGGCCGCCGGGCGGGGGCGGCGGGATGGTGGCCTCCCAGGGGCGCAGCCAGTCGCGGTTGCGGCGGTTGACCTCCCGCCAGGCGTGCTGGTCGCGCAGCTTGATGGGCCGCAGGAGGACGTCGCCGTCCCGCAGCTCGGCGGGCCAGGCGCTCATGCGGGCGTCCGGGGGCCGTCCGCGGGCGGGCGCGGCGGGCGGGGCGTGCCGTCCGCGTCTCCCCCGCCGGGGTGACCGCCGGGATGATCGCCGGAGTGCCCGCCGGGGTTGCCGCCGGGGTTCCCGCCGGGGTGATCGCCGCCGTGGAGCTGGTCCACGGCGTGCAGGAGGATCCGTTGCAGTACGGCCAGGCCGTCGCGGACGCCGCCGGTCGAGCCGGGCAGGTTCACGATCAGCGTGCGGCCCGCGACCCCGGCCAGGCCCCGGGAGAGCGCGGCCGTGGGGACCTTCGCCAGCCCCTCCGCCCGGATGGCCTCGGGGATGCCGGGGATCTCGCGGTCGAGGACGCGGCGGGTGGCCTCGGGGGTGCGGTCGGTGGGCGAGATACCGGTGCCGCCGGTGGTCAGCACCACGTCGTACGCCTCCCGCACGGCGTCGCGCAGCGCGGCCTCGACGGGGTCGCCGTCGGGCACCACCCGCGGGCCGTCCACGGCGAAGCCGAGGGCCTCCAGCCCGGCGACGAGCAGCGGGCCGCCCCGGTCGGCGTAGACCCCGGCGGCGGCGCGGTTGGAGGCCGTCACGACGAGGGCCCGGCGGCCCTCCGGCAGGGCGGCGGGTCCGGTGCCCGGGTGCGCGGCCGTCACTCTCCCGCCCCTTCCCGCTCCGGCCGGGTCCACGGGCCCGACTTGCCGCCGGTCTTCTCCTGCACCCGGACGTCGGTGATCACGGCGCCCTTGTCGACGGCCTTGACCATGTCGACGAGCGTGAGGGCGGCCACCGTGACGGCCGTCAGGGCCTCCATCTCCACGCCCGTGCGGTCGGTGGTCTTCACGGTGGCGAGGATCTCGACGGCGTCGTCGGCCACGGTCAGGTCGACCTTGACGCCGGAGACGGCGAGAGGGTGGCAGAGCGGGATCAGCTCGGGGGTGCGCTTGGCCCCCATGATGCCCGCGATGCGGGCCGTGGCGAGCGCGTCGCCCTTGGGGACGCCTTCACCCCGCAGCAGCTCCACGACGCGGGGCGAGACGCGCACCCGGCCGCTCGCGCGCGCGGTGCGGGTGGTGACGTCCTTGGCGGAGACGTCGACCATCCGGGCCGCGCCCGCGCTGTCGAGGTGGGTGAGGCCGGTCGGCCGCGGAAGGGGGTCCTGGGCGCTGCTCATCGTTCTCCTGGTCCGGTCCGTTCGGGCAGACACCGTATCGGGCAGCGAGGGGGCGGAGCGGTGCAGGTGCGGTCAGTCGAGGAGGATCACGTCGAGCTCGGTGCCCGCCTCCACGGAGGTGGTGTCCTCCGGGACGACTATGAGGGCGTTGGCGTCCGCGAGGGCCTTGACCAGATGGGATCCGGCGCCGCCGACGACCTTGACCGTGCCGTCCTCGTGCCGGGCGCGCAGGAACTGGCGGCGGCCCGCCGGGGAGGAGGCGACGCTGTCGGCGCACACGGCGCGCACGGTCGTGCGGTCATGGGGTTCGAGCCCCATCAGCGCGCGGATCGCGGGCCGGGCGAAGAGCTCGAAGGAGACGTACGAGCTGACGGGGTTGCCCGGCAGGGCGAGCAGCGGGACGCGGTCGGGGCCGATGCGGCCGAAGCCCTGCGGCTTGCCCGGCTGCATGGCCAGCTTGCGGAAGGAGACGCTGCCCTCGTCACCGGCGAGCTCGGAGAGGGTCTCCTTGACCACGTCGTAGGCGCCGACGCTGACGCCGCCGCTGGTGACGACCATGTCCGCGCGGATGAGCTGGTCCTCCAGGGTGGAGCGCAGCGTCGCGGCGTCGTCGTCGACGGCGCCGACGCGATAGGCGATGGCACCGGCGTCGCGGGCGCAGGCGGTGAGGACGAAGCTGTTGGAGTCGTGGATGCGGCCGGGGGTCAGCTCCGTGCCCGGCTGGACGAGCTCGCTGCCGGTCGACATGACGACCACGCGCGGGCGCGGGCGCACCCGCACGGTGGCCCGGCCGATCGCGGCGAGCAAGCCGATCTGGGGCGGGCCGAGGACCGTACCGGCGCGCAGGGCCAGTGATCCGGCGGCCACGTCGCTGCCGCGGGCGCGCACGTGGGCGCGGGCGGCGGCGGGCCGGTGCACGCGGACCTCGCCGGTCGCGCCGTCGGGGGCGGCGCTGTGCGCGGCCATGGTGGTGGCGGGCCCGCCACCGGTGCCGCCGTCGGTCCACTCCACGGGGACGACGGCCTCGGCACCCGGCGGCAGCGGGGCACCGGTCATGATGCGGGCGGCCTCGCCGGGCCCCACGGTGGGCAGTTCGCCGCTTCCCGCGGCCACGTCGCCGATCACGGTGAGCACCGCGGGGAACTCGGCGCTCGCGCCCTCGACGTCCGCCGTGCGGACCGCGTAGCCGTCCATGGAGCTGTTGTCGAAGGGCGGCAGGGCGGCGGGCACGGTGACGTCCTCGACGAGCACGCAGCCCTGGGCGTCCAGCAGTTGCAGCTCGATCGGCTCCAGCGGGCGGATCCGGCCCAGGATGTCGTCGAGGTGCTCGTCCACCGACCAGAGGCGCTCCTCGACCGCGGCCGTGTCAGGGGACGTGTCGGCGGCGGATGTGTCGGCGGTTCTGCTCAAGGTGCTACATCTCCTCGGTGACGTAACGGCGAAGCCAGGCCCGGAAGTCCGGTCCTAGATCTTCACGCTCGCATGCCAGTCTGACAATGGCACGCAGATAGTCACCGCGGTCACCGGTGTCGTAGCGGCGGCCCTTGAAGACCACGCCGTGCACGGGCCCGCCGAGGCCCGGCTCGGCGGCGAGGGCCTGGAGGGCGTCGGTGAGCTGGATCTCGCCGCCGCGGCCGGGCTCGGTCTCGCGCAGCACGTCGAAGACGGCCGGGTCGAGGACGTAGCGGCCGATGACGGCGTAGTTGCTGGGCGCCTCGGCCGGCTCGGGCTTCTCCACCAGGCCGGTGATCTCCACGACGTCCTGGACGTCGGTGGGCTTGACGGCCGCGCAGCCGTAGAGGTGGACCTGCGAGGGGTCGACCTCCATGAGGGCGATCACGCTGCCGCCGTGCTTGCGCTGGATGTCGACCATGCGCGACAGCAGGGGGTCGCGGGCGTCGATGAGGTCGTCGCCGAGGAGGACGGCGAAGGGCTCGTTGCCCACGTGCGGGGCCGCGCACAGCACGGCGTGCCCCAGGCCCCGGGGGTCGCCCTGGCGGACGTAGTGCATCGTGGCCAGGTCGCTGGACTCCTGCACCCGCGCGAGCCGGGACTCGTCGCCCTTGCGCCGCAGGGCCTCCTCCAGCTCGTAATTGCGGTCGAAGTGGTCCTCCAGCGGCCGCTTGTTGCGTCCCGTGATCATCAGGACGTCCGACAGGCCGGCGAGGACGGCCTCCTCCACCACGTACTGGATCGCCGGCTTGTCGACGACCGGCAGCATCTCCTTGGGCGTGGCCTTGGTCGCCGGCAGGAAGCGGGTGCCGAGACCGGCGGCAGGGATGACAGCCTTGCTGATCCGAGAACGCGAATGAGTCATGGGCCGAACACTAACGGTTGGGATTGGGCGGAAGATGAGGCTCCACCGAGTATGACCCGAGACAGGGAGTTTGTACGAACAGTGATCAAAAACGAGGGTACGAAGGCCGAGTTGCGGCGTTCTTTCCTTGCGGTGAGAGCAGGGTTGACCATAGATGACCGCGCGGCCGCGGAGGCCGCGCTGGCCCGCCGCGCGCTCGCCCTCCCGGAGCTCGCGGAGGCCACCACGGTGGCCGCCTACGTCTCCATGGGGACCGAGCCGGGGACCCGCGCCCTGCTGGACGCCCTGCGCGAGCGGGGCGTACGCGTCCTCCTGCCGGTCCTGCTGCCCGACAACGATCTCGACTGGGCCCCCTACGACGGCCCCGCCCACCTCGTACCCGCCGCCCGCGGCCTCCTCGAACCCGACGGCGAACGCCTCGGGCCGTCCGCCGTGACCACCGCCGACGCGGTGCTGCTGCCGGGCCTGGCGGTGGACGAGCGGGGCCTGCGGCTGGGGCGGGGCGGGGGGTCGTACGACCGTGTGCTGGCCCGTCTCTCGGAGCGTTCTCCGGTGCGGGTGGTGCTGCTGTACGACTCGGAGGTGGTCGCGCGGGTGCCGGCCGAGCCGCACGATCAGGCGGTGGACGCTGTGGTGACTCCGTCGGGGGTGCGGCGCTTCCGGTAGCCTCCGGCGGTCTTTTCCCCAGCCCCGCCCCTTCCCGAACTGGGGCTGCGCCCCAGGCCCCCAATGCGCAGGTGCGTCGGCTGACGCACAGCGCCTGCGGCGCTGGTCCTCAAACGCCGGACGGGCTGATTGTGCGGACCGTAGCCAGCACAATCAGCCCGTCCGGCGTTTGAGGACAGCGCGCGAAGCGTGCTTGGGGGTCTGGGGCGCAGCCCCAGTTTCGGGAAGGGGCGGGGCTGGGGAAGAAAACAGCCCGCCGCAGGCGGACCCCTACGGCTTCAGGACAAGCTCCGCATCCGTCCCCTTCTTCACCGCGTCCGCGCTGTACGCCCAGGGGAGAAGCTCGCCCTTGGCCCACTTGTCCGTCTGGTCGTAGTAGTGCGCGTTGTACGCGTGCCCGGAAGCGCCCGTGAGGTTGATCCACCGCGACTTGTCGAGATCGCCGAGGTTGACGACCATGCGCATCGACGGGACCCAGATGACGTCGTAGCCGCCCGCCGCGTTCCAGCCGGCCGCGTTGACCGCGGCCTCGCCGCCTGCGAGGTTCCAGGGGCCGCGGTTGAGCAGCCAGCGCACGATGGCGGGGCCGTCCTTGCCGAGGGTCTGGTTCTTGAGGTTCAGCTGGTGGAGGCGGCCCCAGCTCCAGGAGTTGACGTCCTTGCCCAGCTTGGAGGTGAGCTCCATGCGGGCGTCCTTCATGGCCTGGGCCAGCAGCTCGTCACGGTTGTGCGCGCCGGCGTCGGGGTTGGCGCGGGTGCCGTTGGTCTTCCACCACGCGTCGTCCGGCTTGTCGAGGATGTTGCGGACGACCTCGAACCAGCGGTCGCCGCCGTCCGGCTGCGCCGAGTCGGGCTCGCGCTCGCCGCACTCGGTGACGAGGCGGGTGTTGCCGTCGAGGTCCTCCTGCGGCCCGGAGTCGTTGGCCGGGCGGACGCGCAGGCACTGGCCCTTGACCCGCAGCTCCTTGGGCAGCTTGTTGCCGAAGGCGAGCTTGAGGGTGTTGCGCCACACGGCGTTGAAGTACGCGGCGGCCGCGGAGTCGGCCTCCTGGGTGTAGTCCCAGCCCTCCAGGAGCTTCTGCGCCTCGCGGACGTACTTCGTCTCGCGCTCGTTGTCGCCCTTGAGCTCGATCTTCAGCAGGTAGGGGGTCAGCAGCTTGGCGATCTCGCTGGTGTTGTCCATCTGCATCTTCTGCATGTCGTCCGTCGAGATCTTCCCCCCGTCCTTGATCTTCGACTGGATGAGGTCGTTGATGCGCTGGCTGCGTGCGCCGTAGCCCCAGTCCGAGGTCAGCTGGTAGGGGTACTTCTTGTCGGCGACGGCCTGGTTGGCCGTGACGATGTAGCCGCGCTTGGGGTCGTAGTCCCAGGGCAGCTCGGCCTGCGGGATGTAACCGGTCCACTTGTAGGCCGGGTCCCAGCCGGGCGCGGGGTAGCGGCCGTCGCCCTTGCGGACGGGGATGCGGCCGGGCGCCTGGTAGCCGATGTGGCCCTCGGTGTCGGCGTAGATGAGGTTCTGCGAGGGCACCTCGAAGCCGGCGGCGGCCTTCTGGAATTCCTTGAAGTCCTTGGCGCGGTTCAGGTCCAGCAGGGCGTCCATGCTCCTGTCGGCGTCGAGCGCGGTCCAGCGCAGCGACACGGCGTAGCCCTCGGCGCGGTCGGGCGCGGGGTCCTGCACGGGCGCGTCCTGGCCGACCTTGCCCAGCTCGTCGTTGCGGTCGGAGACGATCGGCCCGCTGTTGGTGGAGCGGATGGTGAACTCACGGCTCTTGCCGCCCGCGACCTTGATGGTCTCCTTGCGGGTGGTGAAGGGCAGCTGCTTGCCGTCGTAGAGATAGGTGTCGGCGGTGACCTTCTCCAGGTAGAGGTCGGAGACGTCGGCGCCGAGGTTGGTCATGCCCCAGGCGATGTCCTGGTTGTGGCCGATGACCACGCCCGGCATGCCGGCGAAGGTGTAGCCGGCCACGTCGTACGGGCAGGCGGCACTGGTCTTCGTGCAGTGCAGGCCCATCTGGTACCAGAGCGAGGGCATCTGGGGCGCCAGGTGCGGGTCGTTGGCCAGCAGCGGCTTGCCGGTGGTCGTGTACTTCCCGGAGACGACCCAGGAGTTGGACCCGATGCCGTTGCCGGAGGGGCCGAGCAGCGCCGGGATCTTGTCGAGGGTGCTGGAGAGCGAGGACAGGCCGCTGCGCAGCCCGCCGCCGGCGCTGCCGCCGGTGGTGGGGTTGGCCGCGCCCGAGCCGCCGGTGGCACCGTTCGCCCCGCCGGCCGTACCTCCGGTGGCGCCGTTCGCGCCGCCCGTGCCCGTACCGCCCGGCTTGCCGGCCGTGCCGGCCGTGCCGCCGGTCTGCGTGCTCTCGGACGGGGTGGCCTTGGGGTCGAACGCCTTGGTGAGCGGGTCGACCCCGCCGCCCTCGACGATCGGCTTGTTCCGGTCGTACGGGTACGCGGGGTAGAGCTGGTCGATCTGCTTGGGGCTCAGCCGGGTCGCGGCGAGCGAGCGGTCGATCTCGTCCTGCATGTTGCCGCGCAGGTCCCAGGCCATGGCCTTCAGCCAGGCGACGGAGTCGACCGGCGTCCACTGCTCGGGCTTGTAGTCGTTCTTGAACGACAGGGCCGCGTACTCGACGGACAGCGACTTGCCCTGATGGTCCTTGAGGTAGGCGTTGACTCCGTCGGAGTACGCCTGGAGGGCCTTCTTGGTGCTCGCCGACAGCTTGGTGTCGTACTCCTCCTGCGCGACCTTCCGCCAGCCCATCGTGCGGACGAAGGCGTCGGTCTCCACCTGCCCCTCGCCGAACATCTCGGAGAGGCGGCCCGCCGTCAGATGCCTGCGGACGTCCATCTCCCAGAACCGGTCCTGCGCCTGGACGAAGCCCTGGGCGCGGAAGAGGTCCTCGGCGGAGTCCGCGTAGATCTGCGGGATGCCGTGCGCGTCGCGCGCGACCTTCACCTGCCCGGACAGCCCCTTGAGCTGGAGCGTGCCGCTGGTCTCCGGGAAGGAGGCGCGGACCGTACTGACGCTCCAGTACGCGCCGAAGCCGACGCCCGCCACGAGCAGCAGCACAAGAGTGATCACGAGCAGGCGGGCGCGGCGGCCTTTCTTCTTACCGGACTTCTTCTTGCCGGAAGGGCCGGTCTTGTTGGCGGGCATCGCTGTCCTTAGAGGGGCAGGGTGGTCCTGGAGTGCTGAAGCAACCATAGGCGCAGCGCTCCGGGCGCCCCGACGCGGAGTCCGGCGGGACAGTGACATACGTCGCTGTGGCCGCTATCACGCGTCAAGAACCCGTAAAATATTAGGTTAGGAAATGAAGTTCCGGTCGGCCGGAGGAACGTTCCGGCCGATATCCGTGGCAAGACTCGTGAAGGGACCGGCCCCTGACTGTCCACCACCTCAACGAACTCCTGCTGATCTGCTCTCTCGTGCTGCTCGTCGCAGTGGCGGCGGTACGGATCTCCTCGCGCAGCGGGCTCCCCAGCCTGCTCATCTATCTGGGCATAGGCGTCGCCATCGGGCAGGACGGCATCGGCGTCCACTTCAACGACGTCGGCCTGACCCAGGTGATCGGCTATGCCGCCCTGGTCGTGATCCTCGCCGAGGGCGGCCTCGGCACGAAGTGGCACGAGGTCAGACCGGCGCTGCCGTCGGCCGCCGTGCTCTCCACCGCCGGCGTCGCCCTCAGCGTGGGCATCACCGCGTCGGCCGCGCACTACCTCGCCGGCATGGACTGGCGGCAGGCCCTGATCATCGGCGCCGTGGTGTCCTCGACGGACGCGGCGGCCGTCTTCTCCGTGCTGCGGAACGTCCCGCTGCCGTCCCGGCTGACGGGTGTCCTGGAGGCCGAGTCGGGCTTCAACGACGCCCCCGTCGTCATCCTCGTCGTCGCCTTCTCGGCGGCCGGACCGGTCGACCACTGGTACGTCCTGGTCGGCAAGATCGCCCTTGAGCTGGCCATCGGCGCGGCCATCGGCCTCGCGATCGGCTTCCTCGGCGCGTACGGCCTGCGGCACGTGGCCCTGCCCGCCTCCGGCCTCTACCCGATCGCCGTGATGGCCATCGCGACCGCGGCCTACGCGGGCGGCGCGCTCGCCCACGGCTCCGGCTTCCTGGCCGTCTATCTGGCCGCGCTGATACTGGGCAACGCCAAACTGCCGCACTGGCCGGCCACCCGCGGCTTCGCCGAGGGGCTCGGCTGGATCGCCCAGATCGGCATGTTCGTCCTGCTCGGCCTGCTCGTCACCCCGCACGAACTGGGCGACGACATCGTGCCCGCGCTCATCGTCGGGCTGGTGCTGACCGTGGTCGCCCGGCCGGTCTCGGTCTTCCTGAGCACCGCGCCCTTCCGCACGCCCTGGCAGGAGAAGGTCCTGCTGTCCTGGGCGGGCCTGCGCGGGGCGGTGCCGATCGTCCTGGCCACCATCCCCATGGTGGCCGGGGTGAACGACAGCCGGACGATCTTCAACATCGTCTTCGTGCTCGTGATCGTCTACACCCTGGTGCAGGGCCCGACGCTGCCCTGGCTCGCCAGGCGGCTGCGGCTGGGCGAGACGGAGCCCGAGGACCTGGGCATCGAATCGGCGCCCCTGGAGCGGCTGCGCGGCCATCTGCTGTCCGTCTCTGTCCCGGAGGGATCGAAGATGCACGGCGTGGAGGTCGGGGAGCTGCGGCTGCCCGCCGGGGCCGCGGTCACCCTCGTCGTACGCGACGGCAAGAGCTCCGTACCGGGCCCCACGACCGTGCTGCGCCTGGGCGACGAGCTGCTGGTGGTGGCCACCGATCCGGTGCGCGACGCGACGGAGAAACGGCTGCGGGCCGTGAGCGAGGGAGGCAAGCTTGCGGGCTGGCTGGGGACACCCGGTACGCTGAAGGGGAAGTAACCTCGTTATTTCCTATGTTGTTCCCCATTATCTGACCGAACCAACTCTGCCTGATGCAGGGCTGGCGCGACCGCACGGCGGCCGCGGTCGCGCGACACAAGGCGGCCGGCACGGCATCTACCACGGTCCTGCGCGAGAGGACAGCTCTCGGCGCGCTCCGTGCGGTGTCCCGTGCGGTGCGTGCTACCAGGCGGCGGAAAGGCCCGGCCGTGGCATCCACGGTCAACGACCACGCCGAGGCGCGACCCGGATACGGCCAGCTGCTGCGCACGCGCGGCGCCTGGACGTTCCTGCTTCCCGGCTTTCTGGCCCGGCAGCCCTTCGCGATGCTGACCATCGGCATCCTGCTGCTGGTCGAGCACACCACCGGCTCGTACGGCACGGCGGGCGCCGTCTCGGCGACCGCCGGTGTCGCGATGGCGCTGTTCGCCCCGCAGAGCGGCAAGCTCGCGGACCGCTTCGGACAGGGCAGGGTGCTGCTGCCCGGCGTGGTCGTGCACGCCGCGGCGATCTCCCTGCTGATCACCCTGGCGCTGGCGGACGCACCGCTGTGGGCGCTGTTCGCCGCGGCGGTGCCCGCCGGCGCGTCCACCCCGCAGATCGGACCGATGGTCCGGGCACGCTGGGCGGCCAAGCTGGACGGCTCGCCGCTGATGTCCACGGCGGCGGCCTTCGAGTCGGTCACCGACGAGTTCACCTTCGTGATCGGCCCCGTGCTGGCCACCGCGCTGTGCACGGGCGTCCACCCGGCGGCGGGTCTGATCACCGAGGCGGTCCTGACGCTCGTCGGCGGCCTGCTCTTCGCCTCCCAGCGGCGCACCGAGCCCGAGCCCAGCCGCTCCTCCGGGAGCCGCGAGAAGACCGCCTCGGCGCTCTCCGTGCCCGGCGTCCGCGTCCTGGCGGTCGCCTTCCTGGGTATCGGTTCCGTCTTCGGCGGCATGCAGGTGTCGATGACGGCCTTCACCAAGGAGCTCGGCGAGCCGGGGCTCAACGGTCTGATGTACGGCACGTTCGCGGCCGGAAACATGATCGCGGGCATCGTCTGCGGCGCCATCGCCTGGAAGGTCAGCCCGCAGCGCCGCCTGCTGGTCGCCTACCCGCTGCTGGCGCTGGCCACCACCCCGCTGTGGGCCGCGCACGCGCTGCCGCTGCTGGGCGGGCTCGGCCTGCTCGTCGGCCTGTGCATCGCCCCGGCGCTGATCACCGGCTACACGCTGGTGGAGTCGCTGGTCCCGCCGACGGCCCGTACGGAGGCCTTCACCTGGCTCACCGGCGCGGTCGGCCTCGGCCAGGCGGCCGGTGCCAGCATCGGCGGCCGGGTGATCGACTCGCACACCGCGAGCTCCGGTTTCCTGATCCCGCTGGTCGGCACGGTGCTGGCCCTGGCGGTCCTCCTCACGCTGCGCAAGGCGCTCACACCGAAGGGCGAATCGCTCATCGCCGCACGTGGGGTGGGTCACCGCGAGGCCGTATCGGTGGACTGACGGGCCGGAATACTGCACTATGGAGCGTCGTTAGCACTCATTGAGTGAGAGTGCCAGGAGGATCAAGTGCCGACTTACCAGTACCAGTGCACCGAGTGCGGCGAGGGCCTCGAGGCGGTGCAGAAGTTCACCGATGATGCCCTGACCGTCTGCCCGAGCTGCGACGGACGCCTGAAGAAGGTGTTCTCCGCGGTCGGCATCGTCTTCAAGGGCTCCGGCTTCTACCGGAACGACAGCCGTGGCGCGTCGTCCAGCAGCAGCCCGGCGAAGGCTTCCACGACTTCGTCCGCCCCGAAGAACGGCTCGGACTCCTCGTCGGCCTCGTCTTCGACGTCCTCCTCGACGTCCTCGGCGACCTCTTCGGCGTCCTCGACCTCGTCGTCGAGCAGCACGTCCGCCGCCTGAGGCACCACTCGCACTTCCCTGGAGCCCGCGAGCCCTTCGTCGAAGGGTTCGCGGGCTCCTGCCGTTCTACGGTGCTTCCCGGTGCTTCCCGGTGCGCCGTTAGGGTGGCCGCATGGTCGAGATGGGTACCGCCGCACAGGCGGACATAGGCGTGATCGGCGGGTCGGGGTTCTACTCCTTCCTGGAGGAAGTGACCGAGGTCACCGTCAAGACGCCCTACGGGTCGCCGAGCGACTCGCTCTTCATCGGTGAACTGGCCGGACGGAAGGTCGCCTTCCTCCCCCGCCACGGACGCGGCCACCACCTGCCCCCGCACCGCATCAACTACCGGGCCAACCTGTGGGCCCTGCGCTCCGTCGGCGTGCGCCAGGTGCTCGGCCCCTGCGCGGTCGGCGGGCTGCGGCCGGAGTACGGGCCGGGCACCCTGCTCGTGCCGGACCAGCTCGTGGACCGCACCAAGAACCGCGTCCAGACCTTCTTCGACGGCGAGCCCCTGCCCGACGGCACGGTGCCCAACGTCGTCCACACCACCTTCGCCGACCCCTACTGCCCCGCCGGCCGCGCCGTCGCCGTGGCCGTCGCCCGCGGCCACGGCTGGAACCCCGTCGACGGCGGCACCATGGTCGTCATCGAGGGCCCCCGCTTCTCGACCCGGGCCGAATCCCGCTGGCACGCCGCCCAAGGCTGGTCGGTCGTCGGCATGACCGGCCACCCGGAAGCGGTCCTCGCCCGCGAACTGGGCCTCTGCTACACCTCCATGTCCCTCGTCACCGATCTCGACGCGGGCGCGGACACGGGTGACGGGGTCTCGCACGACGAGGTGATGCGGGTCTTCGGGGAGAACGTGGGGCGGCTGCGCGAGGTTCTGTTCGCGGCGGTCTGCGCGTTGCCGGAGACGAGCGAGAGGGCTTGTCTGTGCGTGGGGGCGCATGAGGGGTGGGATCTGGGGATCGAGTTGCCGTAAGGGGTTGGGTGCGGGTGTGTTGTGGCTGGGGTGGGGTGGCCTCAATCGCCGGCCGGGCTTGGGTGTGTGGTGGGTACGCTTTCCGCTGGGTGCGGGGGCGTGTTTGGGTGCGGATGCGTTTCCGGGTGCGGGTGCGTTTCCGGGTGCGGGTGCGTTTCCGGGTGCGGGTGCGTTTCCGGGTGCGGGTGCGTTTCCGGGTGCGGGTTGTGTGCGCCTGCGGCGGGCGGCCTCAAACGCCGGCCGGGCTGGGTTTGTGGTGGGTGCCGGGGGTGGCGCCTCCGGGCTGGGAACCTGGAACGCGGTGCGGGAACCGTAAGACGTATTGAGTGCCCTGAAGTCGCACCGCGTTCCAGAACCCCACCCTCCGACCCCACCCCCTCCCCCCGGAGGGCGACATCACGCTTCGGGGCACGCCATGCTTTTGTCTTTCAGCCCGTCCGGCGATTGAGAACGCGCACGCAGTGCGCTCCCGCCGCAGGCGGCAACGGGCGTGCAGGTTCGGGGGCTGGGGCAGCGCCCCCCACGCGGCGGAGCCGCAAATGAGATGCAGCCGGGAAGGGGCGGGGTAGGGGAACAAGCCCGCCGCAGGCGACCACCCGCCCGCAGCCGGGGCCTGGGGGCGGGTGGTCGCCTGCGGCGGAGCCGCACATCAGATGCAGCAGGAAGGGGCGGGGCTGGGGAACAGGCCCGCCGCTCGCGCCCCCACCGGCCACAGACGAGCGGCCCCGTTATCCACAATCGCCCAGTAATCCACAGCCCCCAGCGAAATCCCGAGATTCACGGAATCGTGGTGAACACCCAGAGCCCACGACCCCAAGGCGAGCCCCAGATGATCGCACTTGAGAGCAACCCCACACCCCCACCCACCCAACACCTCCCCGACTTCGAACCGATCAGAGTGGGAAGGAGACGGTCCACAAGACACCCCGCCCACCCCCGAAGGCAAAGACTCCGCCTGGCAGCGATCGCGGCCGCCGCCGCGGCCACCCCCTGCCTGCCCACCCTCACGCACTACGCCCTCGCATGATCACCCCCAAGCCCGGCCCAGACCTGGCAAACTCGTCCGGAAGGCATGGATCGTGCCATTGCGGCACAGAGAGAGACAGAGAGAGGCCGCTCGGTGAGCGAGAAGAAAACAGGCGTCCTTGGCGGCTTCAAGGCGTTCCTGATGCGGGGCAACGTCATAGACCTCGCGGTCGCCGTTGTCATCGGTGCGGCGTTCACCAACATCGTCAATTCGGTGGTCAAGGGTGTGATCAACCCTGTGGTCGGCGCCTTCGGCACCAAGGACCTGGACCACTACGCGGCCTGCCTGAAGGGCCCCTGTTCGAAGAACGCCGCGGGCGAGGTGACGTCCGGTGTCTTCATCCAGTGGGGAGCGGTGCTCAGCGCGACGCTGACGTTCCTGATCACGGCCGCGGTCGTCTATTTCCTGATGCTGCTGCCGATGAAGCGCTGGCAGGACCGCCAGGCCGCGAAGAACCCGGCGGAGCCGACGCCGGCGCAGGTCACGGAGATCGAGCTGCTGGAGCAGATCCGGGACGCGCTGGTCGAGCAGCGCCGTGGCCCGGAGCCGGAGACGGTCCCGGCCCAGCGCTGACGCCGGCGCGGGCCCGCCGCGGGGCTCAGATGTGGTGGGGCGGCTTCTCGTCGAGGAAGCGG
Source organism: Streptomyces sp. NPDC001407 (assembly GCF_042895325.1). Lineage (NCBI taxonomy): Bacteria > Bacillati > Actinomycetota > Actinomycetes > Kitasatosporales > Streptomycetaceae > Streptomyces > Streptomyces sp. NPDC001407. The sequence continues at coordinate 92,270 of NZ_JBIAWF010000020.1, forward strand.
GCCAGGTCGGCGGCGCTGCCGCCGCCGGCGGGCCGCTCGCCCCAGCCGCGGTCCGTGTCGTCCGAGGACTGCTGCGACAGCGGGTCGTCGAAGATCAGCGCGGCGGCGGGCCGGCGCGGCGGCGGGGTGGGCTCGGCGGCGGGTTCGGGGGCATCGCTCATGCCTCCAGGGTACGGTCGGGCCGCCCGGCCTCCGGCGCTCCCGGCGCGCGCCCGGCGGTGGCAACGGCGACAATCACCGCATGAGCGATGTGACGCTGCCCACATATGTCTCGCCGGTGCCCGGCCCGTGTCCTGAGCGCCACACCCCGGTGGCCCGCGGCCAGAGGCGGGAGCGCGGCCCCGGCCACGGGGAGACCCGGGGCGGGGGAATCTCCACCGGCCGCGCGCCGCACCGCGCCGGCTGACCATGAGCGAGCCCACTCCCGCTTCCCACGGCAGTGGTGGCGTGCTGCGCCGGATGACCGAGCGCGGGCGCGAGGAGGCGCACCGTACGGCCACGCCCCTGGAGCTGTTCTTCGACCTGTGCTTCGTCGTGGCGGTGGCGCAGGCCGGCAGGCAGCTGGTGCACGCGCTCGCCGAGGACCACCCGGCCACCGGTCTCCCCGGCTATCTGATGGTGTTCTTCGCCGTCTGGTGGGCGTGGGTCAACTTCAGCTGGTTCTCCTCCGCTTACGACACGGACGACGTGCTCTACCGCGTGGTGACGCTGGTGCAGATGGCCGGGGTCCTGATCCTGGCGGCGGGTGTCCCCCGGGCCTTCGACGGCAGCGACTTCACCGTGGTGTGGTTCGGCTATCTGGTGATGCGGCTCGCGATGGTGACGCAGTGGCTGCGGGCCGCGCACGCCGGCAGAGGCGAGGAGCGGCGGACGGCGCTGCGGTACGCGGTGGGGGTCAGTCTGTGCCAGGTGGGCTGGCTGGGGCTGCTGTTGCTGCCGCAGCAGGCCAAGCCGTGGCTCTTCCTGGTCATGGCGGTCGCGGAGATGTCGGTGCCCGCGATCGCCGAGCTCCGGCGCCAGACGGGGTGGCACCCGCACCACATCGCGGAGCGGTACGGCCTGTTCACCATCATCGTGCTGGGCGAGACGGTGTCGGCGGCCACGGTCGCCGTCCAGTCGGCGGTCGACGAGCACGAGGCGCTGGGCACGCTGCTGCCGATCGCGGGCGGCGGACTGCTGATCATCTTCGCCGCGTACTGGATCTATTTCGCGGTGCCCATCCATCTCCATCTGGCCTCCAACCGCCAGGCGTTCCTGTGGGGTTACGGGCACTACTTCGTCTTCGGCTCGGCGGCGGCCATCGGGGCGGGGATCGAGGTGGCGATCGAGGAGGCCGTCGGCAAGGCGCACATCTCGACGTTCGCGGCGTCGGGGGCGGTCACCGTGGCGACGGCGCTGTTCATGTTCTCGGCGTGGCTGATCCACTCCCGGCACCACAAGCGGGGCCTGGCGCAGCAGTTGGTGCTGCCGGTGTCGGCCGTGCTGGTGCTGGCCTGCACGTTCGCGGGGCATGCCGCGGTCCTGCTGGCCGGGCTGGTGTCGGCGGCCACGGTGGCGGTGGGGGTCTTCCTGACCACCCGGCGGGCGGCGGTGGAGGCGACGGCAGCGGACACACCACAGACATAGCGGAAGGGAAGTGGTACGCATGGGCCATGACTGACGCCCACGCCGCACAGCAGCCCTCCCCCGGCCCTCTCGACGCACTGACCGACGTTCCCGGGCTGCGGGTCGGGCACGCGCGCCGCGTCGGGGACGGCGCCCTGACCGGCACCACCGTGGTGCTCACCGAGGCGGGCGGCGCGATCGCCGCGGTCGACGTGCGGGGCGGCGGCCCGGGGACGAAGGAGACCGACGCGCTCGATCCGCGGAATCTCGTGCAGCACGTCGAGGCGATCGTGCTGTCCGGCGGGAGCGCGTTCGGGCTCGACGCCGCGTCGGGGGTGATGGCCTGGCTGGAGGAGGCGGGCCGCGGTTTCCGGGTGGGTCCCGATCCGGCGCAGGTCGTGCCCGTCGTCCCGGCGGCCGCGCTGTTCGACCTCGGCCGCGGCGGCGACTGGCGGGCCCGCCCCGACGCCGCGCTCGGGCGGGAGGCGGTCGAGGCGGCGGCGCGTTCGGAGGCGGGGGCGCCGGTGGAGCAGGGCACGGTCGGCGCGGGTACGGGCGCGGTGGCCGGGGGCGTCAAGGGTGGCGTCGGGACGGCGAGCGTGGTGCTTCCGTCGGGTACGACGGTCGCGGCGCTGGCCGTGGTCAACGCCGTCGGGTCGGTGGTCGAGCCCAGGACGGGCGCGTTGTACGGGCAGTTGGCGCAGGGCGTGGTCGACGTCCCGGCGCCCGAGCGGCACCGCGCCGCCCAGGAGAGGCTGGCGGCGGCGCAGCAGGAGTCCGCGAGGCGGGCGGCCTCCTCCGTACGGCCGCCGCTCAATACGACGCTCGCCGTCGTCGCGACCGACGCCGTGCTGACCCGCGCCCAGGCCCAGAAGCTCGCGGGCACGGCTCACGACGGCCTGGCCCGCGCGGTGCGCCCCGTACACCTGCTGAGCGACGGCGACACGGTCTTCGCGCTGGCCACCGGTGAGCGCCCGTTGGCCGGGGAGGAGCTGTTCGGCAGCACGATCCTCCCGGTGGCGGGGGCGCTCAACGAGATCCTGGCGGCGGGGGCGGACGTCCTGACCCGCGCGGTGGTGAAGGGAGTCCTGGCGGCGGAGGGGGTGGACGGCCCGGGGGGTGTCTTCCCTTCGTACGGCGATCTGTACGGGAGCTGAGTCCGGGCCGCCGCGTCCCCTGAGTGCCCCCGCCACGGGGCCCTGTCCGTCAGAGAACCGCGCGGCGGCGCAGTACGACGCAGATCAGGGCCATGAGCGCGGCCGCGAGGCCGATGAAGACCGCGGTCTCGATCCACTGGAAGACCCAGAAGTCGCTCGCGGGATAGACCTTGTAGAAGCGTCCGGTGAAGCCCTTCTGGGCCATGCAGGTCTTCATGTCGGGCAGCCCCTCGCCCGATGCGCAGGCGGCCGGTTCGTGCACCAGGCGGCCGGCCCGGTCGATGAAGCCGAAGTCCCCGGCCGATTCCGCGCTGCCGATGTACTGCCGGGGCGCGTCGCCCTGGCTGGTGCGCAGGGTGGGTGAGATCCAGTCGTGGCGGACGGTGTTGAGGAGCAGGCGTACGCCCACGATCACGGCGAGCGCGGTGCCCATCGCGGCCACCGTGCGGCGCAGCAGCAGCCCGGCCGCCGTGCCGACCACGAGGCCGAGGACCGCGCAGGCCACGGCGGCGGGGCCGGTGGCGTTGAAAATGTAGCCGTCGTGCCAGTAGAGGCCGTTCAGCATGTTGGAGACCGGCTCCCACCACCACGCGAGGAGCGCGGCGAGTGCCGCCGAGCCGATGAGCGTGCAGACCAGCGCCAGCGAGAAGCGGGTGAGGAACCAGCGGCGGACGCTGACGCCCTGGGTCAGCGCGAGCTTCCACGTACCGCTCTCCAGCTCGCGCCCGAGCAGGGGCGCGCCCCAGAAGATGCCGATGAGCACGGGCAGGGCGGTGCTGAGCGAACCGAGCGCGCGCAGCGGCCCGTTGGTGTCCTCGAAGAACTGCGCGGCTGTCGAACCGGCGCAGTCACCGTTCCAGCCCTTGCAGTTCTTCGTGTCGATGTGGTGGTCGCTGATGAAGGCCAGCATGTCCGCGCGCTGGAACGCGACCCACACCGCGCAGGCCGCGAGGACCGCCGCGCCGACCAGGATCAGCGTGCGCTGCTGGCGCCAGGCCAGCCAGAGGGTGCCTTTCACGCTGCGGCCTCCGTGTCACCGGAGGGGGCGGCGTCGGCCGGGGCGGAGCGGAGATACGCGAGCAACAGATCTTCCAGGGAGGGGATTTCGGTGACCCACCGGTCGTCGGCGAAAACGTCGACCGGGCTGTCGGCCGGGCTGTCGGCAGGGGCATCGGCGGAGGCATCGGCAGGGGCATCGGCGGGGCGGCCCGCCGTGCGGAGCAGGGCGGTGACCTGGCGGCCCGTGACGGTCGACTCCACGACGGTGGCGCCGCCCAGCCCGGCCGGCAGGCCGTCCTCGCGCCCGCTCTCGGCCCGCCCGGTGAGCAGGACGTGGTCGTCGCACAGCCGCTGCGCGTCGCCCTGGAGCCGTACGCCGCCGTGCTTGAGGAGGAGCACGTGGTCGCAGACGTTCTCCAGCTCGGACAGGACGTGCGAGGACAGCACGACGGTGATGCCGCGTTCGGCGACCTCGGCCATGACCAGGCCCATGGCCTCGATGCGGACGAGCGGGTCGAGGTCGGCCAGCGGCTCGTCGAGGAGCAGCAGCTCGGGCCGCTTGCCGAAGGCGAGGGCGAGCGAGACGCGGGTGCACTGGCCCGGGGAGAGCGTGCCGACGCGGGCGTCGAGGGGGATGTCCCCGGCGCGGACGATGCGTTCGGCGGTGGCCTGGTCCCAGTCCTGGTTGAGCTCGCGGCCGAAGCGGAGGGTCTCGTCGACGGTGAAGCGGGGGTAGAGCGGCTTGTCCTGGGCGAGGAGGGCCGTGCGGTCGCGGGCCCCGGCGGTGACCGGGTCGGCGCCGAAGACGCTCATCTCGCCTTCGGTCGGCCGCAGCAGGCCGGTGGCCAGGTGGAACAGCGTGCTCTTGCCGGCTCCGTTGGGGCCGACGAGCGCGGTGATCCGGCCGGCGGGCAGGGCGAAGTCGCAGTCGCGCAGCGCCCATCCGCTCCGGAACCTACGGCCGAGCCGTGTCGCCCGCAGGGCCGTAGAGGCGATCGGGTCGGTCACGTGTCTTCCTCCAAGGACTGCGGTGATCGGTGGGACGGGGGTGGCGCGGGGAAGCGTGCGTCGAGGGCGGCGGCGGTGAGGGCGGCGATGTCCTCGCGTTCCAGACCGGCCTCGCGGGCCCGGTCCACCCAGTCGGTGAGTTCCGCGCGCAGCGGCGAGTCCGCCGCCGTCGCGGGCCGGGACAGTGAGCGCCGCACGAACGTGCCCTGCCCCGGCCGGGGTTCCACGAGCCCCTCGCGCTCCAGCTCGCGGTAGGCCCGCAGCACGGTGTTGGGGTTGATCGCGGTGGCCGCGACCACGTCCTTGGCCGTGGGCAGCCGGTCCCCCGGCTCCAGCACGCCGAGCCGGAGGGCCTGCCTGACCTGGTGCGCGAGTTGCAGATAGGTGGCGACGCCGCTGCGCCGGTCCACCCGGAACACGATCATCCGCACCCTCATTCCACTAACGTCTTAGTGGAATGATGCGGAGCGCCTGCCGTCGGCGTCAAATGTCACGGAGTGCGTCTCCCTGCTCACGCAGCAGGTGGATGGGCGTTTCAGCGGCCGCGTCGTACGTACGGGCGTGCGTCGAGGGCGGCGCGGACCGCCGCCGCGCGGGCGCGTACACCGTCCGGCGACACGCCTTGGGCCTGGTGGGGCGCCGGTTCGCCGCGGCAGTCTCGGCAGATCCCGCCGGGCAGCGCCTCGGGGCGGCCGGGCGCGCGGCAGACGGTGCACTCCGGGATGCGGAAGGTCGGCGCGGGGGTGTCCACGACGGCCTCGGGCGGCATCTTGTCGACGAGCCGACGGCGCGCGAAGGCGCCCGCGCAGTGCACTTCCGGCGGCAGTCCGGTCGTCAGCGCGCGTACGAGCTCCACCTCGGACGCACCGCGCGCCAGCCACGCGGCGGCGAGCTCTTCGAGTGCCGCGCACTCGGCGGCGGAGAGAGTCATGCGGGGGTCCGTGCGCCCCAGGGAGGCGAGTGCGTCGTACGCGTACGAACGGGACGGCGCCTGAGGCTCGGGTTGCGATTGCGACCGGGTGCGCTGCGCCGGAACGTCCCCCGCCAGGACCGCCGTCCACCACGCGTCGTCCCGCGCGGTGCGGGAGAAATGCGAACGGGTCACCCAGTGCCAGCTGCCGCCGTCACCTTTGATCCGCTCCGTCACCCGCCGCAGATGCCCCGCCTCGGACAGCCGCCGGAGCGCGGTGAGACACGCGGCCTGCCCGTAGTCGGGCAGCTGGGCGGCGAGGGTCTTGGCGTCCATGGCCGCACCCTCGGGCAGACGATCGATGAAAGCGGCGATGGGCGCCTCGCGGGGCCGCAGGTGCGCGAAGTCGCCACGGCGGCGGGGAGCTTGCTCGGGGGCGGTGCGCTTGCCGTATCCGGGACGGGCCAGGGGGTACGGGTGCGCGGCACGTGGGGCAGGACTAAAGTCGGCGACAGCCATGGATCGACCCTTTCTCGATCTTGATGGTCAGACCCCGGCATGGTGTTGGCGCACCGGTCGGGGTCGTTCATTGCTGCGAACGCTAGAGGGTGGCGGCGCTGTGTCGCAACCCGAACACGGAAAGTGAACGCGCGTGGTATGCGCGGGGGTTGGGAGGGAGGGTGGGTCGAACCCACCACCCATTCCTTGCATAGAGGGCTCGGGTCCGGGGGCCCGGATCCCGGAGCTCGGGACCGGGCCCCCGCCCGTCAGCGGCCTGGATTACCAGGGATACCAGGCGCCGTTCCACCACTGCTCGTGGGCGCTGTCGTTGTGGTGGTCCATGTTGAAGTCTTCGGGGTAGTTGTGGGTGTGGTTGTACGGGTAGCCCAAGGGATCGGCGGAGTCATCGCAGATGTAGTCCCAGTGGCAGATCGACTTGACCGGCACGTTGCCGAAGAACCTGTCGACGCCCGCGAGCGGAGCACCGACGATGGGGCCGAACGGCGAGGTGGAGCCGTTGCCTCCGGGAGGGCCCTGGCGTTTGGGGTCCGCGACGAGGATGGCGTTGACGTTGTCGAACGACTGCCAGTTCTCGGTGACCCAGACGTGTACCACCGCGGCACCCAGGGAGTACCCGCCCATCTTGACGTGCTGCCCCGGGCACGCGGCACGCTGGTCACGGACCAGCCGGTTCAGCTCGTTGACGCCTGCCCGGACGCTCGCGCCGTTGGGAATCGTGGTGGGATACCCGACGTGCTGCTGGATGTTGCCGTAGAAGCCGTCGTTGTTCCAGGAGCTTCCCGTGCCGCCGACGACGATCGTGTACGTACCGTCGCAAGGAGCGGTCGTCGGCGCCGCGGACGCCTGCCCCACCGAAAGCCCACCCGCCATCAGAAGAGCGGCCACCAGGGCCACGCCCCGCCTCGTGCGCCTCGCGCGCAGCAGAAGAGCGGCTGACGCGGCCGCTGTTCGTCTCATTCGCATGCGATTCTCCTACGGAGTTGACCAACCGAACGAGCTCGACGGGACTGCCGACTCCTGCGCACCGGCAGCCACGGCCGATGGGTCCACTACAACCGGCTCGGGCCGCCGGGGCCATCCGGAACGTTCCGGAAGGGAGGGGGGCTTTCCGGGCGGGGGCGGACGGGGTTACGCCCGCGCTCACGGGATCCCGGGCTGATGTGGGGGATGGACACCTCCCTACGGAGCGGGCTCCAGCTGCTGAACTGCCGCCCCTCAGGGAGGAATGTGATGTCACAGAACGGCGTGCCGGACTTCGCCGAGCTGCTCGAATCCGCCCGGCGTACCGCCGTGCACCTGGAGATGCGCGACACCTACAGCGTCGGCGACGAGACTGAAAGCTTCGTGCACTTCACGCGGACCGGGGAGACCGACCTCGACCCCGACTCGGAGTTCTGGCAGGGCTGGACTCCCTTGGTACGCAAGGCCATTGACCGATGGCTGCTCGGCTCTGTTCCACCATTGAACCGGGGACGGTGACTGGGCCGGGCACGAGTACAGCGAGGCCCCCGTTACGGTGAGACTCTGCGCCTCGGCGTTCGAAGCCGTATGGGAACGCGGCGTGGATCACGAGCAGTTCGCCGTCTGAACTCGCCGCACAGGCGATACCGCCCTCGCCGTCAGCGGGAGCTCCCTTGAGGCCCCACCCAGACCCCGGGCTGCCGACCGGCGAACTCGGCCAGGCACCCGTCGGGCCTACCCTTGGCTTGAAGGGACGGTGGTTGCCGTGTCCACAGGACTGTCCGACAACATCAGGAAGTACCGCCGCGCCGCCGGGCTGAGTCAGGAACAGCTCGCCCATGAAGCCGGCCTCTCTTTGGGCGTGGTGCGCAAGGTGGAGCAGGGCGCGGCCGCGCGCGTCGAGACGCTGCACAGTCTCGCGCGCGCCCTGGGCGTCTCCACCTCCGCCCTCTTCGCGACGGAAGCACCCGATCCCGTCATCGGCGACGAGGCGAACCGGCGCTATCTCGCCGAATTGCGACGGGCGTTGATGCCGCCCGTCGGGCTCGACGCCGCGCTCTGCGATCACGGAGAGGGCAGGGCATTGCCGGAGCTCCGCGCGCACATCGAGGACGGGCACGCCCTCTACCACGCCGATCGCTACGGCGCCGTCGCGAGGAAGCTGCCGGGCCTCCTGCGTTCCACCGAAGCGTGCGTCGCCTCCCTGGAGGGCGAGGAACGGCAACGAGCAGTGGTCCTCCGGGCCCAAGCGCTGCTGCTGGCCGGTAAATACCTCACTCAGGTGCGCCAGTACGACATGGCCTACTACGCACTGGCCGAAGCCATCCGGCTGGCTCGCGAAACCGACCGGACGCGCACCGCCGCCACTGGTGTCGTCGGCATGTGCTGGCTGTTGCTGCGGCAGGACCGGTTCGACGAGAGCGAGCGGCTCGCCAGTGCAACGGCCGCGGAAATGGAGCCGCGTATCTCCGCCACCGACCCCGCGCAATTCGCTCTGTGGGGCGAACTCTCGCTGCGGATCGCCTCGGCAGCCGTACGCGACAACAAGCCCGATGTCGCACGCGAGGCCCGGCGGATGGCTCGCACGGCGGCCAGCGCGATGGACAGCGAACACATCGACTACCGGACCCACTGGGCGACATTCGGGCCCATCACGGCAGAACTCAAGGCCGTCGAAGACCTGTCCATCATGAACGACGCGCGCGGCGTGCTCCGGCACGCCGACAACGGAGTGCTGAGCGAAAGGGCCCTGCACATCCACGGCAAGCCGACCTCGAACAACTGGGACCGCCACCGGCTCGACGTGGCCAAGGCCCATGTCGCCGTGGGCTCCCACCAGGACGCGATGGGCGAACTGAAGCGCCTGCGGACCAGGTCCGGCGAGTGGTTGAAGCACCAGGCCATGGCTCGCTACATCATGAGCGATCTGCTCAGGTCACGTAAGCGCACTCTCACCCAGGACATGCGCGAAATGGCTGCCCACCTGGGCGTTACGCAGTAGGTACCACGCTACGTGATACTCGGTGCCGGACTGCTGCCGAACTACCATGTCCCGAACCTGTTTCGGCTTTACGGGCGCCCTTACGGTTCCGGCGTGAACCAGGAAACGGAATCCCTCGGCGACCGCGTCGCCGCCGCGAACGCGACGAGCCGCGCCGGTGCGGCGGCCAGCACACCGGGCAACCCCCGCCCATGCAGGAAGTGCCACGGATTCACCCTCGCCCACGTCCTCGCCGTGCGAGAAGGACGCCTCGCGGAGGCCGCCGCGTTCAACGCGGAGAAGGAACGGCACTGGCGAGAGGCCCACTATGGGAAAGCATGACGGCAGCGCCGGAGACGGCCAGGGCGGCGCTCGGAGGGATCACCGTCGCCCCGTGGGGAACCGACTATGGCGGCGAGTACCGCTTCGGGCTCAGCGCCCTCGCGTCGGCTCCGCCGGTGGCTGACCCGCAGAACGCCTTTTCGCATGGTCCCGCCCAACACCCCCGCCCCGATCAGCAGTTAAGCGGACCCAGCGGGAGTCGTCCCGAGCCGTACCCCCAGGAGACAGTGCTGCTTCAGCGCATGACCTCGGCAGCCCTCGGCATGGTCCTCGCGGCCGCGGGAGTGTTCGGTGCGGCCGCTACGGCCAGTGCGGAGGGCGGCGAAGTGGCGGCCGGCGACTGTACCGCGGGCAGCATCTGCTTCTGGTCGGAGCCCGGTTTCCACGGCGAGAAGACCGTCTACAAGTCGGCCCTCGTCGAGTGCACGCGGATCGTGAAGCCGTCGTCGGACGCCCCCGAGCGCCTGATGACGGCGCGGTCGGTCAGGAACCGTACGGACCGGACGATCGTCATCGGCTACCGGGACCCGTCCTGTCTCGTGCCCGCCTCCCTCACCTCCGCCAACACCCCGCTGCACCTTTCGGCGTTGGCGGACAACCCCGACCTGGGCGACGGAATTCGGTACATCCGCACGACCTGAACACCGGCGACACCGCGGGTCCAGGGCGGCAGGGCCGCCGACAGTGCACGATGTCAGTCGTCTCCGCTAGCGTGCGTGCTCTGAGCAGCCGGTAAGTCTGGGCGTCACCGCGCCTGTCGGATTCCTGCTCGAAGGAGGTCGTGCGCCGATGGATGCCGTTGAGACTGCCCTGGAGAAGGCGTTGGCGATCGACGGAGCCACCGGTGTCGCGATAGTCGATTTCCAGCAGCGCAGGGTCCTGGGGGCGCTGGACCGGGGCAGCGGTCTGGACATGGACAAGGTCGCCGACGGGGACAGCGACGTCATGCGCGCCAAGCTCTACACACTGGAGCTTCTCGGCTATACGCCGGACAGCGTGGAGGACATCCTGATCACGCTGGCCGGCGAACTGCACATGATCCGGCCACTGCCGCGGCTGCGCGAGGGCGGCATCTTCATCTATCTCGTGCTGGACCGCGAGCGGACCGCGCCCCTGGACGAGATCCGCCGGGAGCTGCGCGCCGTGGAGCCCCTTCTGGAGCTGTAGCAACTCCCCGTACCGCTCGGGCGCGAGACGGCGCGGGAGACAGCCGCGCCGGGCAGGCCGGAGAACCCGGCCCGCCCGGCGCCCGAAGAGGGGTGGCTACGCCGCCACCAGCTCCTGCTCCTGCGGCTCGTCCGCCACCGTCTCGGTGGCCCTCCGCTTCGGGAGGAGGAACATCAGGCCGAAGACCAGCACCAGGCCGCCCGCGACCCACCACAGGGAGTGGGTGAACGCCTCGCCGAAGATGTCCGACACCGGCCGTGTGCGCGGGTCCGCGTTGTCGACGACGCCGAAGAACGCCACCGAGACCAGGCCCAGGCCCACCGCGTTGCCCAGCTGCTGCGTGGTGTTGATCAGGCCGGACGCGGAGCCCGCGTGCTCGCGCGGGACCTCGGAGAGCACGGCGTCGGTGATCGGGGCGACGATCAGGCCCATGCCCGCGCCCATCACGATCAGCGGCAGCGCCATCTGCCAGGACTTGATGTCCGCGCCGTAATGCTCGGCCTCCCAGATGTACGTCAGGACGCCCGCGGCCATGATCAGCGCGCCCGCCTGGAGCACCTTGCGCCCGAAGCGCGGCACCAGCTTCTGCACCGACATGCCCGCCGCGGCCGAGACCGCCAGCGAGAACGGCACGCCGGTCAGGCCCGCCCGCAGCGCCGACCAGCCGAGGCCGATCTGCATGTAGAGCGTCCAGACCAGGAAGAAGATGCCGGAGGTCAGACCGAAGGTCAGCTGCACGCCGATGCCCGCCGCGAAGCTCTTGACCTTGAACAGCGACAGCTCGACCAGCGGCGAGCCGTCCTTGCGGGTCTTGTGGCGCTCGTAGAGCACGAAGGCGACGAACATCGGCACCGAGCACGCCATCGACACGAAGCCCCACACCGGCCAGTCGTGCTCGCGGCCCTGCGTCAGCGGGTAGAGCAGCATCAGCAGGCCGGCGCTGGCCAGGGCCACGCCCACGAGGTCGAGCTTCATGGCCCGCGGGGCCTTGGACTCGATGATGAAGCGACGGCCCAGGAGCAGACCCGCGATGCCGACCGGGAGGTTGATCAGAAAGATCGGGCGCCACTCCAGGCCGAAGAGGTTCCACTGGGTGAGCAGCGCGCCCAGCAGCGGGCCGGAGACCGCGCCGAGGCCGACGACCGCGCCGAACATCCCGAAGACCTTGCCGCGCTCGTGCGCGGGGAAGGTGACGTGGATGATCGACAGCACCTGCGGCACCATCATCGCGCCCATCAGGCCCTGGAGGACGCGCGCGGCGACCAGCAGCTGCGGGTCGCTGACGATGCCGCACAGCATCGAGGCGAGCGTGAAGCCGCCCATGCCCAGCAGGAATATCTTCTTGCGGCCGTAGATGTCGCCCAGCCGCCCGCCCGTGATCAGGCCGATCGCGAAGGCCAGCGCGTACCCCTCGCTGAGCCACTGCAGCACGCTGAACGAGGCGTCGATGTCCCGCTGGATGCTCGGCATCGCGATGTTGACGATGGTGACATCGACCAGGTCCATGAAGGACGCGGTCATCACGACCGCGAGCGCCAGCCAGCGGCGGCGGTCCACGGGCGGTGAATCGGTGGCCATCAAGAAAAGCCCTTTCCGGTGGAGCGGGGGGGGAACGAGACCGACGTTATAGGCCATGTAGGACAGACTGTGTCCCACTTCGCTGGCAGGCTGGGTGACATGACCGACACTCCCGCACGGCTGCTGACTCTGCTCTCCCTGCTCCAGACACCGCGCGAATGGCCGGGCAGCGAGCTCGCCGAGCGGCTCGGCGTCACCCCGCGCACGATCCGGCGCGACATCGAGCGGCTGCGCGACCTCGGCTATCCGGTGCAGGCCACGATGGGCGCGGTCGGTGGCTACCGGCTGGCCGCGGGCGCGGCCATGCCGCCGCTCGTCCTCGACGACGAGGAGGCCGTCGCCATCGCGGTCGGGCTGCGCGCGGGCGCGGGCCACGCCGTCGACGGCATCGAGGAGGCGTCCGTACGGGCCCTCGCCAAGCTGGAACAGGTGCTGCCCTCCCGCCTACGGCACCGCGTGGCCACGCTCCAGGCCGCCACCGTGCCGCTCACCTGGGGCGACTCCGGAACCGTCGACCCGCGCACGCTCACCGTCATGGCCGCGGCCGCCACCGGCAACGAACGGCTCCGCTTCGCCTACCGCACGGGCGACGGCACCGAGACCCAGCGACTGGTCGAGCCGCACCGGCTGGTGAGTACGGGGCGGCGGTGGTACCTCGTGGCGTACGACATCGACCGCGACGACTGGCGTACGTTCCGGGTGGACCGGGTCAGCGAGCCCTTCGCGACCGGCGCCCGCTTCACCCCGCGCGAGCTCCCCGCCGCGGACGCGGCGGAATTCATGAGCCGCTCCATGGCACGGCTCCAGCCGACGTACCGGGTGGTGGTGACCCTGCATGCTCCTGCGGAGTACGTGGCGGCGCGGTTTCCTTCGCAGCTGGGTGTTCCTGTGCCGGTCGGCTCTGACCGGTGTGAGCTCGATTTCACCACCGCGGACTCGCTGGAGTGGGTGGCGTTCCGGCTGGCGCTGATCGATTGCGAGTTCTCGGCGCGTCAGCCGGCGGAGCTGGTTTCTCATTTGGCGGAGTTGGGTGCGCGGATCTCTCGGGCGGCGGCGGGGTGAGCGGCGGTCTTTCCCCTGCCCTGGGGGCACGCCCCCAGCCCCCCGGTCCTGCGGGTCCGTGGCGCCTGCGGCGGGTTTGTTCCCCTACCCCGCCCCTTCCCGGCTGCATCTGATCTGCGGCTCCGCCGCGTGGAGGGGGCGCTGCCCCAGCCCACTGGGTGCGGGCCCGTTGCGCCTGCGGCGGGCTTTTTCCCCTACCCCGCCCCTTCCCGGCTGCATCTGATCTGCGGCTCCGCCGCGTGGGGGGCACTGCCCCAGCCCACTGGGTGCGGGCCCGTTGCGCCTGCGGCGGGCTTTTTCCCCTACCCCGCCCCTTCCCGGCTGCATCTAATTTGCGGCTCCGCCGCGTGGGGGGCACTGCCCCAGCCCACTGGGTGCGGGCCCGTTGCGCCTGCGGCGGGCTTTTTCCCCTACCCCGCCCCTTCCCGAAACTGGGGCTCCGCCCCAGACCCCAAGCCGCGGGTCCGTTGCCTCCCCCAGCTACCGCTGGGAGGTGCCCCCAGCGGCGGGAGCGCACTGCGTGCGCGTCCTCAAACGCCGGACGGGCTAAAAGAAAAGCAAGAAGGGCGCGCCCAGGCAGGAATGAGCGCCCCGGACGGGCGAAAAGAAAAGCGCGGCGCACCCCACAACCCGATGTCGTTCTCCGGCGGGAGGGGGTGGGGTCGGAGGGTGGGGTTCTGGAACGCGGTGCGACTTCACAGCACCCAACACGCCTCACAGCAACCGCACCGCGTTCCAGGTCCCCAGCCCGGAGGCCCCACCCCCGGCACCCACCACCACCCAAGCGCGGCCGGCGCTTGAGGCCACCCGCCGCAGGCGGCAACGCACCCGCACCCAAAAAGCGCCCCCGCACCCAGCGGAAAGCGCACCCACCACTACCCAAGCCCGGCCGGCGATTGAGGCCGCCCCGCCGCAGGCGGCAACGCACCCGCACCCAGACCCGCACCCGCACCCGCACCCGCACCCGACAACGGCGAACCCCACAACCAAAGCCCGGCCGGCGATTGAGGCCACCCCACCCCAGCCACACACCAACCGCACAAAGAAAAGGACCCCGGCGCAGGGGGGGGTGGCGCCGGGGTCCGGTCTACGAGGGTATGCCCTTTTACGCCGCCGCGTCGAAACCCGTGTCGTGAGCCATCTTCTTCAGCTCCAGAAGCGCATGCTTCTCGATCTGCCGAATCCGCTCACGCGTGAGACCGTGCTGCTTGCCCACCTCCGTGAGCGTGCGCTCGCGGCCGTCCTCGATGCCGTAGCGGGCCTTGATGATCGAGGCGGTGCGCTGGTCGAGGCGGCCGATGAGGTCTTCGAGCTCCTCGCTGCGGAGGAGGGCGATGACGGACTGCTCGGGCGAGACGGCGGAGGTGTCCTCCAGGAGGTCGCCGAACTGGGTCTCGCCCTCGTCGTCCACGGACATGTTCAGGCTGACCGGGTCGCGGGCCCAGTCGAGGACGTCGCTGACGCGGCCGGGCGTGGTGTCCAGCTCGGCGGCGATCTCGGCGGGCTCGGGGTCGCGGCCGTTCTCCCGGTTGAACTCGCGCTGGACGCGGCGGATCCGGCCGAGCTCCTCCACGAGGTGGACGGGCAGCCGGATCGTGCGGGACTGGTCGGCGATGGACCGGGTGATCGCCTGGCGGATCCACCACGTGGCATACGTGGAGAACTTGAATCCCTTGGTGTAGTCGAACTTCTCGACCGCGCGCACCAGGCCGGCGTTGCCCTCCTGGATGAGGTCGAGGAGGGGCAGGCCACTGCGGGGATAGCGGCGGGCGACGGCGACGACGAGGCGGAGGTTGGACTTGATGAAGACGTCCTTCGCGCGGGCGCCCTCGGCGGCTATCGCCTCGAGCTCCGCGCGGTCCGCGCCGGCGGCTCCGGAACCCTCGGCGTCGAGGGCGCCGTCGAGGAGCTGCTGGGCATAGACACCGGCCTCAATGGTCTGGGACAGCTCGACCTCCTTGGCGGCGTCGAGCAGGGGCGTACGCGCGATCTCGTCGAGGTACATGCCGACCAGGTCGCGGTCGGCGATTTCCCCGCCAGCGGCGCGAACACTGCTTGCCCCTTCAGCGCCCTTTGCGGCGGTCTGACGACGGGCGACGGCACGGGTTGCCATGCGTGCTCCCTTGCGATGAGTCGGTCGCGGGACGGATGGGACTCCCTTTGAGGGCGGACCCTGCCACGGGTGCCCCGTCCGAAGGAAAGAACGACTGGAATCCGGACAGAATTCCCATGGAACGTCTTCTTTTTTGTGATCATGCAGTACCCTGTCCGGCCACAGCACGGGAGGACGCTCCGAGGAACCGGGGAAGTGCAGGTCAGAGCCGGTACGGAGGGTGACACCGGGACGGCCGGGAAGCGCGGTCCGCGACCGTCGGCGCTGACGCCCCGGGCCCCCGCTCGCTCTTCAAGACGACCTGGACGCGTCCACGGTTGCCCACGGCGGCGACCGACGTGGGCAATGGACGACAACGGCCGGCAACGGGCCGACAACGGCATGGCGTGATCGAGTTGCCGCCGCCCGTACGCGGGTGTGCGCTGGTGGGACAAGGCAGCGGTGCGCGCCACCGCCGGCGGAGCCGACGCGGGGTGACGCGCAAGCGAGACGCACCGGCGAGAGGAGCCCGCGATGCCGACGCACTCGATCATGCCCGGCCACCACCGGGGCCACGAAGGTCCCGGCCCGGTCCCCAGCGGCACGCATCTCCGCGGCGCGGACCACGCCTCACGGCTGTCCTGGGCCGTCCCGCTCACCGGCGCCGTCGTGCTCGGTCTCTACGCCGTCTTCCTGGCGAGCCAGAACGGCTTCACGACGCCCGGCGCCTGGCTCATGGGGATCGCCGTCGCGCTGGTCTCCGGGGGCGCCGGGTACGTCCTGATCCGCGAGCGGAAGAAGATGATCACCGAGGTGCGCGCGGTGGCGTTCGGCGCGCTCTTCGGATGCAGCATGGGCTTCCTCTACAGCCTCAGCGGGGACTCGGTGCTGCGCTCGATCGAGATCGGGCTGCTGCTGGGGCTGGGGATGGGCCTCGCCTCGTACTACGTCTTCTACTGGCACGAGCACTGAGCACTGGCACGAGCACTGAGCCCGCCGCTCCTGGCCGGACTAGCCGAACTGCACCGACCTCTTCGCCAGGCCCATCCAGAACCCCTCGACGGCGGTCCGCTGGCGGTCCAGGTCGCCCGCGGCCGCGCCGAGGGTGACGAAGAGCGGGGCGAAGTGCTCAGTGCGCGGGTGGGCCAGCCGTCCCGCCGGGGACTTGCGCTCGAAGTCCAGCAGCGCGTCGACGTCCCCGGCGGCGAGCGCCTCGCGCCCCCACGCGTCGAACTCCGCCGACCAGGCCGGCGGCCCCGACCCCGCGTGCCGCAGCGCCGCCAGGTTGTGGGTGAAGAATCCGCTCCCGACGATCAGCACGCCTTCGTCCCGCAGCGGCGCGAGCTTGCGCCCGGTCTCCATCAGCCGCTCCGGGTCGAGGGTGGGCAGCGAGATCTGGAGGACGGGGATGTCCGCCTCGGGGTACATCTCGACGAGCGGGACGTACGCGCCGTGGTCGAGCCCGCGGTCGGGTATGTCCTGTACGGGCGTCCCGGCGCCCCGCAGCGTCCTGCGCACCCGGTCGGCGAGCGCGGGCGCGCCGGGGGCGTCGTACCGCACCGTGTAGTAGTGCTCGGGGAAGCCCCAGAAGTCATAGACGAGCGGCACCCGCGTGGTGGCGCCGAGGGCGAGCGGGGCCTCTTCCCAGTGGGCCGAGACCATCAGGATCGCGGTCGGCCGCGGCAGCGCGGCGGACCAGGCGGCGAGCTCGGCGGGCCACAGTTCGTCGTCCGCGAGGGGCGGCGCGCCATGGGAGAGGTAGAGCGCGGGCATGCGCTCGCCGGTGGCCTGCATGGTGCCTCCCGAGAAGATTGTTTGAAACTTCAAGCTATTCGCCAGCTTAACCCTCCCTTATTTAAACTTCAAGAATCGCGACATCGAGGAAGCCGACGGGTGAAACAGTGGATGCCATGACCAATGACAAGGTCCCGGACGCCGGGCAGCCGCGCTGGCTCAGCGCCGAGGAACAGGACACCTGGCAGGCGTACCTCCACGCCACCACGCTCCTGGAGGACCACCTCGACCGGCAGCTCCAGCGCGACGCGGGGATGCCGCACGTCTATTACGGGCTGCTGGTCCACCTCTCCGAGGCACCGCGCCACCGGATGCGGATGACCGAGCTCGCCCACGACGCCAAGATCACGCGCTCGCGGCTGTCGCACGCCATCGCCCGTCTGGAGAAGAACGGGTGGGTCCGCCGGGAGGAGTGCCCCTCCGACAAGCGCGGTCAGCTGGCCGTCCTCACGGACGAGGGTTTCGCGATGCTGAAGGAGTCCGCGCCGGGCCATGTGGCCGCGGTCCGCGGTGCCATCTTCGACCGGCTCACGCCCGAACAGGTCGTCCAGCTCGGCGACATCTGCCGCACCATCGCGTCCGGCCTCCAGCCGGCCTCGGGCGCCGACCTGCCCTGGCTGCGCTGAGGGCGCGTACGCACGCCGAAGGCCCCCGCCAACTCCCGGCGGGGGCCTTCGTCATGCGTCACGGACGGCGTCAGTGCGCCATCACCGGGATCGCGTCCTCGATCGCCTCGCCGTCACCGGACGCGACGGTCGTGCCGCCCTGGTGGCCGGTGTTGATCGCGAGGAACGCGATCGCCGAGGACAGGGCGAGGATGCCGACCGCGCACCAGATGGCGACGGAGTAGCCGTGCACGCTCGACTGGAGGACGAGCAGCTTCTGCCCCGCGGCGCCCCGGGCGGCCTCGGCCAGGTGGGACTTGGCGTAGGCGGTGCTCGCGCTGGCCGCGATGGTGTTGAGCAGCGCGGTGCCGATGGCGCCGCCGACCTGCTGCGAGGTGTTGACCATCGCGGAGGCGACACCGGCGTCACGCGGCTGAATGCCGTGCGTGGCCAGGCTCATGGCGGGCATGAAGGCCGTGCCCATGCCGAGGCCCATCAGCATCAGGCCGGGCAGGATGCCCGTGGCGTACGAGGTGTCCAGGTCGATCCGGGTCAGCCAGAGCAGGCCCAGGGCGGCGAGCAGGAAGCCCGGTCCCATCAGCCAGCGCGGGGCGACCCGGGTCATCAGGCGCGCGCCGATCTGCGTCGAACCGGTGATCATCATGAAGATCATCGGGAGGAACGCGAGGCCGGTGCTGACCGGGCTGTAGCCGCGGGCGACCTGGAGGTAGTAGGTCAGGAAGAGGAACAGGCCGAACATCGCGATGGCCGCGAGGCCGAGCGAGGCGTAGACGCCGCCGCGGTTGCGGTTGGTGATCACGCGCAGCGGCAGCAGCGGCGACTTCACCTTGGACTCGACCACCAGGAAGGCGGACAGCAGCACGGCGGCGGCGACGAACAGCCCGAGGGTGGCACCTGCGGTCCAGCCGTCGGACTCGGCGCGGGTGAAGCCGTAGACCAGGGAGACCAGGCCGGTGGTGGCCAGGACGACGCCGGGGATGTCCAGCTTCGAGGGGTTGCGGCTGCCGGCGGGCTCGCTGATCACGGCGATGGCACCGGCGGCGGCGACCACGGCGAAGGGGATGTTCACGAAGAACGTCCAGCGCCAGTTGAGGTATTCGGTGAAGACACCGCCGAGGATCAGGCCCACGCCACCGCCGGCACCGGCGATGGCACCGAAGACGCCGAACGCCTTGGCGCGCTCCTTCGCGTCCGTGAAGGTGACGGCGAGCAGCGACAGCGCGGCCGGCGCGAGCAGCGCGCCGAAGACACCCTGGAGGGCGCGGGCGCCCAGCAGCATGCCGGTGTTCATCGCGGCGCCGCCGAAGGCGGAGGCGGCCGCGAAGCCGATCAGGCCGATGACGAAGGTGCGCTTGCGGCCCCACAGGTCGGCGATCCGGCCACCGAAGAGCAGCAGGCCGCCGAAGGCGAGCGCGTAGGCCGTGATGACCCACTGCCGGTTGCCGTCCGAGATCCCCAGGTCGGTCTGGGCGGAGGGCAGCGCGATGTTCACGATGGTCGCGTCGAGGACGACCATCAGCTGGGCCAGGGCGATGAATATCAGCGCTTTCCAGCGCCTGGGGTCGGGGGCGGTCGTGTGGGGCATGGTGCCTACCTCAGTGTTGCGTGATGCGGGACGGCGAGCGCGTGGCGGGCGGCACGAAGGAAGCCACCACGAAGTCTTGGGGGTCAGCCGGAACAGCGGCTGCGGCGCAGGGCCTCCAACGAGGCCGCGGAGCCGGGGAGTTCGGAACGGGCCGGGTTCATCAGGCCGTCGAGGAAGAGCTGGACGTGCCGGTGCACGAAGGCGTCGAAGGTGTCACAGCCCTTGCCCGGCAGTGGCCTGGTCAGCTGGGCGAGCGCGATCATCAGATCCCCGACGGCGACGTCGGTGCGCAACTGCCCGGAGGCGCGGGCGGCTTCGATCAGCTCCCCGACCGCACGGTCGAGGCGGCCGCCGGCCGCGACGTGGTCCGGATGCGTCGGGTCGATGCTCTCGGCGAACAGCGTGCACAGCGCCCCGACCCGCTCATCGGCGGCCGCGTGGGCGAAGCGCCTCAGCGCGTCGAAAGCATCGGACTCCTCGGCTCGTGCCCTCTCGGCCTGGTCCGCGAGGCGGCCGAGGACGAACAGGGTGACATGGCGGATCAGCTCGGAGCGGTCCGCGAAGTGCCGGTACAGCGTGGCATTCCCGACCCCGGCGCGTCGAGCGATTTCATCGAGCGAGGTCTCGTCGCCGTACTCGACGAGCGCCTCCCGCGCGGCGGCGATGATCCGCTCCCTGTTGCGCAGGGCGTCCGCGCGGAGGCGGGGCTGGGTGGTGGCCACGGGTGGCACTCCTTCCTCGGGTTCACTTCGGGCTTCCGCCGGCTTCTCTCTGATGCCGGTCACGTCCTGGGCCGGTCAGCCCTGGGCCGGGTCTGTGTGCCGGGTCACAAGCGGGGAGCAGCTCCCCGCTTCGGTCGGACGAAGGAGTAAACGGGGATGAGCTCCCCGGTTATTTCCGCGCGGCGCCGTGACGCCCGTCACACCCGCGAGACCTCCATCTGCCGCAGCCCCGGGAGCGCTCCGGCGCGGGGCGGCACAGGGTGATCACAGAGCGGCCGGACGGCGGGCCGCGCGCCCGGGAGGTGCACCGGCATGAGAACCCTGGCCATCGTGGTCATGGTGCTGACCACGCTCGCCCTCACCGTGCCGCTGCCCCTCCGGGAGGGCGGGACCGGCACTGTCGTCGCCGCGGCGCCCGGCGGCCGGTCCGCCACGCCCGCGGGGGCGGGCCGCCCCACCGGCCCCTGCGCGCTCCCCGGCGTCACCGACAACGTCTCCGAGTCCGCGCACACCCCGGCCGGCTTCGCCCGCTCCTCCGGCACGGTGCGGGCGGTCACCCTCTTCGTCGACTTCCCCGACGCGCGAGCGACGATCACCCCGCAGGAGCGCTACGCCGAGTTCTTCCCGGCGGTCGCCGACTTCTACCGGGCCAGTTCGTACGGCCGGCTGGACTACCGCTCGACGCCGGTGCCGCGCTGGATCCGGATGTCACGCCCGTACGCGACGTACGGCATCACGCGCGGCGCGCCCTTCGACGGCGGCAGCGAGAACGGCTACCACGCGATCGCGAAGGAGATCCTGGCCGCCGTCGACCAGGGCGTGGACTTCCGGCAGTTCGACCTCATCAACGTGCTGGTCGCGCCGGGCGCCGGGCCGCCGGCCACCCAGGACGTCCGCTCCGTGACCTTCGCGGGCGCGCCCACCGGGCTCACCACCGACGACGGGACGCCCTTCAAGAACGTCTCGTTCATCTGGAGCCGGCAGACCGGCGACAGCCCGTTCCGCGTGCTCAACCACGAGAACAGCCACAGCTTCGGCCTGCCCGACCTCTACTACACGAGCGCCGAGGACGGCGGCCGGACGAAGACGCCGGTGGGCCACTGGGACCCGATGGACGAGGACTGGGGGCCGTCCAACGACTTCCTCGCCTGGCACAAGTGGAAGCTGGGCTGGCTGGGCCCCGGTCAGGTGCACTGCCTGACGGGCCCCGGGCGGCACGTGGTGACGCTGACCCCGACCTCGGTCCCCGGCGGGCCCAAGCTGGCCGTCGTCCCGCTCTCCCGCACGCGCGCGATCACCCTGGAGGTCCGCGCGCCGGGCCCGCTGGACCACACGGTCTGCCGGGCCGGCGTGCTCGTCTCGACGGTCGCCACCGACATCGCCTCGGGCGCGGGCCCCGTACGCACCTCCGACGCGACGCCGGGCAGCATCGGCTGCTACACGAGCGACCTGAACGTCAACGCCCCGCTCAGCGACGCGCCTTACGTCGCCGGACAGCGGTGTTCGACGGCGGGGGTGGACATCGAGGTACTGAGCGGGCGCGGCGCGGGGGTGTGGCGGGTGGCGGTGACGGTGGGTGGGGGTGACGGTGGGTGGGGGTTGACCGGGGCTCCGCCCCGGACCCCGGACCGCACCGGCTCGCGGTGGCCGCGGGCACGACACCCGCTCGCCGACCCGGCCGGAGACGGCCCCCGCCCAAGACCGGGGCCACAAGCCAGGCCAGGCCGCGAAAGCTCTACGCGTCCCGCCAGTGCCGCCGTCCGACGCTGATGAGCCGCAGCTGCCGCCTCGCCGTGTCCGCGATCGACGGCTCCTCCCCCGGCCCGGCCTCCAGGAACGCGGACGCCGTCATCACCAGGTGATCGACGTACATCCCCGCGAGCATGCGCACGTCCTCCGCGCTCCACCCCGCGGAGGCCTCCTGCGCGGCCAGCGCCCCCGCGACCTCGTCCCCGAACTTCGCCAGCTCCGCCGCGATGGCCTCGCGCACCGCCCGCACGCCGCCGTGCCGTTCGCGCGCGATGAAGCGCACGTGCGCCGGGTGCAGCCGTACGTGTGCGGCGACCACCTCCACGCTGCGGTCGATGACCTCCTCGGCGTCCGTCTGCTCGCCGAGGACCGCGCGGATCATCACGTGCAGGCTGCCGAGCGACTCCTCGACCAGGGCCACGCCGAGGTCGGCCATGTCGCGGAAGTGCCGGTAGAAGGCGGCGGGCGCGACCCCCACGACCCGGGTGACCTCGCGCAGCCCGAGGCTGCTCAGGCTCTGCTCCTCCAGCAGGCCGAGCCCCGCCTCCAGGAGGGCCTGACGGGTCTTCTGCTTCTGGGCCTGACGGACGCCGAGGGTGTTGCTCATGGATTCAGTAAACAACTGTTTGCTTGAGGGCGCCAGAACGGGGTACGCTGCTTTCAGTGAACAGTTGTCATTCCATCTGTTCACCCAATGCTAGAGGAAGGACCGGAAATGATCTTCCTGATAGCGGCCGTCCTCCTGCTGGGAGTCCTGGTGGGCGCCGCGGCACACACCCCGCTCCCCGTGCTGCTCCCGGCGGCGGCCGCCATAGCCGTGTGGCTGCTGGCCTTCGCGGTCCGTGAACGGATGAGGGAGCGGTGACGACGATGACGACGACTCTGGACAAGACGACGACACCGGACGAACGGCGGCGCGCGACCGCGCCGCGACCGGACGCCCCTGCCCAGACCCCGGCGCCTGCACCGCGCGCTCGCCGCAGCGTGCCCGACACCATGGCCGTCTGGTCCTTCGTCCTGGGCCTGCTGGGGCTGCTGATCTTCAACCTGGTCCTGGGCCCGATCGCCCTGGCCCTCGCCACCCTCGCCCTCACCCGCGGCACGACCCGCAAGGGCCGCGCGGTCTTCGGCCTCGCGCTGGGCGCGGCGGACCTGGTCGTGATCTTCGCCCTGATGGCGACGGACCACACGATCTCCTGGGCCATGGGCGGCTGACCCCTCGCTGTGCTCCCGCAACCTCCCCGGCCCGCGGTTGGGTGACCGCCGCACCTCGTCTTCCGCACGCTCGACGACCACCGTTGAAGGCTCAGTCGCCAGTCGGCCGAACCGCAGGACGGAGTGTCGTGAACCAAGCAGCAGTGCTGAGTCTTTATGACCGTCGGGGGCAGCACCGGGGGACGGACCGCGCCGGAAGGAGCGGGCCGGACGGAAGAGGGGGCGCGGAGTTGCGCGCCTCTCTCTTCTCCACCCTGCGCCGCAGCGACCAGCGCACGAAGGCGGATCTCTATCTGAGCGGGCTGCTCGCGGCCGAGGGCCGCAAGTCGATCCGCAACATCGCCACGGTCCACGGCGGACCGGCCGCGGAGCAGAGCCTGCACCACTTCATCTGCAGCTCCACCTGGGACTGGAAGCCGATGCGTGCCCAGCTCGCCCGTTTCCTCGCCCGGACCGCGCCCCACCGGGCCTGGGTGGTGCGGTCGTTGGCGATCCCCAAGGCGGGGACGCACTCCGTGGGCGTGGGCCGCCAGTTCGTACCCGACCTGGGGCAGGTGATGAACGGGCAGCTGGCGTACGGCGCCTGGTTCGCCTCCGAGGCGATGAGCGTGCCCGTCGACTGGCGGCTGTTCCTCCCGCCCAACTGGCTGGACCACGAGGGCCGGCGGTCCCGGGCCGAGATCCCCGACGGTGTCGGCGAGACCACTCCGGCCCAGTGCGCCGTCGCCACGGGCCTGGGTGCCGCGCGCTCGCTGCCGGCCAGGCCCGTCATCCTGGACACAGAGCTGGGCGAACCCGGCACCGCCGTAAGGGCGTTCGCGGAGTCGGGAGTCCCCCTGCTCGCACGGATCGACGGCAGGACGCAGCTGGCCGTCGCCGACCGCGCCCTGCCCGGCTCCGGCCGCGGCGCGCTCCCCGCCCGGCAGATCCTGGAGTCCGTCCGCGGCCTGGCCCGCCCGGTGGAGTGGTCCCACCCGGCCGCGCCCGGCGTACGACTGACCACGCTCGCCACGGCGGTCCCCGTACGGCTCACGCAGCCCGCCCGGCGCGATCTGCTGCTGCTCGGCGAATGGCAGGACCGGCGACGGCAGCCGTCCCGCATCTGGCTCGCCGACCTGCCGGGCGTCCCGCTGAGCTCCCTGCTGCGCCTGAGCAAGCTCACGTCGAGGGTCGACCACGACGTGGAGCACGTGGGCGACCACCTGGGCCAACGCGACTACGAGGGCCGCTCCTTCCCCGGCTGGCACCGCCACATGACCCTGGTCTCGGCGGCCCACGCGGTGGCGCTCCGGAGCGCTCTGCGGGGGCAGGAGCGCCAGGCAAGCTAGCCGTTTGGCCGCGGGCCGTCTTGCCGCCTACGGCGGGGGCGCCCTGCGGGCGGCCTCAAGCTCCCCCGGCTAACTCCCCCAGACTCCGTCCGGGGGTACCCCCAGAGGTGCCCCCAACGGGCTGAATTGTTGCCCGGAACGGGCTGGATCTGCGCACCCGGCACAGGCGGAATGCGCACCCACATCAGCCCAACCCAGCCCGTCCGGCGATTGAGGACACCACCGCGCAGCGGTGGTGCAGAGCAGCAGCCAACCACCGGCATCAACCACTAAGCGCCGCGCTCGGAAAGCATCCGCCGAGTCCGATTGAGCCGAAGCGCGAGCTGGATCTCCAGCGAGCGCTCCGGCTTCTGCCAGTCAGAGCCCAGGAGTTCGGTGATCCGCTCCAGGCGGCGCGAGACCGTGTTGGGGTGGACGTGCAGGGTTCTGGCCGCGTGCCGCGGGCTGCTGCCGGAGGCGAAGTACGCCTCCAGCGTGCGGGTGAGCTCCGTGAAGCGCTGGGCGTCGTAGTCCAGCACGGCGCCGATGACGGCTCCGATGTAGTCGCCGGTGTCGTACGTGTCGCACAGGAGCAGGCCGAGGAAGCCCATCTGCCGCGGTGTGGCCACGCAGCCGGTGTTGCCGAGCTCCGTGAGCGCCTCCAGGCAGTGCTGCGCCTCGCGGTACACCTGCCGGACCGTGTCGAGGCCCGACGTCGGTCCGGAGGCGCCCACCGTGACCGGGTGCCCGAGCAGCGGTGAGAGCTCGTCGCACACGGCCCGCGCGGCGGCCTCCGCGTCGTCGCCCGGGAGCAGCAGGGTGATGCAGCCGTTGTGCACGCTCTTCAGCCCGCGCCCCCGGTGGGCGTACGAGGAGGCCCAGACGACCGCCCGGCCCTGGGACCCGCCCTCGGGGCGGGCCACCACGACGACGTGCGGGTCGTCGACGTCGACCGCGAGGGCGCGGGCCCGCTCCTCGACGTGCCGCCACGGGCGGCGCGGGCCCGCGAGCAGCTCGTCGAGGAACTCGTCGCGGACCTGGCTCGCGGCCACCGCCGTGCTGCGCTCCAGGAGCAGGGCCAGTGCGACGGTCCGGGCGGTGAGGAGGAGTGGGGCGGGCGGGTCCGCGAGGGGTTCGTCCGGGAGGAAGAGCACGGTTCCGAGGTCCTCGCCGCTCGCGGCGACGGGGGCGATCCAGGCGCCGTCGCCCAGCGGCACCGGTTCGCCTCCGGCGTGGGCGTCCAGCACGCCCTTGGTCAGCTCCTCCGCGTCGAACGGCGGCAGTTCACCGGTCGCGGCCAGGATCCGGCCGCCGGGGTCACGGACGGCGAGCGTGCCCCGCGCCGCCTCGGCCGAGGCGCCCACGATGCCGCGCAGGTCGCTGCCGTCCAGGACCCGGCCGACGAGGTCGGCGTGGACGGCTTCGAGGCGGCGCCGCTCGGCGAGTTCCGCGCGGGCGGCCGCCCTGTCCCTCTCCAGGGCCCTGGCCTCGGCCCGGACCTCGTCCAGTGTCCTGGCCTTCTCGATGGCGACGGCCGCGATGTCGGCCAGCGAGCACATCAGGCTGATCTCGTCCGGCAGGAAGTGGCGCACCTCGCGGCCGGCGCCGTAGAGCGTGCCGACGACGGTGCCGCAGCACCACAGCGGGACCGCCATGATCGCGCGGATGCCCTCGGCGCGGACCACCTCGTCGATCTCGTCGGCGTGCGCGATGCGGTCGTCGGCCAGATAGTCCGGGGTCCAGAAGGGGGCGCCCTCGCTGAGGACCGCGTTGCCCAGGCCCGAACTGCCGCGCACCTTCAGTCCGACGTTGAGCGCGGTGGTGTCGCCCTCCGAGGCGCGGATGGTCATCCCGCCGCCCCCGGGGTCCGCTCCGACGTCGACGTCCGTGCCCGCGGCCGCGTCGTGGAGGCCGATGTAGGCCAGGTCGAAGTGGAGCAGCCGCTGGGCGCGCCGGGCGACTTCCTTGAGCAGGGTGTCGAGGTCGCGCGCGTGGCTGAGTTCGCGCGCGGTGTCCACCAGCGCGGTGAGCCCCGCCTCCCGCTGCTGCCCGCGGCCGAAGAGTTCGTGGATGTCCGTGCCCAGGCGCACCGCCCGGTCGAGCCTTTCCAGTTTCTTTACGGACGCGCCCTCCCGGCGCGCGCGCTGGAGCAGCTCCTCGAACTGCCGTGGGGCTTGTCGGCGGGCCAGAAGTTCGAGCACGTCCAGCGCGTCAGGGCCGGCTCGATGCGTCTCAGCCATCAGAATGTTCCCCCCGTAACAAAGGCTGCTCCCCGGATTCATCTAAGAATCCATGGCCTCAGGCTACTAGTTTTGGTTAATTCGGCCCCACGTCAGGGCAGGTGCGCGACAAGGAAACGTAAGGACGGCACGGGGGGTGGTGACCTGAGCACCACTTCCGGCGGCCGACAGTGTCACGGGATCACCTTTTGCCGTTTCATTACCCAGGCCATGATCAATAAACGGGGCTGTGGCAGCACCCGGCGATGACGTTCTGCTGTAGGGGGCACAGGGATCAGATGTCGGAAGTCCGCAGTTACCTCCGCTCCCTGGAGCGCGGCCAGGACTCCCTCACGCGGGAGGACCGGCCGCGGACCTTCACCATGAACGGACGCGAGTGGGACCTGCTGGACCAGGTCTTCGCGCCGCCGCACACCTCGTCGACCGGCGCCGCCATGGGCCTGCTGGGCCTGACCGGGCCGCGGCCGTGGCCGTGGCGGGGCTCACTGCTGGAGATCGGGTGCGGCACCGGCATCATCGCCGTCAGCGCGGCCCTGGCCGGCAGCCCCCGGGTGACCGCCTCGGACATCAACCCGCACGCCGTGCGGAACACCGCGCTGAACGCGGCGCGGCACGGCGTCTCCGGCCGGGTCCGGGCCGTGCGCGGCGATCTCTTCGCCGGCCTGGAGGACGACGAGCGCTTCGACACGGTCTACTGGCACTCCAACTTCGTCCTCGCGCCGCCGGGCTACCGCTACCGCTCGGTCCACGAGCGGGCGTACGTCGATCCCGGCTACGCCGCCCACCGGCGGTATCTGGAGCAGGCACCCCTCCGGCTGGCGCCCGGCGGCCGGGCCCTGCTCCACTTCTCCAGCCGCGGGGACACCGAGGCGCTGCGCCGGGCGGCGCGGGAGTGCGGCCGGGAGCTGCGGGAGCTGAGCCGCACGACCGTCCGCGACGGCGCGGTCCCGGTCGAGCACACGCTGTTGGAGGTGTCCGCCGTCAGGACACCGCGAGCTACGGGGCAATCGTGCGCACACTGATCATCGACAACTACGACTCCTTCACCTACAACCTCGTCCACCACCTGGCCACGGTCAACGGCCGGGAGCCGGTGGTCGTCCGCAACGACGACCCCTCCTGGCGGACCGGCAGGCTCGCGGAGTTCGACAACGTCGTCCTCTCCCCCGGCCCCGGCACCCCGGAGCGCGGCACCGACTTCGGCATCTGCCGGGAGCTGGTGGACCGCTGCGACCTGCCCCTGCTCGGGGTCTGCCTGGGGCACCAGGGCATCGCCCTCCGGCACGGCGCCACGGTGGGGCGCGCCCCGGAGCCCCGGCACGGGCGCACCTCGCCCGTCCTGCACGACGGGACCGGGCTGTTCGCGGGGCTGCCCACGCCGTTCGAGGTGGTGCGCTACCACTCGCTCGCGGTCACCGACCTGCCCGACGAGCTTCAGGCGACGGCCTGGACACCGGACGGCGTCCTCATGGGGCTCCGGCACCGCCGACGGCCGATGTGGGGCGTGCAGTTCCACCCCGAGTCGATCCGCACCGAGTACGGGCACGAACTCCTCGCGAACTTCGCCGCCTTGACCCGCGAGCACCGGGCGGGACGGCCCGCGCCCGTACGGCTTACGGGTCTTCCGGCCGCGCCCCCGGCCCGCAGACGGCAGCGGCGGTTGCGGGTGCTGGCCGAGCGGCTGCCCGTCCGCTGGGACGAGGAGGCCGCGTTCGAGGCGCTCTTCCACGGCAGTGAGCACGCCTTCTGGCTGGACAGCAGCGCTCGCGAAGAGCCCCAGGGCCGCTTCTCCGTCATGGGGGACGCCTCGGGTCCGCTCGCCCGCGTGGCCACGGCCGATGTCGGCACCCGCACCGTCTCCGTGCGGTCGGCCGCCGGCACGCAGGTCGTCACCGGCGAGTTCCTCGCGTGGCTGGACGCGGACCTGCGCGGGTGCGCCACCGACGTCCCGGAGCTGCCCTTCGACTTCGCCCTGGGCTGGGTCGGCTTTCTCGGGTACGAGCTGAAGGCGGAGTGCGGCGGCACCCGCGCGCACCGCTCCGAGGAGCCCGACGCGGCGATGGTCTTCGCCGACCGCGCCCTGGTCCTCGACCATCTGACCGGCACCGCCCACCTCCTGGCCCTGGCGGAGGACGGCGACGAGAGCGCCGCGCGGGCCTGGCTCGACGCCACCGCCCAGGCACTCGCGGCACTCGCCGGCGCCGGAGCGCCCCCGTCGGAGCCACCCGCGCCGCTCTCCGGGGTGCGGCTGCGCCACGACCGCGCGGCGTATCTGGACCTGATCGCCGCGTGCCGGCGGGAGATAGCCGCGGGCGAGACCTACGAGGTGTGCCTGACGAACATGGCCGAGGCCGAGGGCGAGCTCGATCCCTGGCAGGGCTACCGCCACCTGCGCCGCGTCAGCCCGGCGCCGTTCGGGGCGCTGCTGCGCTTCGGGCCCCTCTCGGTGCTGAGCACCTCGCCCGAGCGCTTCCTGCGGATCTCCCGGGACGGCACGGCCGAGTCCAAGCCGATCAAGGGGACCCGGCCGCGCGGCGCCACCCCGGAGGAGGACGCCGCGCTCGTCGCGGACCTGCGCGCGGACGAGAAGGACCGCGCCGAGAACCTGATGATCGTCGACCTGGTGCGCAACGACCTCGGGCGGTGCGCCGAGCCGGGCTCCGTCGAGGTGACGAGGCTCTTCGACGTCGAGACCTATGCCACCGTCCACCAGCTCGTCAGCACGGTCCGCGCGCGCCTGCGGCCCGGGGCGAGCGCCGTGGAGTGCGTACGCGCCGCGTTCCCCGGCGGTTCGATGACCGGGGCGCCGAAGGTCCGCACCATGGAGATCATCGACCGGCTCGAAGCGGGGCCGCGCGGCATCTACTCGGGTGCGATCGGCTATCTCTCGCTGTCCGGGGCCGCCGACCTGAGCATCGTCATCCGCACCGCCGTGGTGACACCGGGGCGGGTGCGGTACGGCGTCGGCGGGGCCGTCATCGCCCTCTCCGACCCGGAGGCGGAATTCGAGGAGACGGCGGTGAAGGCGGCCCCGCTGCTGGCCCTGGCCCGTGGCGGCTTCCCCGGCAGGGACGACGGCAGGGGCGGTCAGGCGACGGCGGCGGGCTCCGGGAAGGCGGCGGGCCGCTCCAGCGCGGCCGCGGTCCCGTCGAAGGGAATGCCGAGCCTCTCCAGCTCCGCCACCACCTGACCGGCGGCCCGGTGCCCGCAGGTGAGGGTGTCACCGTGCGCGCTCCCGTGCCGGGCCAGCTCCTCCAGGGCGGCGGCGGACAGCGCGCTCACCGTCCCCCAGCCCACGAGCTCGCCCGCCCCGCGCGCGTCGGTGGCCCACAACGGGCGGGGCGGGCGGGCGCCGTGTGCCACGAGCGCGCGCCAGCGGGCGGTGCCGAGCAGTTCGTCGTGGGCGCGGTAGACGAGCCGGGCCGCGGCCAGGGCCACCGTGCCGCGCAGCGCTCCGGCCCCGGGGTCGGCCGACCGCGCGAGCAGGGCGTCGACGTGGTCGCCGAGGCGGCCGGCGTCCACCTGGACGACAATGGCGGCGGGCTCGCGGCCCTGCTCCAAGGCCCGTTCGAGGCCCTGGAAACAGGCGTCCAGCGCGGCGGCGTACCCCCGCGGGCCGCAGACCGGGCCGACGTGGACGCCGATGCCCCGCGCGAGGCAGTCCGCGGCGGCGGTCAGACCCTCGTCGGTGGCGCCGGTCCTGATCAGCACGTTGGGCCGGGCCACCGCGTCGGCCAGTGCCCGTGCCGCCTCGTCGGCCGGGCCGGGGCCGGCGCTCACCGACACCCAGCCGTCCCTGCCGCGCGTGGCGGTGAACACCTCACGCAGGACGTCACAGGCCCGGCGGATGTCACCGGCGGGCAGCCGGTCCGCCACGGCGCCGCGCACCGTACGCTCCGCGACCACGCGGGCCAGGGTGCCGTCGGCCAGGTGGCCCCGGCCGAGGCCGGCCAGCCACAGGGAGACGCCTTCCGCGGTCAGCTGCCCCAGGACGCCGGTGCCGTCGTTCTCGTCAGGGGACGGGCCCATGTTCAACCAGCGCCTCCCGCATGGCTCGTATCGTTCACGCCGGCCGTTCGCGCGGAACGCCGCGCCCGCAACTCCGCCCGCAGCAGGGCCTGGTGGAACAGCCTGGGCGGGCCGCCGGTCACGCGGCCTGCGGCGTGAGCCACGGGTCGCGCACCATTTCGGACAGCGTGGAACAGTTTACCCCGGCGAGGGACCGCTCCCCCACGCGCGGACGGCCCCAACTCCCTTGTGATCGTTTCCCATTCAAGCGAACCGGCCGGCCAAAGGTACGGACCAGCCCCCGCGCCGGTGCCACGCCGACCACCCTCCCAGGGCCCCGGTCGCGGCGGCGAGCCGAAGCGGACCACTCCGTCATATCGCCCTTGCCCCGGCCGCGACTTGATGGAGTGGACCGACGCGCATTGACAGCCTTCAGGCACATGCGAAATGCCTTTCCGGGCCCGGGAAATCACCCTCCCCCTCACCTGACGAAGTAGGGATTACCCCCTTCACCTCCCCGCTCCGGCTGTCACAGACTCCATGGGCGCCGTTCCCTGGAATTCCCTTACGAGGGGGCCGCGCCCGATCGCCATGGAGGAATTCAGTGGACAGCGATATGTCACTCCTGCGAACTGTTCCGGCACAGCAGCAGCCGGACTGGCAGAATCACGCGGATCTCGGCCGTACGCACGCGGAACTCAAAGAGAAACCCGCTCTCGTGAACGCGGCGGACGTACGGACACTGCGCTCCCAGCTCGCGGAGGCGGCGGCCGGAAGGGTCCAGGTCGTGCAGTCCGGCGACTGCTCCGAGGACCCGGCGGAGTGCACGCCCGGCTACGTCGCCCGCAAGGCCGCGCTGCTCGACACCCTCGCCGGCGCGATGCGGATGAACACGCACAAGCCCGTGCTGCGCGTGGGCCGGATGGCGGGCCAGTTCGGCAAGCCGCGCTCCAACCCGACGGAGATCGTCGACGGCCGCGAGCTGCCGGTCTACCGCGGCCACATGGTCAACGACCCCAGCCCCGACCCCGAGTTGCGGCGGCCCGACCCCCGGCGGCTGCTGGCGGGTTACGAGGCGGCGAGCGAGGTGGTGCGGCACCTGGGGTGGACGGGCTCCGACCTGCCGCGCCGGATCGGCCCGCCGGTGTGGACCAGCCACGAGACGCTGCTGCTCGACTACGAACTCCCCCTGGTCCGCCGGGACGAGGAGGGCCGCCCGCTGCTCGCGTCCACGCACTGGCCGTGGATCGGCGAGCGCACCCGCCAGGTGGACGGCGCGCACGTCACCCTGCTCTCCCAGGTCGTCAACCCCGTGGCCTGCAAGGTCGGTCCGAGCATGACCACCGACGAGGTCCTGCGGCTGTGCGAGAAGCTCGACCCGGAGCGCGAGCCCGGCCGCCTCACGCTCATCGCGCGCATGGGCGCGGACAACGTGGCGGAGAAGCTGCCCCCGCTGGTGGCGGCCGTACGCGCGGCCGGGCACCCCGTCGTCTGGCTCACCGACCCCATGCACGGGAACACCGTCAGCGGCCCCGACGGCCTGAAGACCCGCATGCTCGAAACCGTGATGCGCGAGGTCGAGGAATTCCAGCTCGCAGTCTCCGAACACGGCGGCATCCCCGGCGGACTCCATCTGGAGACGACCCCGGACGACGTCACCGAATGCGTCTGCACCGACACGGCGTTCGACCGGGTCGGCGACAAATACACCAGCTTCTGCGACCCCCGCCTCAACCCCCGGCAGGCCGTACAGGTCGCCGCGGTCTGGCGGGCATGACAGCCGGCCCGCGGGCCGCCGCCCGCACAGCGCCGCCGACGAAAGGCTCAGCAGTGAACGGAAAAGTCGCGCTCGTCACCGGAGCCGCGGGCGGGATCGGTGAGGCGATCGCCCGCCTGCTCGCGGAAGAGGGCATGTCGGTGGCCGCCGTCGACCGGGACGCCGACGCGCTCAAGGCAGCGGCCGGCCGTGCGGCGGCCGACGGCCTGGACATCACCGCGTTCCCCGCCGACGTGACGGACAGCGCCGCCGTCGAAGCCGTCGTCGACGAGGCCGAACGCCGCCTCGGCCCGGTCGGTCACCTCGTCAACGCCGCCGGGGTGCTCCGGCTCGGCCCGGCCAGGGAACTCTCCGACGCCCACTGGGCGGCCACCTTCGCGGTCAACACCACCGGCGTCTTCCACGTCTCCCGCGCCGTGGTCAACCGCATGGTGCCCCGTGGCCACGGCGCCGTGGTGACCGTCGCGTCGAACGCCGCCGGCACCCCGCGCACCAACATGGCGGCCTACGCGGCGTCCAAGGCAGCGGCCGCCATGTTCACCAAGTCCCTGGGCCTGGAGGTCGCCCGGCACGGCATCCGCTGCAACGTGGTGGGCCCCGGCTCGACCGACACCCCGATGCTCAATTCGATGTGGCACGACGAGAGCGGGCCCAGGGCCACGATCGAGGGCGACCTCGGCGCGTACCGCGTGGGCATCCCGCTGGGCAAGGTCGCGCAACCCGAGGACATCGCGCGGGCCGTGGCCTTCCTGCTGTCCGACCAGGCGTCCCACATCACCCTGGCCTCCCTCACCGTCGACGGCGGTGCGGCCCTCGGTGTCTGACACCGGCAACGACCACAGAAACGCGAGGCAGCACATGCCGGGGATTCCGGCCATCGAGCCGTACCCGATGCCCACCGAGGGCGACATACCCCAGAACACCGCCACCTGGACCGTGGACCCGGACCGCGCCGTCCTGCTGCTGCACGACATGCAGCGCTACTTCCTCGAACCCTTCCCGGCGGGCGAGGCGCCCGGCCGGGACCTCGTCCGCAACGCCACCGCCCTGCGCGAGGCCAGTGCCCGCCTGGGCATCCCCGTCGCCTACACCACACAGCCGGGCAGCATGACCCCGCGCGAGCGCGGCCTGCTCAAGGACTTCTGGGGCCCCGGCATGCGGGTCGACCCCGAGCACCGGGCCGTCGTCGACCCGCTCGCCCCGGCGCCCGGCGACTGGGTGTTCACCAAGTGGCGCTACAGCGCCTTCTTCAAGTCCGAACTTCTGGAGCGCATGCGCTTCGACGGGCGCGACCAGCTCGTCATCTGCGGGGTCTACGCGCACATCGGCGTGCTCAGCACCGCCGTCGACGCCTTCACCCACGACATCCAGCCGTTCCTGGTCGCCGACGCCGTCGCCGACTTCTGCGCGGCCGACCACCGCCTGGCCCTCGACTACGCGGCCCGGCGCTGCGCCGTGGTCAGCACGACCGCGACCGTGCTCGACGAGCTCCAGCAGGCCCGGGCGGGCCTGTGACCACGGAAGGAGCCCCCATGCGAACCGACCTGCTGGCGCGGATCATCGCCGAACAGCCGCCCTCCTACGCCCTGTTGTACCGCCCCGAGGCGGCGGGGGCGGACGTCCTGGACGTGATCGTCGGCGACGCGGTGGCGGTGGACGAGCTCGCCGGCCTGCCCGTCCCGGAGGAGCCGGGCCCCGTCGGCGCGCCCCGCCACGAGGTGCTGGCGCTCGTCCCGTACCGGCAGATCGCCGAACGCGGCTACGCCGCCCCCGACGACGGCGAACCGCTGCTCGCGATGACCGTCACCGACCAGGACACCGTCCCGGTGGACGAGGCACTGCGCCGCCTGCCGAACGTGCCGACCGAGCTGTCCGGCGGCCACTTCGACCTGGACGACGAGCAGTACGCGGCCACCGCCCGTACGGTCATCGCCGAGGAGATCGGCACCGGCGCGGGCGCGAACTTCGTCCTCAAGCGGTCCTACGTCGCCGACATCACCGGCTACACCCCGCACAGCGCGCTCTCCTTCTTCCGCCGCCTGCTGGCGAAGGAGGCGGGGGCCTACTGGATCCACCTCGTCCACACCGGCGGGCGCACGCTGGTGGGGGCGAGCCCCGAGCGGCACGTCAGCCTCTTCGACGGCACGGCGGTGATGAACCCGATCAGCGGGACGTACCGCTATCCGGCGTCCGGCCCGACCCTGCCGGGGGTGATGGACTTCCTCGCGGACCGCAAGGAAGCCGACGAGCTCTACATGGTCGTCGACGAAGAGCTGAAGATGATGGCCCGGATCTGCGAGGACGGCGGCCGGGTCGTGGGCCCGTACCTCAAGGAGATGGCCCGCCTCGCGCACACCGAGTATTTCATCGAGGGGCGCACGTCCCGCGATGTGCGGGAGATCCTGCGCGAGACGCTCTTCGCCCCCACCGTCACCGGCAGCCCGCTGGAGAGCGCGTGCCGGGTGATCAACCGCTACGAGCCGGAGGGCCGCGGCTACTACAGCGGCGTGCTGGCCCTCATCGGCCGGGACGCGCGCGGCGGGCGCACCCTGGACTCCTCGATCCTCATCCGCACCGCCGACATCGACGGCGGCGGGCGGCTGCGGATCGGGGTGGGCGCGACGCTCGTGCGCCACTCCGACCCGGCGTCGGAGGCCGTGGAGACGCGGGCCAAGGCCGCCGGGCTGCTCGCGGCCCTGGGCACGGACAGGCCGGAGGGCTTCGGCAGCCACGAGAGCGTGCGCGCCGCGCTCGCCGCGCGCAACGACCACATCGCGGGGTTCTGGCTCCAGGAGAACGACGCCCGCTCCCGGCCCGTGCCCGCGCTGGCCGGCCGGAAGGTGCTGGTGGTCGACGCGGAGGACACGTTCACGTCGATGATCGCGCACCAACTCCGCTCCACGGGGCTGTCGGTGACCGTACGCCGCTTCGACGAGCCGTACTCCACCGACGGTTACGACCTGGTCGTCATGGGCCCCGGCCCCGGCGACCCGCGCGACACCGGCCACCCCAAGATCGCCCATCTGCGGGAGACGGTCACCACGCTGCTCGCCGGGCAGCGGCCGTTCCTCGCCGTCTGCCTCAGCCACCAGGTGCTGTGCACCCTGCTCGACCTCGACCTGGTGCGCAGGGAGACCCCCAACCAGGGCGTGCAGCGGGAGATCGACCTCTTCGGCCGGCGCGAACGGGTGGGTTTCTACAACACGTTCGCCGCCCGCAGCGACGAGGACAAGACCGAGGACGCCGGCGGCTCCGTCGTGGAGATCAGCCGCGACGCCTCGACCGGCGAGGTGCACGCCCTGCGCGGCCCCGGCTTCGCGTCGGTGCAGTTCCACGCCGAGTCCGTACTGACCGAGGACGGTGTCCGCATCGTCGGTGACCTGCTGGAGGAGTTGATCCGGACATGCGCGTCGTGGTCGTCTGGTGGGATCTGAGCACCTCACGCCAGACCGTCGCCTCACTGCGGGACTTCCTCCGCACGGAGGCCGTGGACAGCTGGGCCCAGGTGCGCGGCCTGCGCCTGAAACTGTGGATCTCCGACACGGAGGGCTCGGCGGAGCGCTGGGGAGCCGTCTTCGTCTGGGAGTCGCCCGAGGCGGCGCAGCAGCCTCTGCCCACGAAGGCGGGCGAGCTGATCGGCTACCCGCCGGCGCACCGCTCGTCCTTCGACGTGGAGGCGACGACGGAGGGGTTGTACGAGGTCGCGGCGCTGGCGGGGCGGGGGGTGGTGTTCGCGCGGTAGCGGTGCGGTGATCAACGGGTGGCGGCCGGTGTCCGCGGGGGACACCGGCCGCCATTTCCGTGCGTGCGCTCAGAGGGTGGCGAGCGCGCCTTCCACGACGTCCGCGAGCACCTGCCGGTCGTCGTGGGCCCTGCTGAGGACGTGCAGTCCGTAATACGTGCTCAGCACCTGGCGGGCCAGGCTCGCCGCGTCGCGGTCGGTGCGGATCTCGCCGGCCCGCTGGCCGCGCGCGACCGCGTCGCGGAGTGCTTCCTCCACCCTGGCGAAGTGGCGGTGCACCTGCTCCTTGACGTCGGGGTCGGAACTGGCCATCTCGATGGCCGCGTTGATCGCGAAGCAGCCGGCGGGGCGCCCCGTGCCGGAGGTGTCGACCTCGACGTCGATGTCGTGGAGCATGAGCTCGCGCAGCCGTTCCTTGACCGGTCCCGGCCGCTGAAGGATCTCGATCTGCGCCTCGGTGGCCGTCTCGTAGTACCAGCGCAGGGCGCGCAGATACAGCTGGCGCTTGTCGCCGAACGTGTTGTAAAGGCTCGACGGTCCCAGCCCGGTGCCCTCGCTCAGGTCACGGGTGGAGGTCGCCTCGTAGCCCCGGCGCCAGAACGCGTCCATCGCCGCGCCGATGACGCGGGTCTCGTCGAACTTCCTCGGCCTCGCCATGTCAGCACATTAAAGGTTTTGAAGCGATCGTCCAAAAACCCCAGGCAGGGGCCCCGCCCGGCCCCTCAGGAGCCCAGCGCCTCCTTCACGACCGCGGTGGTCTCCGCGGCCGCGCGCTCGCCCAGGGCGGTGCCGTAGGCGTCGAAGACGTGGAAGGTCCCGGCCCACTGGCGGAGCCCGGTGGGGACGCCCGCTTCCAGCAGGCGCAGGCCGTAGCGGATCCCCTCGTCGCGCAGCGGGTCGTACTCGGCGGTGACGATGTGGGCCGGGGGCAGCCCGGACAGGTCCGCGGCCCGGCCGGGTGCCGCGTAGGGCGAGGTCTCGCGGTGCTCGTGGCCCTCGCCGAGGTAGTGCCGCCACGCGGCCCGGGAGTGCGGCGTGGACCATACGGGGGTGTCGTGGAAGCGCCGGGCGGACGGGGTGTCCATCCGGTCGTCGATCACGGGGAACGTGAGCAGCTGGAGCGCGAGCTCCGGGCCGCCGCGGTCCCGGGCCATCAGCGCGACCGCCGCGGCGAGCGCGCCGCCGGCGCTGCATCCGGCGACCCCCAGCCGGTCCGGGGCGATGCCGAGCTCACCGGTGTGCCGCGCCACCCATTCCAGGGCCGCGTAGCAGTCCTCCACGCCTGCGGGGAAGGGGTGTTCGGGCGCGAGGCGGTAGTGCACGCTGACCACCACGCACCCGGCGTCGGACGCGAGGCGTACGCAGTGCTGGTGCTCGGTCTCCAGGTCGCCCATGACGAAGCCGCCGCCGTGGAACCACATCAGACCGCCGTGCGGCCCGGGTATCCCGGGGGTGTAGACGCGCACGGTGACGTCGGGGGCGCCGTCGGGGCCGGGGACGGTGCGCTCGGTGACGGTGATCCGGCTGGTGTCGACCGGGGGCCACTGCGCTTCGAGCTCCTTGATGGCGCGGCGGGCGGCGGGCGGGTCGGTGACGTCGAGGTAGGGGATCCCCTCGACGAGCGGGGCGAGTTCGGGGTGGTAGCCGTGGCGGGGTGCCGGTACGGCGGGGGAGGTTTCACTCATGGGGCCACCCTCCCGCCGGGCCGGGGGCGCTGACCACCGCGCCCTGTCGGTGATCGGAGCCCGTCGCCCGCCACCCGGCGGGCAACCTGACAGAGTCCCCTCGCCGCGGACGCGGCAGGCCGGACAGGCTGTCCAGCCTCCGGGAATGCACGGTTTGCGCCTGTCGCGTCTCGACCCGGCCGCGGCGGGTGCCCTGCGCGTCATCTCCTACTTCGACCGGCTGGTGGAGAACCACTCGGATCCCGACGCCCTGACCCGGGCCACCGCCCTGCTCGCCGAGTGCGCGGCCGGGACGGCGGACCACCGCCGCGCGGCGGATCACCGCTACGGCCCCGACGCCCGCGCGCTGCCGCCCGGCGAGGCGGCACCGACGAGCAGCCGCGCGGTCGTCGTCGACGGGCGGACGGTGGGTGAGGTCTGGCTGGAACGGACCGGAGGCGCCTGGCCGCACGACGGGCTGGTGCTCGAACGCCTGGCGCTCGCCACGGCCTTGGCCTTCGAGCGCGCCGGGTCCCTCTCCCCCTCGGCGCATCCCCCGCAGTGGGGCGATCCGGCCCTGGTGCAGGCCGCGCTCACCACGCGAGGCCCCGAGGCCGAGCGGTCACGGGCCCTGCACCTGCTGGGCCTGCGCCCGGACGAGCCGCTGCGAGCCGTCGCCGTCGTGGCGCCGGACGCCGTCCTCATGCGGAGGGCGCTGTGTTCCTGCGCGCGGGCGCTGAGCGCGGCCCACCCACGGCTCGGCCGCCCGGCCCCGTTCGGTGCGCTGTGGTCCACCGTCGGGGCGATCCTGCTCCCCGGCCCCGCCGACGCGGGGCCCGGGGGCCCGGCGCTGCCGGAAGGGGTGACCGCCGGGCTGCCGGACGGGGTGGCGGTCGGGACGGGCCCGTCGGGCACCGCGGCCCGGCTGCCGGACTCCTGGGCCCAGGCGCGGCGCGCGACACGGTTCGCGGGCCTCGGCCCCACCTGGCCGAACACGGTGGACGCCACCGAACTGGGCACCCTGGCCCTGCTCGCGGACATCCCCGGGGACGCCGCTCTCGCCCACCCCGACACCGCGGCACTCGCCGGGCTGGGGAGCGAGGATCTCGCCACCCTGGACGCGGTGTGCCGCACCCCCTCGGTCCGGGTCGCCGCCCAACTCCTCCATCTGCACCACAGCTCCGTCGCGCAGCGCGTCGCCCGCATCGAGCGGAGCCTGGGCTTCGGCATCTCCGGCCCGCACGGGCGGCAGCGCGTACAGACCGCCCTGCTGCTCCGGCAGTTGAACGCTCCCGCAGCTTCGTCTCTCGGACCTCAGTCATTTTGAAGCAGCCGCTCCAGAATGTGCTAGCGTCCTGACCGTGGAGTCGAGGGCGCCGTACGTCCGGTTCGTGGACCCGACTCAGAAACCACCGATCCCCAAAGCACTGGAGGGCCTTCCATGGCACTCGACTCGAAGACCACAGACCCCGGGCGGGCCGGGAAGATGCCA
Organism: Streptomyces sp. NPDC001407; assembly: GCF_042895325.1. Lineage (NCBI taxonomy): Bacteria > Bacillati > Actinomycetota > Actinomycetes > Kitasatosporales > Streptomycetaceae > Streptomyces > Streptomyces sp. NPDC001407. The sequence goes on from NZ_JBIAWF010000020.1 coordinate 131,574, forward strand.
CTCGCCGTCTACATCCTCGGACTCGGCATCTTCACCCAGGGCACCTCGGAGTTCATGCTCTCCGGCCTGCTGCCCAACATGGCCGACGACCTCGGCGTCTCCATCCCCGACGCCGGACTGCTCATCTCCGCCTTCGCCATCGGCATGGTCGTCGGCGCGCCCCTGCTGGCCGTCGCCACGCTGAGCTGGCCGCGCCGCACCGCGCTGGTCGCGCTCCAGGCCGTCTTCATCGCCGCCCATGTGGTCGGCGCCGTCGCGCCCGGCTACGGGCTGCTGTTCGCCACCCGCATCGTGAGCGCACTGGCCTACGCGGGCTTCTGGGGCGTCGCCGTGGCCACGGCCGTGACCATGGTGCCGGTGAGCGCCAAGGGCAAGGCCATCGCCGTCGTCGCCAGCGGACTCACCCTCGCCACCATCGTGGGCGTCCCGGCCGGCACCGTCCTGAGCCAGTTCGCGGGCTGGCGCGCCGCCTTCTGGGCCGTGGCCGCCCTCACCCTCCTCAGCCTCCTCTGCTCGGTGTTCGCCATCCCCGGCGGCAAGGGCACCAAGGAGGAGACCCGCACGGTCAAGGCGGAACTGCGCGCCATGGCCCGGCCGCAGCTGTGGCTCTCCTACGCCCTCACCGCCTTCGCCTTCGGCGCCGTCATCGTCACCTTCAGCTACCTCGCCTCGGTGCTCACCGACGTGACCGGCCTCTCCGAGGGCTGGGTCCCGGCCCTCCTGGCGCTGTTCGGCGTCGGCGGACTGATCGGCATGTCGATCGGCGGCCGCGTCGCCGAGTCGCACCCGATCCGCACCCTCGTCCTCGGCCTCGGCGGCCTGATCATCGCCTCCGTGGTCCTCGCGCTGACGGCGCAGAACGTGGTCGTCACGGTCGTGGCGGTCTTCTTCCTGGGCCTGACCGGCTACGTCACCAACCCGATCCTGCAGTCCCGCGTCTTCACCGTCGCGCCCGGCGCCCCGACCCTGGTCGGCGCCGCCAACACCTCCGCCTTCAACATCGGCAACACCCTGGCGCCGCTGCTCGGTGGCCTGGCCATCAGCGCGAACTGGGGTTACGAGTCCGTGGCGTGGGTCGGTGCCGCCCTCGGCGTGCTCGGCCTGCTGGGCGCGGTGTGGGCGGGCGCCCTCCAGCGCCGCACGCCGGCCGCGCCGGCCGCCGCAGCCGACCTGCGGCAGGAGCTCGCAGGGGCCGACGCCTGATATCCCCCGTCCAGGCCGCCTCTGCGCACAGTGCCCCGGTCCCCCGCAGCGCGGGACCGGGGCACATGTGCGCGACGGGAAGCGCGCGGTCCGTCAGGCGGTGATGCCGCCGTCGATGACGAGGTCGTGGCCGAGCGCGAAACCGGACTCCTCGGAGGCCAGCCACAGCACCGCCCCCGCGCCCTCCTCGACACTGCCGATGCGGCCCAGCGGGAACATCCCCTTGGCGCGCTCGGTGCGCTCGGCCTCCGTCTCGCCCTCCAGCAGGGACATGGGCGTGTCCATCGACGAGGGGCTGAGCGTGTTGACGCGAATGCCGTCGGCCGCGTACTCCCGGGCCGCGCTGCGGCCCAGCGCGGCGACGGCCGCCTTGCTCGCGCCGTACGCGCCGGCGCCCGGGATGGTCAGGTGCGCGCCCACCACCGACCCCACATTCACGATGACCCCGCCGCCGTGGGCCCGCATGTGGCGCACCTCGTGCTTCATCGACAGCCAGGTGCCGACGACGTTGATGCCCAGGGTCCGTACCAGCGTCTCCTCGTCGAGGTCGGCCAGCTCCGCGGGCGTGGGCAGGTAACCCGCGTTGTTGACCGCGATGTCGAGGGCGCCGTGCCGCTCGACGACGGTACCGACCAGGCGCTCCACGTCCGCGGCGACGGCGATGTCGGCCGTGACGGCGTCGGCGCGGCCGCCCGCCTCCTCGATCAGCCGGACCGTCTCCGCGAGGTTTCGGGCCGTCCGCCCGGCGACCACCACGGTGGCCCCCTCCCGGGCGAAGGCCAGGGCGGTGGCGCGGCCTATGCCGGAGCCGCCACCGGTGACGAGCGCGACCTTGCCTGCGAATCGAGCGGTCATGTTCCCATCCATTCCTCGTGCGTTGTCACGAACGGCGCCGCGCGCCGCGCCCTCCCACCCTGACCGCCCCGCGCGCCGCTGCCATCCCGTATTCACGGGTGCGGTGCACGGAAATCACGGGATCACGTGATGCCAAAAACGGGCGCACCACGTGGAGTAGGAGCTCCGGCAGGAAGGGAGAGGGGAACACACGTGAGCTTCGAGGAGTCCGAGGACATCGTCTACATCCCGCCGAAGGCGGGGCCGAAGCGCTGGGTCTTCGGCGACCACTACACGATCAAGGCGGACGAGGAGAACACACACGGCTCCCTGGGGCTGATCGAGGCCCTCGTGCCGCCGGGCGGCGGCCCGCCGCTGCACATTCACCACGACTCCGACGAGGCGTTCTACCTCATCGAGGGCGAGCTGGAGATCTCCAACGAGAAGCTCTCGCAGACCGTCGGCGCCGGTGCCTTCATCTTCGTCCCGCGCGGCAAGGTGCACGCCTTCAAGAACGTCAGCGACACCCCCTGCAAGATGCTGATCATCTTCACTCCCGGCGGCTTCGAGCGCTTCTTCAAGGAGCTGGGCGTCTCCGCCGACGACGGCCGCCCGGCGCCGGAGGCGGCGCAGTACGCCGAGGACGTGGAGAAGGCCGCCCGCATCGTCGCCCGATACGCCGCCGAATATGTCTGAGAGCGCCGCCGGCATGCCTGAGAACACCGCCACGGAGCCGGGTGGCCTGACCGCCGCGGAAGTCGACTCCTACCTCCGCCGCATCGGCGCCAAGCCCCCCGAACGCCCCGACTCCGCCGCCCTGCGCGAACTCCACGAGCGCCACGTCCTCTCCGTGCCCTTCGAGAACGTCGACTTCGCCTTCGGCAGGCCCAGCATGCCGATCGGCCTCGGCACCCCGGCCCTGGAGAAGATCGTGGGGCGGGAGCGGGGCGGCTGCTGTTACGAACTCAACGGCGCCTTCTACGAACTGCTGCGCGCCCTGGGCTTCGGGGTCGAGCCGCTCCCCGGCCGGGTGCTGGAGGACGGTGAACTCGGGCCGCTGCTCGGGCACCTGATCCTCCGCGTGACCACCGAGGACACCCCGGAGCCCTGGCTCGTCGACGTCGGTTACGGTCGCGGCTTCCGCCATCCGCTCCGCCTGGACGTCCGCGCCGAACAGCCCGACCCGCAAGGGACGTTCCAGCTCGCGGAGGCGCCCCACGGCGACCTGGACCTGCTGCGTGACGGCGAGCTCCAGTACCGGCTGGAGACCCGGCCGCGCGAGCTCGCCGACTTCGCGCCCACCGTGTGGTGGTTCCGCAGCGCGCCGCAGTCCCCCTTCCTCGCCCGGCAGGTGTGCTCGCTGCCCACCGCCACCGGGCGGGTCACCCTCAGCGGGCGCACCCTCACCCGCACGGAGCGCGGTCACCGCGTCCAGGAGGAACTGGCGGACGACGCGGCGGTGTTCGCCGCGTACCGCACCTGGTTCGGCGTGACCCTCGACGCCCTGCCACCCGGCACCGCCGACCAGCGATGACAGCCCGACCCGAAGACCCATGGAGATCCCCGTGAACAACCCGTCCGGTCTGATCGACGTCCACCACCACGCGATCCCGCCGGCCTACCGGGAGGCACTCGGCGACAGCGTCGCCATCCCGGGCGTCGACTACCCCACCTGGTCCCCCGATGCCAGCCTGGAGGTCATGGACCGGCACGGCATCGCCGCGTCCGTCCTGTCCGTGACCGCCCCCGGCGTCAGCTTCCTGCACGGCGAGGACCGCGTCCGCATGGCCCGCACGGTCAACGAGTTCTACGCCTCGCTCATCGCCGAACACCCCACCCGCTTCGGTGCGTTCGCCATCCTGCCGCTGCCGGATGTAGCCGCCGCCAAGGACGAGCTGGCCTACGCGGTCGACGAGCTGGGGCTGGACGGCGTCGGCATGCTCACCAGCTACGGCGACCGCTACCTCGGCGACCCCGAGTTCGAGCCGCTGCTCGCGGAGATCGCCGAGCGCGGACTGCCGCTGCACGTCCACCCGGCCGCCCCGCCGGCCCAGGACCTGGCCACCTTCGACCTGCCGCCGTCGCTCTACGACTTCACCTTCGAGACCACCCGCACCGTGGTCAGCCTGCTCTTCAGCGGCGTGCTGGAGCGGCTCCCGCACCTGAAGCTGATCGTCTCGCACGCGGGCGGCACCCTGCCCTTCCTCGCCAAGCGGCTCACCTACGGGCCCACCATCGGCAAGTACCTCACCGGGCGCGCCCCCGCCGATGTGATCGCCTCGCTGCGCGGCATCTACTACGACATCGCCATGTCGGCCAATGAATTCGCGCTGCCCGCGCTCACGGAACTCGCCGCTCCGGACAAGATCCTGTTCGGCAGCGACTATCCCTTCATGCCCGCCGAGCACACCACCGAGAACGTCACCGGATTCCACACCTATCCGGGCTGGGACGAGCGGCAGCGCACGGCGATCGGCCGTGACAACGCCCTGGCGCTCTTCCCCCGGCTCGCCCGGGGCTGACGTCAGCACCTGACGAAGTGGGCCTTTCCGCGTTGCGGGCCCTTTTCACTCCCCTGCACAGTCGGATCCGCAAGCGGCGATTCCCGCCGACGAGCGGACCGACCGAGGAGAACTTCGTCATGCCCGCAGCAGTGTTGAATTCCGGATGGGCGAGCCTCACTCCCGCCGAATTGCGCGTGGCCCGGCTGGTCGCCGACGGTCTGACCAACCGGGCCGCCGCGGGCGTCCTCAGCATCTCCCCGCACACCGTCGACACCCACCTGCGGCACATCTTCGCCAAGCTCCAGATCTCCGGCCGCGTCGCGCTGACGCGCCTCGTCCTGCTCCACGAGGGCGGCCTGGCGGTGCCCGCGTGACCCGCGTCCTCGTGCTCAACGGCCCCAACCTGGGCCGCCTCGGCCTGCGGGAACCGCATGTCTACGGGTCGCGTACGTACGCCGAGCTGGCGGCCGAGTGCGTACGGACCGGCAACGGCCTCGGCCTGCGGGTCGAGGTCCGGCAGACCGAGACGGAAGGCGAGCTCGTCGGATGGCTGCACGAGGCCGCCGACGCGCACACGCCCGTCGTGCTCAACCCGGCTGCTTTCACGCACTATTCCTATGCGGTGCGTGATGCCGTGGCCATGATTTCGGCGCCCGTCATCGAAGTGCACCTTTCCAACCCCCATGCGCGGGAGCCTTTCCGGCATGTCTCCGTGATTTCCTCCGTGGCCACGGCGACCATCGCGGGACTGGGATTCGGCTCCTACCGGCTCGCCCTTCAGGCCGTGGCCGAGGCCGTCGCCGACATGGCCGCGTGAACCGTTCCTGACGAAGTCGCACCGAATCGGTTGAAGCGGGGGCCTTCAGGCAGCCAATGTCGCATCAACACATGGGGAACCGCGCCCGTAAGGGGCGCGGGGAACTGCGCGACCAGCCAAAAGCCGGCCCGCATCGGCACTGGCATTGCCTTGGCATTGGCACTGGCACTCTCACCCGCACCCGACGAAGGACGGTCATGACGACCAGCGTCACGACTCACCCACCGCGTTCTCCGCTGACGGCCCGCATTCCCGGCTCGAAGAGCATCACCAACCGCGCCCTGCTGCTCGCGGCGGCCGCCGTCGGCACCACCCGGCTGCGGGCCCCGCTCGTCAGCGAGGACACGCTCGCCTTCCGTACGGCGCTGTCCGCGCTCGGCTTCCGCGTCGTGGCCGGGCCGGACGACGAGGTGTGGGAGGTGACCGGCAACGGCAGGGGCCCGGTCGGCAGCGCCCACGTCTGGTGCGCCGACGCCGGGACCGCGGCCCGCTTCCTGCCGCCCTTCGCGGGCACCGGCTCCGGCGAGTTCACCTTCGACGGCACCGACCAGCTGCGCGCCCGCCCGCTGTGGCCGCTGACCGACTCCCTGGTGGAGCTGGGCGCCCGGGTGCGCACGGCGCCCGAGGGCGGGCTGCCGCTGGTGGTGGAGTCCGAGGGCCTGTACGGCGGCCGGATCGGCCTCGACTCCTCGCTGAGCAGCCAGTACCTGACCGGCCTGATGATGTCGGCCCCCCTGATGCAGACCCCCCTGACCCTCTCGGCACGCGAGCTCGTCAGCCGCCCGTACATCGACATGACGCTCGCCCTGATGCGCCGCTTCGGCGCGCAGGTGACCGAGGACGCCGCCGGGACCATCCGGATCGACCCGGGCGACTACACCGCCATCGACATGGCCGTCGAACCGGACGCCTCCACCGCCTCGTACGTCTTCGCCGCGGCCGCCGTGACCGGCACCGCCGTCACCGTGCCCGGCCTCGGCCGCGCCAGCCTCCAGGGCGACCTCCGCTTCGTGGACGTCCTGCGCCGGACCGGCGCGCGGGTCGAGACCGGCGAGCGGGCGACCACGGTCACCGGCACCGGGCGGCTGCGCGGGGGCTTCTGCGTCGACATGGGCGAGATCTCCGACACCTTCATGACGCTGGCCGCGATCGCACCGCTGGCCGACGCCCCCATCACCATCCGCGGCATCGCGCACGCCCGCCTCAAGGAGTCGGACCGCATCGCCGCCGTCGCCCGCAACCTCGGCGCCCTGGGCGTGCGCACCGAGGTCGGCCAGGACCGGATCACCATCGAGCCCGCCGAGCCCGCCGGCACCCGGATCGCCTGCTACCGCGACCACCGGATCGGCATGGCCTTCTCCGTGCTCGGCCTGGCCGTCCCCGGCATCACCCTCGACGACCCCGCCTGCGTGGCCAAGACCTTCCCGGGCTTCCACGCCGAGCTCCACCGCCTCTTCCCCGGCCACACCGTGCCCGCCACGGGCACGCCCGGAGCCTGAGCGCGCGACCCCCTGCCCCTTGAACGACGAAGGAAGAAAGATGGCGGAGATCCTCATCGCCGGTGGTGGCATCGGCGGCCTCGCGGCGGCCCTCGGCATCGCGCGGAACAACAGCGGCCACCACGTCACCGTCCTCGAACGCCGTGACGCGTTCAGCGAGTTGGGCGCGGGCATCCAGCTGGGCCCGAACGCCTTCCATGCCCTGGACCGGCTCGGCGTGGGCGAGGCGGTACGCGAACGAGCCGTGCACATCGACGAGTTGCGCCTCATGGACGGCACCACCGACGAGCGCATCGCCGTCATGCCGCTCACCGGCGGCTACCGCGAGCGCTTCGGCAACCCGTACGCCGTCGTGCACCGCGGCGACCTCTACCAGGCCCTCCTCGACGCCTGCCGCGCCGCACCGGCCGTCACCCTGGCCGCTGGCTTCACCGTCACCTCGTACGAGCAGGACGCGACGGGCGTCACCGCCGTCACCGACACCGGCCGCCGCTTCACCGGCACGGCCCTGATCGGCGCCGACGGCATCCGCTCCGCGATCCGGCGGCAGCTCGTCGGCGACGGGGAGCCGCGGGTGTCCGGCCACACGATCTACCGCTCGGTGATCCCGATGGAGCTGGTCCCGGAGGAGCTGCGCTGGAACACGGTCACCCTGTGGGCGGGCCCCAAGTGGCACTTCGTCCACTACCCCATCGCGGGCGGTACGCACCTGAACCTCGCGGCCACCCGCGACAACGGCGCGCGCGACGCGGTCGTGGGCCGCCCAGCCGAACGCGCCCACGTGCTCGACCGCTTCCCGGAGCTGGGCGAGACAGCCCGCCGCCTGCTGGAGCTGGGCGCGGACTGGAAGGAGTGGGTGCTGTGCGACCGCGACCCGGTCGACACCTGGACGGACGGCCGCGTGGCCCTCCTCGGCGACGCCGCCCACCCGATGCTCCAGTACGCGGCCCAGGGCGCGTGCATGGCACTGGAGGACGCCGTGGTGATCGGCTCCCTCCTGGACGCCCCGGAGGAGGACACCGTCCAGCGCCTGGAGAAGTACAACGCCGAACGCCACGACCGCACGGCCAGGACCCAGCTGGTCGCCCGCGAGATGGGCACCCGCCTCTACCACCTGTCGGGCCCGGAGGCCCAGGCCCGCAACGCGATGATGTCCGCGCTCTCGGCGGACGACCTCTACGACAAGGTGGCGTGGCTGCACGGGGAGCGCGTCGCGGGCTGACCCGGAACGCCCGATCCCCTACCCGTACCGGCAACCGTCCCACCGCCCACCACCGGCGCACCCCCATCCGCTACCCTGTTCTGGGCCGCCCTCAGCGGCGGCCCGCGCCTCCGTAGCTCAGGGGATAGAGCACCGCTCTCCTAAAGCGGGTGTCGGCAGTTCGAATCTGCCCGGGGGCACCATGCGGTAACGCGCTGACCTGGGGTTTCTCCCCAGGGAGGCGTTCTATTCGGCCTCGGACTCCTCGTCCGGGGCCGTTTGCGTGAGCGATGCGTGAGCGGACGGGGCGCCAGACCCCGAGTTTTCGCCCGACGGATCAGCATGATCCGGCATGGACTCGTCGGCCTCGTCGGGCCCGGATTCCGCGGACGGGGTGCCCTTGGCCCGCGCTCGCGGTACGAGACGAGCTGCGGCCTCGGCGATCGCCAGGTCGGCCTCGGGGAGGAGGCTCGTGTACGTGTCCGCGGTGATAGTGATCGAGGAGTGCCCGAGCATCTCCTGGATGTCCTTCAGGTCGGCCCCGGCCGCGTGAGCCAGCGTCGCCGCGCCGTGACGCAGATCATGGAGCCGGATCGGCGGGAGGCCGATCTCCTCGTACAGCTCGATGAACCGGCGCGTGACGTTGGCGGGGTGCAGCAGCTCGCCGTTCTCGCGGGTGAAGACCCGGCCGGTCTCCACCCAGGCGGGACCCCACTCCTTCCGCTCCTTGTCCTGTTGCAGGCGGTGCCGCCTCAGGGCTTGAACGGTACCGGAGTCCAGTGCGATGGTCCGCGCGCCAGCATCGGTCTTCGGGTCGTCCTCGTATACCTCCCAGCCGTCGACGACGAGCTGCTTGGCGACGGTGATGAGCCCCGCGTCCAAGTGCGTGTCGGTCCACTTCTGGCCGCACGCCTCGCCTCGTCGCAGGCCGCGGAACGCGATCAGATGGAACAGCGAGTACAGACGGTCCTCCGCCGCATGATCGAGGAAGAGGCCGGTGTGCTCCGGCGTCCACACCATTACCGGCGAGGGCTTCTCGCCGGTGCGTTTCCAGTGAAGAATCCGTTCCTCCGTCCACACCAGCGCCTTGGGCCGCTTGCCCGCCTCCAGCTCGACGTGAGCCGCCGGGTTGAAGGTGATCAGCTGCTGTGCAATCGCGGCATTCAGCGAGGCCCGCAGCGTGGAGCGCACGCGCTGACGCGTGGCCGGACCGACGATGCGGCGGTAAGGCTCCATCTCGGCGATGGCGGCCTTCATCGCCTTGCGCCGTGCGCGATGCTCGCGGCCCTTCCAGGGAATCTGGGCGAGGTCCTCGAACGCCTTGCGCCGTGCGGTGTTCCCCTCGGCGATCTCGACGTTCGCCTCGGCGATGGCCTCGAACATCTCCGAGAGGTGGGTTACCCGGAGACGGTCAAGCCGCAGGTGCCCGATCCTCGGCTTGAGGTGCACCCGGATGTTGCTCTCGTCGCGGCTGATGGCACTCTGCCGCCCCTTCTTGCCCGACAGCCACGTGTCCAGCCACTCGCCGACCGTGAGTCGGCTGGTCAGGTCCAAGCCGTGGCTGAGGCGACGCCGGGTCGCATCGACGTCCGGCAACGGGGCCTTCTCGTCGGCCACCGTCTCCAGCAGCTTGGCGATCTGGGCCAGCCCCTCGGCGTCGTCAGCGTCGGCCAGGCCGAGGAGAGCACGGACGTGGTCAAGGTCGGCCTGGGCGGCCTTCAAGCTCTCGTAGCCGGCACGGCTGAAGGAGCGGCGGCTGCCGTCCTCGTGCGGCGGAAGTTCCTGGCGTATGGAGTACGAGCCGTGCTTGCGGCTGGAGAGCTTGGGACAGGACTTACCGAGCGGCTTGCCGGTCTGGGGATCGCGACAGTAGCAGCGGCGGTGGGTGGAGCCCTTCAAATGCTGTTCTCCTCGGTGGTGTTGGTGGTGGGCGGGTCAACGTCAGCGAGTTCAGGTGGCAGGTGGGGTGGGTTGCCGCCGTCTTCGCGGATGAAGGCGCGTGCGCTGCGGAGGCGGTACTTGGCGAGTGCGGCTCTCTCGGCGTAGTCGGCCTGGGCGCGCAACGCGTCCTCCTGGTCGGCAGGGTTGTCGGCTGTCTCCGCTTTCCATCGCTCTCGTTTCTCGCCCTCCAGCGCAGCGAGGGCGGCACGCTCGGCGCGTGCGTGGGCGCGGAAGCGGCGAAGCATCGCGTCCTCGACGCCGAACCCGTCGGAGTCGCCGGTGAACCAGTGCATGGCGTTCCAAGTCGGCTCGGGTTCCCGGAGGGGGAGCTTCTGGACTTCGCGGACGTAGCCGACCGGGTAGAGCAGGCAGATCGGATGCGTGCGGAGGGCCTTGGCCAGGACCATGACCTCGACCAGGGGCAGGGTGGAGCGTCGGCCGGACTCCATGTTGGCGATCACGTTGCGCGGGATTGGGTAGCCGATCTCCGCGCAGGCGTCGGCTAGGTCCTGGGCGCTCATGCGCAGCTCCTTCCTCCGCCGTCGGACTTCGGCGGCCACCGTGGCCATGACCTGGTCCGCCCACTCGGGGACGTCGTCCCCGTCATCTCCATGGTCGGAATCGCATTGTGTCATGGCGACACATTAGCTCGGTCAGACTGGTTATCGACTGCCTGGAGCCGGACGTGTTGGCGCGTTCGCCGAGGGCTCAGTCGTGAACGGAGGGCCGTATGCACAAGGGTGAGATCGCCGACCAGTCGAAGGGCATGACCCGGGAGGAGTTGCTGACTCTCCCTGCTGCCATTGACCTGGACACCGGCAACCGGGCGCTGGGGCTGGGGCGAAGCAAGGGGTACGGCCTGGCGAAGCGGGGCCAGTACCCGTGCAAGGTCCTACGGCTGGGCAAGGCGTACCGCGTCGTGACCGCCGACCTGCTGAACCTGCTGGGCCTCGCAGCGTGAACGCTGGTGGATGGTTCTGCGCTGAGCTGACACAGATCGGATGGACTGCCGCTAGGCCTGGACGTAGTGTCCTCGTCGCATCAAGGGCGGCCTTCGTGGCGCCAAAGAGAACGGGCCCCGGCGCTTCCGACGCCAAGGGCCCAGCGAACCCCAGTAACCGACTGCAAACCGATCAAGCGGTGGAAACGGGCCAGCACAGCCCTGCGCCCCACCGGGAGGAGTTCAACTTGCACCCTACGACCCCGAACGCCACGAGCGCATCCCCCCATTCCTCCTGGCCGCCGGTCGCGATTCCCGGCCAGCCTGGCGCCCACCTGACCGAGGCTTCCGCCACAGAGGGCATCGATCCTGTCGCCAGCCATGAGGCGGAGGACTCGGCAGCACCGGACGAGCAGGTGCCGATGCCGGAGGCGGGAGAGCCCGATGAGCCACAGGAGACAGCCGACACGGAGGCGACCGAAGGCGCTGGCCTGCTGGACGAACTGCGGTCACAGATAGCCCGGTTCGTGATCCTGCCTTCCGAGCAGGCGCTGGACGCGGTGACGCTGTGGGTCGCAGCAACCCACCTGCAGCCCGCCTGGCAGCACGCCCCGCGCTTGGCCGTGGTGGGACCGGCGAAGCGATGCGGCAAGTCGCGGCTGCTGGACGTGCTGACCGAGACAGTCCACGAGCCGATGCTCACCATCAACACCACCCCGGCAGCGATCTTCCGCTCGATTACCGACGAGCCGCCCACCCTCCTCGTGGATGAGGCGGACACCATCTTCGGCACCCCGAAGCAGGCGGAGAAGAACGAGGAGATGCGCGGTCTGCTCAACGCCGGACACCAGCGCAACCGCTACGTCACCCGCGTCGTCGGCAACGACCACACGCCCCACAAGTTCGCCACCTTCGCCATGGCGGCCCTCGCGGGGATCGGTGATCTGCCCGACACGATCATGGACCGGTCGGTGGTCATCCGCATGCGCCGCCGGGCCGAGGGCGAGCACGTCTCGCCCTTCCGCTCCCGCCGCGACACCCCCACCCTGCACGGCCTGCGCGACCGCATCGCACGATGGACCAGGCCGCTGCTGGACGAAGCGGCGAACCTGGAGCCAGTCATGCCGGTCGAAGACCGCGCCGCCGACACCTGGGAACCCCTGGTCATCACCGCCGACCTGGCCGGCGGCCACTGGCCCCGCCGCGCGCGAACCGCGTGTGCGCAGATGGTCGCCGCCGAGGCCCAGGCCGAGGAGGACCACCCCAGCGGGGCACGCATCCTCGCCGACATCCGCCGCGTCTTCGTCGCTCAGCGCGAGGCCGAGAGCCTCACCACCGACGAACTCCTCACCCACCTTCGGCAGGACCCCGAGAGCCCCTGGGCGGAATGGGGACGCGGCGGCCTGACCGCACGCGATCTCGGCTCGATGCTGCGCGAGTTCGGCATCAGCTCGGGCAACGTGCGTCTGCCCGACAGGACGCAGCGCAAGGGCTACACGCGCAACAAGTTCCTGGACGCCTGGCGGCGCTACTGCCCCACTGTCCACCCCCTCAGCCCCAGCCCCGAACGAAGCGAGGGCTGAGACCCGGGCCGCGCCTCCCGGTTGCCGTACTTGCCGTCCCTGCCGTAAAGCCGCAGGTCAACCGGCATCCGAGCAAGACGGCAACCGGGGCCAAGACGGCACCGCGATCACCATCCCCAGCCCTGCCCTCTGGACGCTGCCCACATCCGTCTTATGCCGTCCTCAGCGTCTTAGCCGTATCACTGCAGGTCATCCTCTTGCTGCCAGGACGGGAGACACATGCACTCCGTCCACACCCTGGGCTTGGTTCGGTTTGACGGACATCCGAGATCAGGGGCCTCGGCCCCGGAAGGATGTCCATCATGGAGAGCATGGCCAAGAAGAAGCCACGT